>NZ_JASGLW010000009.1 GCF_030156785.1 Methanohalophilus sp.
TTAATTAGTTTATTTTTTATTTCATTTTTATAAATAAATCTATATTAATATTCTATACACAATTAATAGAACAAATTTAAAATTTTTTTCTAATTCCCTCGGTCTATTTTTATAGCTACTTGCCATAGAAACTAATAATTTATTAATACGACAAATGGTTTAAATTTCCTTTTTTTATATCAAATCTTAATCATTTTTCCATTGAAAAATTTTTTAAAAACTTATCTGAATTTATATTCTTAAAGTTTATGTTTGTACTCATTTTTCATAATATCTAATCTATTTCAACCTCAATCTACTTTCTATCTAGCTAACTTACAATAAACTTTATCCATCTAACACTACAATCTTCTCGATAATACTAAATAATAAATCCATGTCAATTTTTCATAAAGCTTAAAACCCCCACCTTTAATTTAAGATGAGGGCTATTTAGAGTTTGTTCTTTTAAACTGTTGGCTTTCCGTTTCCTTTCCTCGTACATGGGAATATATACATTTTTTGTAAAACCTCTGTTCTCATTGTAATTTCAACATTCCCTAGCTGTGTTTTCTTTTAATCAATACTACTGACTCCACATGACAGGTATGCTGAACTTAAATACAATGATATAGCAGATTTCTGCACCCAGATTCAAAAAAGCTTTTTTGTAGATTAAACCTGATTTTGCCCCTATGTTTTTATAAATCCAGTGAATAAGTATGGTACAAAACATTTTGATTAATATGTCAGAAGCTACCCCTTGTCTTCAGGAAGCATTTTCAAAAAATAAAAACGTGAAAATTCTTTCATTTGCAATCATTTTGTTAATACTCTTCCCATATATAGGGAGTTTACCCCTTACATTACTGTTTCTTGCACTGACCCTGACATCCAAAACCGTATTAAGCAAAGTTATCGGGGAATACTATTACCTCTTCCTTGCAATAACCATCCTTTTTGTTATAGATCTGATTTCTCAGCAATTGGAATATTCATTCCCTGATTATATCATAATTCAGTCACTGGAAATATCCTCAATTGGTTTAATGGTTGCAAAAACCATCCGTGAAAATGGGAATCTAAATAGAAATCATCACTCTCTCCCCTCAAGCATTTGTCTGCTTCTTGCCGGAGGAATTGTAGCTGCCATTGCAGGAGGATGGTCATTATACTGCAACGGAGAAAGTGGCTATGAAATAATGTTGTTTACGGCCATAATCGGTGCGATCATGGCGGCACTTTTCGAATCGATACCGTCTGAATTTGATAAGATGCTCTCCATGACTCTCGGATCTGCTATGGCTATGTGGGTGCTTGTTTCATTTGGATATTCAATCTCTCCACTGCACTTGCTCTTTGCCTTCATTTTTTCGTTGTCTTTTGGGTATCTTGCATACATTACAAAAATAGCCGATATATCCGCTGTTATGAGTTCAACCCTTATGGGCGTTCTTATAATCGTTTTTAGTAACATTTTATGGTATGTCCTACTGCTCACATTTTTCATACTTGGAGGCATGTTTACAAGATACCGCTATGAATACAAACTATCAAAAGGACTCGCACAGGAAAAGGGAGGGATACGCAGTTATGAAAACGTTTTCAGCAATAGCACTGCTGCACTTGCATTTGCAATAGCTTATGGGATCTACCCACAGCATGCAGAGCTTATAAGTTATGCATACCTTGGAACAGTAGCGACAGCAACTGCAGATACACTCGCCAGTGAAATTGGAACTACTGCAAAACAGACTCCTCGTATGATAACAAATCTGAAACCTACAAAAAGTGGTACAGACGGTGCAATTACAGTTTTAGGAGAAATGGCGGCAATCGGAGGAGCATGTGTAATTGCAATTCTTGCAACTGTGTTCGGAATGACTGAAAATATTTATTATGCTATAATTTTCACGTGTGTAGGTGGTTTTGTTGGAACAAACATCGATAGTTTGCTTGGTGGAACTTTACAAAAAAGGGGATACCTGTCAAACAGTGGGGTAAATTTCTATGCGACTTTAGCAGGTGGATTATTTTCCGGATTGGCATATCTTTTGATTGCCTAAAACCTACGAACGTAACTATATATCATAACCATTCTTTACTAACTTATGGAAATGATCAGGGGCATTGCAAAGGCTACACTGGAATTTATACTTGGAGCTGCAAAAACCACAGCTCCAAATGAATTTGCCGGATTGCTGCGTGAAGAAAATGGGATTATTACAGATGTACTTATTTTGCCGGGTACTGAGAGCAGTGACAGAAATGCCGTAATCAAATTATTCATGATGCCAAATGTTGAATCAGTGGGATCTGTTCATAGCCACCCCGGACCTAGTGCAAGACCATCCAAAGAAGACTTAAGACTATTCAGCAAAACAGGAAACAGACACATAATTGTGGCTGAACCTTATGATGAAGATAGCTGGGTTTGTTACAGTAGGGATGGTACAGTTATTGATCTTCCAGTATTGGATGTGGAGCTTGATGATCCAGAGTTAATTTAATTGGAAGACAGCTGGCTAAAACTAAATTGTCACAACTAACTCCTTTTGAAAATACAAACGCCTTTAACTGCATAACCGTAGAGTCAAAACCCCAATCGTTTTTACTCCCTGAAAATATATCTAGTTGCGATCACTCCCCCGCAACATTCTGCTTCAACTTCTCCACAATATCCGGATTCTGGAGTGTTGTCACATCTCCCACATCCTGCCCGTTGGTGATGGCCTTTAGTATCCTTCGCATGATTTTACCGCTGCGGGTTTTGGGAAGGTCCTCAGTAAAGATGATATCGGCGGGTCTTGCAATGGGTCCGATTTCATCTGCAACATGGGCTTTGAGCTCATCCTTAAGTTTATCAGAAGGTTCCACATATTCCTCAAGTATAACAAAAGCAACAATAACCTCTCCTTTGAGTTCATCGGCTTTTCCTTCAACTGCCGCTTCAGCGACTGCGGGATGTGATACAAGTGAACTTTCTATTTCCATTGTCCCGAGTCGGTGTCCTGCGACCTTGATGACATCGTCAAGCCTACCAAGCACCCATATATAACCGTCTTCATCCACACGAGCACCGTCTCCTGAAAGGTAAATATCACCACCCCACTTGCTCCAGTATGTTTTGAGGAAGCGCTCTTCATTGCCATGAATGGTACGTATCATACTTGGCCACGGGTCTTTGATAGCAAGATATCCGCCTTTTCCAACTGGTACCTCATTACCTTCTTCATCAAGAACTACCGCTTTTACACCCGGGAAAGGTTTTGATGCACTTCCCGGTTTCATGGGCGTTATGCCGGGAAGGGAAGTTATCATGATCATGCCGGTTTCCGTCTGCCACCAGGTATCAACCACAGGGCAGCGTTTACCTCCTATTTGGCAATAATACCAGAGCCATACGCGAGGATTAATCGGTTCTCCCACACTTCCAAGCAGGCGCAGGGAGGAGAGATCATGTTTTTGTGGTAGAGTATCACCCCATTTCATAAACATGCGTATAGCTGTAGGTGCAGTGTAGAAAATAGTAACCTTGTATTTTTCCACGATCCTCCAGAATCGATCTCTTTCAGGATAATCAGGAGCTCCTTCATAGATTAGGATTGTTGCACCATTGAGTAGCGGACCATACGTAATATATGAATGACCGGTAATCCAACCAATATCAGCAGTACACCAGTAAATATCATTATCTTTCAAATCGAAAACCCAGTTGGCAGTGGCATATGCACCTACAAGGTAACCGCCGGTGGAATGTACAACTCCTTTAGGTATTCCTGTAGTTCCACTGGTGTACATAAGGAAAAGAACATCTTCGGAATCCATAGGTTCAGCCAGGCAATCGGAATTTACTTTATGAAGCAGATGGTCAAGCCACACATCTCTCCCGTCTTTCATATCAACTTCATTTCCCGCATGTCGGACAACCAGAACCTGTTTAACACCTGAAACCTTTTCCAGGCCTTTGTCGGTTTTTGCCTTCTGGGCCTGGAGTTTACCCCGGTAATGATATCCATCACAGGTGATAACGTATTCACTCCTGGCATCATTAATCCTCTGAGCAAGCGCCTCGTGAGAAAAACCTGCAAAGACTACACTGTGAGGGGCTCCAATTCGGGCGCAAGCCAGCATTGCAATAATTGCCTCAGGTATCATAGGAAGATAAATGGTAACAATATCCCCTTTTTGAACACCTATTTTTTTGAGAACATTAGAAAAGCGACAGGTTGCATCATATAACTCTTCATAAGTGTATGTCTTCTCAGCACCCTCTTCCCCTTCCCATATTATAGCAAGTTTGTCTCTTTTAGACTCCAGATGTCTATCAAGACAATTGTAAGATGCGTTTAACTTGCCATTGACAAACCATTTACTATGCGGAGGTTTCCATTCAAGTACTTCATCCCAATCTTCAAACCAATCTATATTTCGGGCAAGTTCTTCCCAAAACGTTTTGGGATCTTCTTCTGCCCTCCTGTAGATTTCAGGATCGTTGATATTTGCATATTTGGAAAATTCTTCAGGTGGATTTACAACCAGTTGTTCTTTTAAAGAAGATTCTATCATTTCATCCATGTGATTGTACCCTCACATACTCCATGTTCCCGTATGATCCAGTTCTTTTAAGCCCTATGAAAGGCAGGAAATACTTCCTTTTATGAATGTGGAAGATTGTTAGCGTCCATTAGAAATCAGTAAGTGATGGTATATATAGTTAATGAATAACCATTACAAATCGAGACTATATATGTCGTTTCTAAAAGATTATGAAACTTCATAAAAGAGGGGCGGTATCTCGGACACATCATTAAAACGCATGTTAGGACCGGAAGGATATAGAATAATGAGTTCTTCGACCTCAGTACCGAGCTCTCTTTCATCAAACAGATAATAACTATCCGTTTGTCGCGATACATTAGCTAGCTCTATTACAGCATTATCCATTCCTATTTTCCGAATCTCTAAATCATCAAAAATCGAAAATATCTTTATAAGTTCAGGCTCAAGATGACGACTTCCAAAAGCAAATACGTAAAGGTCTCCAAATAAATCCATATCAAAATAGATAGTTACAGTAGCATCATCACCGTCAAATCTCAGGTACATCTCCTTAATATGAATACAGGCACTTTCTTCCTGAGCTACCGCCGGAGTAAGAAATAATGAGGTAATAATTATGCATATAAAGATGATTGCCACCTGTCTCATAAAGTTACTATAAATACTAATTGTTTATAAGCAATATGGGATTTTATATGCATTATAATTATTTTTACTTAATATTCAAAACATAAGTATGACCCAAAATCATAAATCAATTTATTGATTGGGAAAAGGCAACAACTTTAAGATTGATTTTAAATCTTATTTAAGTCTCTCTTCAGCTCCAATTCCACATTAAAATAGAAGCTATCATTACAAAACATAATTGATATGTACAGGTTAAAAAATTTTCAAGCGATACATTCATATCTGGTGTATACTATTTCAACCTGCCTTCTGGCAGGAATATAAATTATTTGCAAATATTACTGCCTGTTATTTGTAATCGAATAACTTTGATTTGATCAAATAATACACTATACACTAATAAAATCAAACAACAAAAGACCAGAGGAGTGTTGTAATGGAGAATATAATATATCTTGCCCCCCTGGCAGGTATTATTAGTCTTGTATTTTCCGCATTCTTTGCAAGCCGTGTTCTTAAAGAAGGAACCGGAAATGAGAAGATGCAGGAAATATCCAAGGCAATCCAGGAAGGGGCAATGGCATATCTGAATCGTCAATATAAAACAATAGCAATAGTAGCCGTCATTTTGACGTTCCTGATATACTTCCTGATTGCTGAACACAGTGGCAGGGTAGCTATCGGTTTCATTGTAGGTGCCGTAAGTTCTGCACTTGCAGGTTATATAGGAATGAATGTTTCTGTACGTGCTAATGTCAGGACTGCTAATGCTGCATCCCGCAGCCTTCAGGACGCAATGAGCGTTGCAGTAAAAGGAGGTGCAGTTACCGGTTTTGCAGTTGTAGGATTAGCTCTTCTCGGCACCAGTATCTTCTACATCCTCTTCGGAGACGTAGATCAAGTCGTAGGATTCGGATTCGGTGCAAGTCTCATCAGCCTGTTCGCAAGGGTTGGGGGTGGTATTTTCACAAAGGCTGCTGATGTGGGCGCAGACCTTGTAGGTAAGATAGAAGCCGGAATTCCTGAAGATGATCCGCGTAATGCAGGTGTTATTGCTGACAACGTCGGCGACAATGTAGGTGACTGTGCAGGAATGGGTGCAGACCTGTTCGAGACCTATGTTGTAACCGTCCTTGCTTCCATGTTGCTGGGTAGCCAGTTAATTGAAGCTTATCCAAACGCTATTCTTTACCCGCTTATTCTCGGTGCAGTCGCTATTTTAGCATCAATCATATCAATCTTCTTTGTGAAAGTCGGGGATGATCGTAAGATTATGAAAGCGCTTTACAAAGGGGTTGCCGTATCTGCAGGCCTCTGTCTTGTTGCATTCTACTTTGTAACAGACATGTTAATGGGCAACATGAACCTCTATTATGCATCTCTTATAGGGATTGCAATAATGGTTCTGATTGTGGTATTCACAGAATATTATACTTCCACCAGTTTCCGCCCTGTCAAAACGATAGCAAAAGCTTCGGAAACCGGTGCAGGTACTAACGTTATTGAAGGACTTGCAATAGGGTTTGAAAGTACAGCTCTTCCTGTGGCAATCATTGTAATTGGTATTCTCGCTTCTTTCTTCATTACCGGAGGAGCCACGGATCCTGCAATGGGTCTTTACGGGATTGCTATTGCCGCAGCTGCAATGCTTTCTGTGACCGGTATGATTGTAACACTTGACTCATACGGACCAATAACTGACAATGCAGGTGGGATTGCCGAGATGGCCGGCCTACCTGAGGAGGTTCGTAACACAACTGATGCCCTTGACGCTGTAGGTAATACCACAAAAGCCGTCACAAAGGGATATGCAATCGGTTCTGCGGCCCTTGGTGCGCTTGCACTCTTCGCAGACTACCGCCTTAAAGTTAATCTTGAGTCTGGATCCCTGAGTCTTGATAACCCCGTGGTTCTTGTGGGATTATTTATTGGTGCCCTTTTGCCATTCATTTTCAGTGCAGTAACCATGCAGGCAGTCGGAAAAGCTGCTTTTAGTATTGTAAATGAAGTACGTCGCCAGTTCCGTGAAATCCCCGGAATCATGGAAGGAACTGCAAAACCGGAATACGGAAAATGTGTGGACATTGTTACCGCAGCAGCTATCCGTGAGATGTCAATTCCCGGTATCCTTGCAGTGGTAACCCCCTTGCTCGTTGGAGTCATACTCGGTCCACTTGCACTCGGAGGACTTCTTATAGGAATTATTGCATCCGGTCTTCTGCTTGCTCTCACAATGGATAACGGCGGTGGAGCATGGGATAACGCAAAGAAACTTATTGAAGACGGATATCACGGCGGAAAAGGCTCTGATGCACACAAAGCAGCAGTAGTCGGTGACACCGTTGGTGACCCATTCAAAGACACAGCCGGTCCCGCACTGAACTCCCTTATAAAGGTAGTCAACATGGTGGCCATTCTGTTTGCATCCCTGTTCATCGGAGCAGGTATTTTCTGAAGGTCATTGGACGACCTTCAGTTACTCTTTTTAAATATAAATTACTGTATTAAGAAAAATATTTCAATTATCTTAGTTTTGTTATTCCGGGCGTTACTTTTGAATGCAGGAGTTGAGGATAATCATTTCTTTATCCGTATTCAACAAGAGTAATCGTTTGAAAAATCAGCCACTTTTGGTATTTAAGATTCAAGCTTGTTCCAAATATAAAAAATCCGCAAAAGTGACCCCCTTCTAAGCATATAATACAGACTTCAATTGGAATTAACAATTCAAAAAAAAGTATGATAAGAAAGCTAGCGGGCTTAATGGGGGGTTTGGTGTATTTGGGGAGTGGGGTTTGAAGAAAATTAGAGTTTTACCCGCTAGCACGACTCTAAGATCGTGCTATCCTATATAAATGTTTCTAAATGAATCGTTCCTTTTTAATGTTCACACATATGAAATGAAACCCCTCTCTCAAAAAGTTCTTTTTCGATTTCTTCAAAAAATACACCTTTACCCGCCACATGATAATGAGTGAACTCCGAAACCTTGCCTTTTTGTCCTCCCACGGTAGTGCATTTAACTGCACAGGAAGGACTTTTCCTTACACCAGCAATCTTGATCTCCATTCCCTTGTTGTAAAGCTCTTCTATCATATCAGCAAAGGGCACAAAAAGATCATGGCAGAAACGCCTATAAGAAGGATGTTGTAATTGGTCTTTCGTAATTTCTCTTCTGTTTGCACCAAAGAAGATCAATTCAGGACATGGTAGCTGCATAATATTTGCATCCCCGGTACTAATCCGGGAAGGAGGTTTAATTCCCAAAAGCCTTGAAGAAGGATTTAAGTGGCAATGCGATACAACTACCAAAGTCTGTTTTTCAGATTCCATGGTCATCACAGCTTTTACACTATTTTTATAGTATAAGAACGCATTAAGTACAATATTCCCATTAGGCTGAAAAAGGATATAACAATCGCGATAATAAATAGGAGAGATTTTTCAAATGGAAAGCATAAGCCTGACGTTAAGAAAAGGCTTTCAGACATGGACACATAACTTAAACATTTGCATTCCATTTTTTCTGAATGTTTTTTTTGGAATGTTTGTCATTTTTGGTGCGTTAACAGTTGCTATTGCATTGCTTGTTGTGCCGGCAATGCCTTCTCTACCGAAAAACCCTGATGCAATTGAACCTGAAATGGTAATGAAAATTTTAAACACCTCTTTCTATGACAATTTTCTGCTGGTGGGAGCTATTGTTTTGCTCGCAATAATTATTATGACAATAATTGGATCATATTTTGAGGCTGGAGCCATAGGAATGGCAAAATCGGCTTCTGAAAAAGGATTTTCTACAATCGGGGACATGCTCACATATGGAAAAGAGAATTTTGTAAATCTTTTCCTTATCAAATTCATACTTCTTTTAATAATGCTCACAGGCATTGTTTTTATCTTACCGGGAATCCTTAGCATAAGGGATCTGGACAGTTTCCTGTTATATCCGGAAGAAGCCGTGTCAGGAGCACTTATACTGGCTTTGGGAATGCTCTTATGGACACTCTACATAATGGCAGTAGATTTGATTTTCACCTACTCCGAATATGCAGTTGTTATCGAAAATCTTGATCCTGTCGGCGCCCTTGAGAAAGGTTTCAGTGTTTTCATGCAAAACAAGCTTGATACTTTCCTTCTCTGGTTATTCATATTCAGTATTTCAATCCTGGTTGCACTTATTGGTCAGATGATGGGAACAATTGAAGCTCTTGGTACATTCTGGTCTTTTGCAGATTTCGTTATTTCCTTCGCAGTAATACAACCACTTACGGTCATTTGGTGGACACGAATGTTTATGCGAAGAACAGGAAAAGAAATCTATGATATCGACGATTACCTGACATAAGTTTGAGATCAGATTTTTTCAAGCAAACGACATGCCTGACAAACTTCAGCATTGCATGCCTGCCCACATACCCTACACTTGCTGATTGTTGCCGGAGGAAAATCAGCGGCCAGTAGTTTAACCATCTTGTCAAAACCCCTCAGAAGAGAGTATTTTGTACCTGGGTGTCTTGATTCAAAACCGTTAAGCATATCGCGAACTTCCCCTCGAAGTGCTTCATGTGCATAGGGACAAACTTCCAAATCTACGGGGATATCGTTCACAAGAGCATAAAGTGCTACTTCTTTTTCCGGAATTTTCCGCAGCGGTTTAGCCCTGAGGACCATGCCTTCGATCTCCCTGGGAGGGTCAAGCCTGACCATTCGATCCACATCCCCGCTAAGGTGATTCATAAGTATCGTCTGGGCTTCATCATCCAGATTATGCCCGGTAATTAACCTGTTTGCACCTATTTCCAATGCTACTTTGTTGAGGATGGATTTTCTCAATACGCCACAATAGCTGCATGCTCCAAGAACACGGTTTTTTGCTGTGAGTCCGTCAAGGGTAGTGCCATATTCGTCTTCAAATGAACGTATAATGTGTTTTATTCCAAGGGTTGAAGCAAGTTCTTTTGCATATTCTAGGGAGTGCTCCCTGTAGCCTTTGATACCTTCATCAACACTTATTGCCACGATATTAAGGTCCCGCCGCTCATGGAAAATCTTATGGAGAACATAGAGTACAACACAGCTATCTTTTCCACCACTTAATGCAACAGCCAGTGTTTCATTTTTCCCTATATTGAAATGCTTGCGTATCGTGAGCTTGACCTTGCGCTCCACATCCTCAATGAAATGTTTGCGACACAGGTGCATGCCGGAATACTTCTGGAAAATAATAGCGTCAGCATTGCATTTCATGCATTTTTTGGAGGTGGATTGTGGCATTAAATCATTCCATTGGAGTTCTGGTATAAAGTAGTAACCTTTGTCCAGTCCAAATAACACAAGCTATAAGTAAAAATAATTAAATTGGATTTGAGAAATAACACATTTCCTCTAAACATGTTTGAAACCATAACAATTACTTATCTCATCATTTCTATACTCATTGGCTACTTACTTGGAGTGGTATCTGGCCTTATCCCGGGAATACATACCAATAATTTTGCATTAATTCTCCTGTCCCTCTCACCAATTTTTATTGATTTTGGTATATCACCGATATATATTGCCTTAGTAATCCTCTCCAACTCGATTTCACATACTTTCCATGATATAATTCCGGCGATATTCCTGGGAGCACCAAATGATGATGTAGCATTGGCAGTATTGCCGGGACATCGGCTGCTTCTCGATGGCTACGGTGCGGAAGCGGTCAGGCTTTCAGCACTTGGAAGTGCAGGTTCTGTTATATTCTCCCTTGTTCTTGCACCTCCAATCATCTTCATTTTTGCAAATAACTACTCCCTTATTCAGGAAAATATGGCTCTTATTCTGATTTTGATATCAATCATATTGATCCTCACTGAAAAGGGAGAATTTGTACCCGGACAGGGCTCACTGTCTCGGCTTCGCTTCTGCTTTTATGCAATGCTAATTTTCCTGGCAAGCGGATTTTTGGGATATATGGCTTTTAAAACAGACTATCTGGTAAAGCCACTTATTGATCTGGGAGAACCAACTGTATTGCTTCCGCTCCTTAGTGGCTTATTTGGATCCTCACAGCTGATCATTAGCATGATGTCGGGTGCCCATATTCCTATCAAAAACATTTCGCAGATGAAACTCCCCACCAAAAACATTGCCAGAGGAATTCTTACCGGCAGTTTTGCAGGTTCTCTTGTGGCATGGCTACCTGGAGTCTCTTCATCCACTGCAACTGTAATAACCAGACTCTTGATTCCGGATAACTTTTCAAAGGAACAAAATGGCAACCATGTGCTTGAAAAAGCAAAAGAATTCATAGTTTCGATTTCAGGTGTGAACACAAGTAACGCTATTTTTGGTTTATTTGCACTGGTAATTATCGAAAAAACACGCAATGGTGCGATGGTTGCAGTGGACAAGCTTCTTCAGGATACAGGAATCAACAACATGTTTATAGTTATATGCATTATCACCATTCTGATAGCTTCATTATTTTCGTATTTCTCAACTGTGATTATAGGAAACAATGTCCATAAAGTGCTTACAAGAATAGAGTATAAAAAGATCTGTAAAGCTGTTCTTGCATTCCTATGTGTAACTGTAACACTATTAACAGGCTTTTATGGTTTCATCCTGTTTATAATTGCCACTACCATTGGATTGCTGCCACCCTTTATGAAAGTAAGACGAGCCCATGCAATGGGAGTGATTTTGTTGCCGGTGATAATCTATTTCCTCTAATTTATTTTTCGATGCCAAGGGCATTTAAAACAACGGATGCACTAATGATCGTTTACAGTCTTTTGTATGTAAAATCCAATAAACATCCTATATACCCTGACATATGTCACGCATGAACTAAAAGCGATTCGTCACGCTTCTTCTTTTTAGCCAACTTTTTCAGGGAAGTAACACCCGTCATCCTTGTAAAACATACCTTCATGCACCCTTTATCCACAAAAAAAGAATATATCCTTTAGATATTACTCAATACAGAAAACACAATGAGGATAATTGAGGATCAGAAGGTATAGAAATTAATTTTAAAACTAAAATTCAAGGTCTTAATACACAACCTTGATAGTTAAAATTGTATGTTTAGTCTGGTTGGGAAATTCCACAAAGCTTAGGTTCGTTATCATTAATACTCAGTGTTTTCATAAGTTCCAGCATAGAATTAAGTATATGATAACCTTGCAAGCTGATCTGATATTCACCACGTTCCTCACGCTGCCTGATTAATCCTTTGTCCAGCAGTTTTTCCAGATGGAATAGGAGATTGCCACCACGAAGCTTTGTTATTTTTGAAAGTTCAGTAAATGATTTTCCTTCGTCATATAAGGCTTTCAAAATCTGCACCCTTACAGCGCTGCTTAATGACTCTCCTATCAGGCTGGATACTTGATCTTCACGAAGATCCTGAATTTGTAATCCTCTGCTACTTTCGTTTTGATAAATTCCCATCTTCTGTAATATTTCAACCTGCCGATCAAAATAGGCTTCTACATATCTGAAGCATTTTGAACATTGATCAAATTCGGCTGCCTGTTTCTTAATTTTGTCAAATTGACTCCTCATAATTGCAATGTTGTTCTCTGATAGCTGACCGTTCTTGGCATAGCCTATTAACTCATCAAAAAAATTAATAAACGTGGGCTTACATTGCGTCCACATAGGGCAGTCTTTCCCTTCGCTTCCAATGAGATCAAAAGCATTATCTACAGATTCGCTGATAACTGTTGCAGCACATTGATTCCTAAATTCATTAAACAGTGATTTTGTTTTATTTGTGCTAACTTCACTTCTGAACCGATTAAGATCCGAGCGAAGGGCAGTAATTTCCTTGCATAAAATAGAAACAGCATCTGATGTTAATTCTAATTCTCTCATAATACCATGATCCGGATGAATTGATTTTTTGGTTAGAAATATGTATCAAATAGTTTTTTTGTACATTTTAATGATAAAATACTATATTAATATGTACGTGCAAAGTACTTTTGGTGATCAATCATGGAATTGGATGACATAAATGACTACGTAGAGAATGCCAGCCCTGAGGAACTCAAAGCTTTTGGATTCCTTGGTCAATGGATGATGGAAAATACACCAAAATACTGCACATGCCCCTCAAAGTGTGCTGAAAACTGTGAGATTGCAAAAACCCTTGGCAGTGCTTTACAGAGAGCAGGACAGAGGCTGCAGGGATAACAAACTGGATCCAATTGGATTCAGTTTTCTCTTTTTATATAATTTATATTAGTTTAGCTGGAGTTAGAGAAGAGGATTTATAGATAGCCAATTTTCGATTTTTAATTAAAATGTCCACAAACAATAAAACCCCTGCAAACAATTCCCTTTTCAATGTTCCGCATTGTCGCCCACGTTGACATGGATTACTTCTACGCAGCAGTAGAGGAACGAGAAAATCCATCGCTGCATGGCAAACCCGTGGTGGTCTGCATGTATTCTGGCAGGGGTGATGGCGGCTCTGTGAGCACCTGTAACTATGTGGCTCGCAATATTGGAATTCATTCAGGCATGCCCTGCTCGCGTGCCAGGCAGCTCAACCCGGATGCGATCTATCTTCCTGTGCGCAAGGATTTCTATACGAAAGTATCTGATCGAATTATGAGGATAATTGAAAGCCATGCGGATTCACCGGACTCCTTTGAGCAGGTGAGCATTGACGAGGCATTCATTGAGATATCGAAAACCTGTAAGGGTGATTTCGATTGTGCCGTAAGGATTGCAAAACAGATCAAGCAGGAAATACTTGAACAAGAAAAACTGACTTGCTCTGTGGGAATAGGTCCCAATAAACTGGTTGCCAAAATGGCATCCTCTGAGCAGAAGCCTGATGGACTGACTGTTATTACCACGCCTGATGAAGTAGCTGCTTTCCTGAGAGACAAACCTGTAGGGAAGTTGTGGGGTGTCGGAAAAGTCACGGCTTTAAAACTTGAGGAAATGAACATCCATACCATAGGCGAACTGGCTCGACATGATGCTGTGGAACTGGTATCGACTTTCGGCAAGAAACGTGGTGCATGGCTCAAGGCTTCGGCACAGGGCATCGATGAATCTCCAGTGATCCCGAGGGGCAGGGCAGACCAGATCGGTAGAATTGTCACATTGCCTCACAATTCGTCTGATGTTGAAGAAATTATGGGGGAAATTGATATGCTTGCAGACGATGTAATTGAGAAGCTTCATGAGCGTAAACTGTCATTCAAACAAGTTTCCATAACCATAATAACTTCACATTTCAAAGCCTACAGCAGGAACAGAACATTGAATCTACCGTGTTCGGAAAAAGAGACAATTCTAACTACAGCATATTCCCTGCTATCACAATTTCTCGAAGATAATAATGTCATAGTCCGCCGGGTGGGGATCATGGTTTCAGGTTTGCAGGAAACCTCGTCCCAGACAACACTATCAAGTTACTTTTAAAAAATCCGCCTATAATTTCGTCAATAATAACATTATCGACGGTGATATAACGTTCTCTGGAGGATATTTATCAGGAGATCATGTGTCAAAGGTCGTGAAGCCATCTGGTTATTGAATGCCTGATTGATTGAAAGGACTTCCATATATCCAACATAGATAGAAACAAGGTTATCAATGTCATTTTCCAGCGCAATCTCAGTATGCAGATTCTCGGAGTGCTATATCACATTATGTTGCATCGGTTACTTAAAATCACATTCAGCAGTTCTTCTTTTTAGTGTATTTTTCCAACAAATGATAACTTCAATCTTACTCGTAGCTTAAGGCAAGAATATAAGCTTGTGGCGTCTAGTATAACTCAATAAAATATATGAGGTGTAAGATATGGTACAAGAAAATTCAAACAACAAATTACTCTATGTTGTATTTGCTCTGTCAATAGCTCTTGTTATAATGGCCGCAGCTTTGTTTGTAGGTACAAACACTTCTGTGCAGGGAGTTTCAGAAAATACAATCCAGATGAATGGCTATGCCGAACAAAAAGTAGTTCCCGATACTGCAACAATCAGTATAGGTGTAGTAATCGAAGCAGATACTTCCACAGCAGCATCTGCAAAAAATGCAGATGTCATGACGGCGGTTTTGGAGGAACTCAAAGGTCTCGGTCTGGAGGATAAGGACATAAGGACATCCTATGTTTCTGTTTATCCTGTCTATAATTACGATGGTGTGCGCACAATAGAGGGTTATTCTGCTTCCAATACTGTGGAGGTCACGACTACTGATCTTGACCTTCTGAGCGATATTGTGGACAGGGCCACAGCAGCCGGAGCGAACCAGATAGGAAGTGTATCGTTCTCAGTCTCCGATAAAATGCAAAAGGAGCTTCGTGAAGAACTGATTACAGAGGCAGTAGCAGACGCATCCTCAAAAGCCATGATGCTTGCTGATAGTCTGGGTGTCAAAATAATTGGTGTACAGACATCATCTATTAGTGATGGTTTCAGTCCCCGCTTTTACTACGATGTAGCAGAAGCAGCTTTTGATGAGAAAGTCGAAAGTTCCACCCCGATTATGCCTGGGGAATCAACTATTTCAATGTCCGTGCATGTTACTTATCTTATTAAGTGATTTATACTGGACTTTGGGGATAAGCGGGGTTTAGAAGATTAGCAAGCAGGATATGAAAAGTTTCAATTTACTTTTTCAGGGGATTTCTTGGTATTGCATTATTGATGTTATGTTAGAAAAAAGGGCTTTGTAGAAAACCTATACTTCACATATGAACCACAGAGCACACTCACCTCCTGCGGAGTTGAGTGCCTGCTACGCCTGTGAAGCGTGCAGGTCACAGAGAACACAGAGAAGAAGAAAATCCTCTGTGAACTCTGTGGTTACATTTGTATTCTTGTGAGGATTTCTACAGAGCCGAAAAAAGGACAAGATGGAGTTATGAAATGGGTCCATAAAATTTATAGCAGCTTATCTAGAGTTAGGGAATAGATATCTACAGGGCATCAAAAAGTGTAAGTATAGTTATAAAAATGGAAAGGAAACCAAAATCCTTTCCAAAAATAATAAACGCAAATCCATTTTACTGAAAAACTTAGAGTTTATCAAGTTTAATGATTTTCTCTTTCTTGACAAATGGTTTATTGATTGTGTCAGGCATCCAGTCGGGTTTGTTCTTTGGAGCTGCAACTTTTTCCTTCCATCCAAGGAATACATGAACCTTCTTGGTACCCCTTTCACGAAGCATGATTTTCTGTGGCTTGCTCTTGGTACCGTTTCCACGGTTTGCAACTTTCAATGCAGCTTGACGTGGCTGCTTTCCAGTAAACACTCCATGCTCGTTACCCTCTTCATCCCTTAATACAAAATTCCTCGTGTTAGTCATCCGATCACCTTGTTTACCGTTGCCGGTTATTATTAGTGTTGCTCGTATAAAGTATAAATATTTTTCTTTGAATGTTGCCTAAGGGTAATGATTTCAAAAAAAACAAAAAAATGAAGATTTATAACATCTTAAAATATAATTTTCCTGCCACTGGTTCACTTTTGGCGGGAAAACTTTACATGTAATGAACATATTTCAATTATAGTTTCTTTATTTCTCATATTATTGTGAGGTTAATTATTATGGAACTTCCAGTACTAGAATTACCTGACGTTCAGGCAACCAAACCAAAGATCCCTATCAACCTCACCCGTGTCGGTGTGACTGATGTCAAAAAACTCGTAGAAATAAAAAGAAAGGACAAACGTCCCATTGTGCTTATCTCCATTTTTGACATTTTTGTGGATCTACCTTCAGATAGGAAAGGTGCAAACCTTTCCAGAAACTTTGAGGCAATTGATGAAGTCCTTGAAAAAGCTGTAAATCTACCAGTTTATGAAATTGAAGAACTTTGTAGTGATGTTGCAAAAAACCTTCTTACACGGCATGAATATGCCACACAGGCAGAAGTTCGCATGAAAAGTGAATATGTGATAAAAAGGGAATCTCCTGTGAAAAAGATGGAGTGCCAGGAAGTAGTGGATATTTTTGCAGAAGCTATTGCAATGCGTAACAAAGATGACTCAATTGATGTGGAAAAACTAATCGGTTCCGAGGTTTTGGGTATAACCGCCTGCCCATGCGCCCAGGAAATTATGCGTGAAAAAGCAGCAAAAATTCTTAAGGAGTTGGAAGTTGATCCAGATAGAATTTCCAAATTCCTGAAAACAATGCCCATGCCAACACATAATCAGCGAGGGCGTGGAATTATTTCAATAAAGACGCGTGGAGACGTTAAAGTCTCACTTGATGAAATAATTACAATCATTGAGAAATCCCTGAGTTCAAGTATCTTTGAACTTTTGAAGCGTGAAGATGAAGCATTTGTTGTGGAAAGCGCTCACAGAAATCCAAAATTTGTTGAAGATTGCGTTCGTACAATGGCCCAGAATATTGTTAATAAATTTGGCTATCTTCCTGATGACGCAATCATCACAATCAAACAAATTAACGAGGAAAGTATACACCGCCACAATGCATTCGCGGAAAGGGTTGCAGAATTTGGCGATCTGAAAAACGAAATAGCACAGAGATAATCAGAGGGTTTTGTAATGGGAGAAAGTCCAGATGTGTGGGATGCAAATGATGAACCTATTGAACTCGGAGCTAAGCTAAAATACCTTAAAACTGGGACATTGGGAAAAGCAGCCGAAATAATGGAAGATGGCGAAGGCGTCTGGGTTTTACTCGATACTACAAACCTTTACTACAAACCCGAAACACTCATACTTACAACTGAAGAAGCTACCATTGAGCACGAAAAAGAAGCTACAACCAAGGATGTCAAGGAATACTTGAAACATCTGGAAGAAGAAGCGGAAGCACATGATCTGAATGCAGTCAGGCAGTTCACAGGGGGAGGCTGATTACAGGAGATTCTTTTCTTCAAGCAATGTCAGGGAGCGCATCCATTCACCTTTTGGCTCCCGCGACGTACCTATCACAAGTCTTTTTTTATCCCCCAGATCTTCAACTATTCCTCTTGCCTGAATAATTTCACCTTCAGTTGCCTGACCCGAATAAGTATGAGTGTAAGAAAGAATGTGATCAATTTCATCGTGCTCTATTTTGTAAAATGCGGGATTGTCAAATGCAAAGGTCGCATCTGTGACCAGCGCTTCAATCTGCATAACATCACCATCCTTTCCACGAAGAAGAGGATTATGGATTTGATCCCAGTTCCTTACGAAAAGAAGGTCAAAATAAGTCCCGTCCACCATACCTCGGTTTCCTTTCCGAAGTTCATGTGCAACAAATTCTTCGTAGGAGAGCTCAGGCATTCGTTTTGCGTAGATTCTTTGCCACATGCTTTCATCAAGTGGTTTGATTGGAATATCAGGGTCTGCCTTTGCTTTTTCAATTGCATCCCTTGCACGGAACCAAGCATTTCCATAAACTACAAAATCAATATCAGATTTATCATTCTGTAAACCCGGTAGCAAGGAACCGGTAACTCCCATCATGGATAATGGAATATCAGCTCTTTTAAGGACATCCACAATGTGGAAGATCCGTTTATCTGATATTGCCAATTCAGCTATCCTGTCCGGAGGATGTAAAATCTCTCTGATGTGGTTCTCGGGAACAATGTGAACATCGTCAACCCATTCAGGATGAACATTGTGCATGAAATTAAAAGCAACATCAAAATCACATTTTCTGAATCTGGTATCATACCTAATTCTATCCCCTTCCTTATCAGGAACATATCTCAAAATAGAGCGAATACCATGTTGGGGATGGAAATAATCTACTACCGCAAAAATGAAATTCTCATCTGTAATAAGAAAATCCCGCAGCCTGACTTTCATATAATTCCTCGTAAGCCAAAGTCCGATATCAAATGTCCCTTGAGAGAGCCACTTCATTACAATCCGGGAATTTCGGGCACTTAATGCATCCAACCCATACTTTGTGAGGAAGCTCCCTTTTACTAATACGCTTAAAGCCTTTTTTCTCAAAAAATTCCGGGACGTATGTCAAAGTGAAAACTTTTCGAATACATAATGCTTTTCCGTCTTCAATAGTTGCCTGAAGCAGAAGGGAACCGATGCCTTCATTCCTGTGATCAGATGCGACCGCAAATGATAGTATTTCACCAAGATCTTCCCAGACCACCTGCAAAGCGCAGCAACCTAAAACTTCGCCATTTTTCTCATATACATAAAAGTTCCGTATGCATTCATATAGTTCTCCCAGAGAACGTGGGAGCATCATTTCTTTTTTGGCATATCCGTTAATGAGATTCTTGATTGATTCAACATCATTGATTGTTGCCTTACGTATTGAGCCAGTCTGCAAATTTACCATTATTCCTCCAATGATAATGCAGGAATGATGCACAGGTGGTAGATAAAAATATCGTATAATTATCTATTACAGAAATAAACAAATTATTAAAATAATTATATAATACATATATGATACTAATATTATTTGTTAATATTATTTGTTTTGTAATTTACCAGATATATGAGGTTGTTTCAAAATATAAATACTATTTCTCCTAATTTAATGAGATTGGTAGTTGCAGTGCAGTTTGATCATGATAAAAACTGGCTTACGGGAAATAGATATTTAAAGATGAAAAACTAAACTTTAAGAGGTACAGGATAAAGTTGCAGCAAAATAAGGGATACTACCATGTCGGATCGAGAACCAATAAAAATTCTGGGGATTTCGGGAAGTCCCCGCAGAAAGTCCACTGATTATGCAGTAAAATATGCTCTTCAGCATGCCGAAGAAAAGTTTGGTGCAGAAACCCAATATTTTTCTGCAAGCGGAAAGGATCTAAAATTCTGTATCCATTGTGATCATTGTATAAAGACAAGGCAGGGTTGCATTCACAAAGATGATATTGTTTCCCTTTACGACATGATGTTATGGGCAGACGCATGGATTATCGGGACTCCTGTTTATCAGGGTACTCTGAGTGCGCAGACCAAGACCATCATGGATCGATGTCGTGCTGTTGTGGCAAAGGATCCAAAGTCATTCCATAACAAGGTAGGTTCTGCTCTTGCGGTTGGCGGTGATCGCATAGGAGGACAGGAACCGGCCATCCAGACTATCCTTAACTTCTATGTTATAAGTGAAATGATTCCGGTTTCAGGGGGTTCATTTGGCTCAAATCTTGGAGGAACTATCTGGTCGCGGGATAAAGGTGCTCAGGGGGTTTCCGAGGACGATGAAGGACTGCGCAGTCTCAGGAAAACCGTGAACAAAATGGTTACTTTGGCTCAGAACTTTAAATGTATTACAAAATGAGGTATTTGATGAAATTTGATGCAACCCTCATTGATGTTATCACTCAAACCCATGATGTGAAGACCTTCCGTTTCAACAAACCGGAAGGGTTTTATTACCTGGCAGGGCAATACATAATGGTTTCAGTTTGTGCAGATGGAAATATCCTGAAAAAACCTTTAACGATTTCCAGTAGCCCATTGGATGATTTCCTTGAGTTTACAAAAAAACTAACAGGGCATGAGTTTTCCAATGCTCTTAACTCTCTGGAGATAGGTGATTCTTTCACAATTGAAGGACCTTACGGGAATTTGACTTTTGACGGTGAATATGACAAAATAGCTTTGATAAGCGGTGGAATCGGGATAACTCCCATGATTAGCATTTGTAAATATTGCACTGCTAAAAAAATTCCTTCCGATATTGTTCTCATTGCAAGCAATAAAACGGAAGACGACATTGCTTTCCGCGCTGAACTTGAAGAAATGGAATCCAGGAATCCTCATCTTCGTGTGGTTCATACTCTTACAAGGGCAGATGAAAGCTGGAAGGGTCACAGGGAGCATATTTGCGAAAGCATGATATTAAAAGAAATCCCAGATTATATGGAAAGAGTATTCTATCTTTGCGGGCCTCCAGGGATGATTAAATCCGTAAAGGAACTTCTGGATGAAATGCACGTGCCAAAATCAATGATGAAAATTGAATTATTTGCAGGATATTAATAATCAGGAGGGATTGTGTATGAAACGAATTGCATGGGGAATTACGGGTTCGGGTGACCTGATTAAGGAAACCTATGAGATAATGGTAGATATCAGCAAAAGAACAGATATAGAATTTATGGTTTTTCTTTCAAAAGAAGGGGAAACCGTCATGAAATGGTACAGGATGTGGGATAGTATTCAGCATGACTTCCCAAACTTTAAGACAGATGCCGGCCCAAATTCACCTTTCATTGCCGGTCCATTACAGGTTGGTCATTATGATGCACTAATAATTGCACCTGCTACAGCAAACAGTGTTGCTAAAATAGTCCATGGGATTGCCGATACACTTGTGACCAATGTTGTTGCACAGACTGCAAAAGGGCAGACCCCTATCTATATCCTGCCGGTTGATCAGTTTAGGGGAGAAGTTACTACCTACGCTCCAAACGGGAAGGAAATGAAGCTCAAAATGCGTGAAGTGGATGTTCGGAATTCAGAAAAGCTGGCAGAGATGGAAAACATTACTGTTCTGAAAAGCCCGAATGATATTTACAAACTCGTAGGGCTTGAATAAGCCTTATATCTTTTCTTCAAGTGAAGTACATATTATAAATTAAAAAAAGCCATGGAATTAAACCCCATGGCTTATCCAGACTTTATGGCTTGCATCTTTTGCGCCACAAAAATCCACTTCTGAACAAAAGAGGACCATCCCCTTGTAACAGCTTATCGCTCCCTGGTGCCTTCAATGAACTCATTTGTCATCCTGAAGGCATCGTCATCCGCATATTGCTGAGGGGGATGTTTCATAAAGTAAGCAGATGGAGAATAAAGAATTCCACCGGTCTTTCTTTGGAGTGCCAGCTTGCAGCAGCGAATTGCATCAATAACAACTCCAGCAGAGTTAGGTGAATCTTCTACTGAAAGGCGGAGTTCGAGGTTCATGGGCACGTCGCCGAATAGTTTGCCTTCCATCCGGAGGAAGCAGACTTTGTTGTCTTTTTGCCATGGGACATAGTCACTTGGTCCAACGTGTATATTTTCATCTGGCAGTCTTTCATCCAGAACCGACTGGACGGCTTCTGTCTTGGATGTCTTTTTTGAAGAGAGTCTGCTGCGGTTAAGCATATTGAGGAAGTCTGTATTGCCGCCGGTATTAAGCTGATATGTTCTTTCAAGTTTGACACCACGTTTGCGGAATAAGTCAGCCAGTGTCCTGTGAGTAATTGTGGCACCAAGCTGAGCCTTAATATCATCACCAATGATTGGTAGTCCTTTTTCAGCAAATTTCTCTGCCCATTCGGGATTGCTTGCAATAAAAACAGGCATATTGTTAATAAATCCAATATTAGCTTCAAGAGCACATTCTGCATAGAAACGTGAGGCTTTTTCGGATCCCACAGGCATGTAATTGAGAAGCATCTCTGCTCCAGATTCTTTGAGGATTTTTACAATGTCTTCTTTTGTGGAATTATTCTCATCGCTGATTATAAACTTATATTTGTCGTCATAATCCTTCATATGTTCGGAGACACCATCAAGCACATTCCCCATAGTCACTTTTACGCCTTTTTTTGGGATATCCGAACAGAAAACGGTAGTACAGTTTGGTTCTGCAAAAATAGCTTCAGATATGTCCTTTCCCACTTTTCTTTTATCAATGTCAAAAGCAGCTACAACTTCGATATCTGAGGGCTTGTATCCTCCTATGTCCCAGTGCATGAGACCGATAGAATCATTTTCAGTTTTATCCTTATAATATTCCATGCCCTGAATGAGGGAGCTTGCGCAGTTGCCTATTCCTGCAATTGCGATTTTTATTTTATCTATAGCACTTCCTCCTTTTAATATGAATGCAGTAAATTGCTGTATATGTCATATATAATTAATCATTATTTAATTAACAGACTATAACGTAGATAGCCAACAATAAAAATATTTCTGAGATATGATGTCCAGTATCCATTTCGATTTTTTTCAAATAACTTTCTAACCATCAAAAGCTGAAAAATGTAGTTTCTTGTATACAAGGCAAACCGCATAACAAATGGGAATAATACAGCCCTTCCGATAGCATAGATATATAAGATTACTCTTGCTTGCGAAGGATGTGAATTTAAACTGCAGTCTTCTACAATTCTCAATCGGTGTGACCATAATGAGTGCAATAAAAAGCAATGGCTCATGGGTGCACAATATGTAAAAAATCAAATACATTCAGGGCATGATCAAGAGAAGATTTGAAAATGATAATATCCCAAAAACGTATTTATGAAAAAGTATCCCCTACTTTTATTTTCCTCGGATTTAGAAAGTACTGTTTTTCTATGTTTAATCATTTTACATATTGTTGCATTGTCTTTTTAGAAGCACTGTTTGGATGCCACTTTATAAGTTAAATTATCAGGTGAGATAATACGTTTATTTTTCATATTCTCTCTGAAAACCTATTTAAGCATTGACATACACAAGATCCTAATATAAAACCAGTTTCGGTGTGGGGGTAGTATGGAAGTCCTTGAGGCAATTAAAAAGCGGACTAGTATTCGAAAATTTACTGATGAGGATCTCCCTGATGACGCTCTTGACAAAATTCTTTATGCAGGGACACAGGCTCCAAATGCTTTTAATCGTGAGCCATGGGAATTCATATTGATAAGAGAGGGGCGTGTAAAGGATGAGCTTGTTTCAATGCGGCAAAAAGTGCCACCACAGAAAGAAGCTCTTAAAACCGCTCCTGTTGTAATTGTTGTTTGCTATAACAATGAATTGGGAAATGAAGCATTAAGTTCTACTTATGCATGTGTGGAAAATATGCTTCTTGCTGCCACATCATTGGGTTTAGGTGCGGTTACATTAACTTTTCATGGCGGAAAAATCAAGGATTTGCTCGGATTACCGGAAGGATTTGAAATTGCATCAGTAATTCCATTTGGTTATCCTGCCGAGTTCCCTGAAAAGCCAATAAGGAAGCCAGTTTCTGAAAAGTTGCATGTTGGTAAATTTTAATTAACTTCGCTTTAATAGAGTGTTTATTTTGGAGTTAAAACAATGAATATGTTGGAAGATGTTATAGGAGAAATTGAAAATCTGAACTCAATTGAAGAAGCTGTTGAAATGGCCATCTCTCTTGAGGATCAGGGCCGCGACTTTTATCTTGAAAAAGCAGAAGCCACTAAAGAAGTAGCTATTCAGGAAATGTTCAATTTCCTTGCAGAGGAAGAAATTAAGCATGCCGAATACCTACGCAATTTCCTCAAGGAAAACAATATGGAAGTTACGGTTTCTGCAATACCGAATTTAACAAAAACCCTGTCTGAAGAGTTTTCAGGTGAAAGGATGGAAGAAGTCGGTATTCTCCTTGCTGCTCTGCGCTTTGAAAGAAAAAGTGAGGATTTCTATGCAGTACTTGCAAAAAGGACTGATGACCCGCAGCAAAAAGAGTTCTTTGAGAAACTTTCAATGGTTGAACGCGGTCACTATGAACTCATAGACGGGCTTCTCAGCGAATCAACCCAGTTTAGGATGCAGACATAATTTGTGGAGGGCAAGTTTGTGAATACTATTAATGATCCTCTTGAGTTGGCAGAAGGTGTCTATTGGGTAGGTGTTATTGACTGGAACCTGCGTGATTTTCATGGGTATGAAACTCCTCGTGGCGGTACATACAACGCTTATCTGATAGTGGACGAAAAGGTAACCCTTATTGATACTGTAAAGGATCAGTTTGCTGATGAGTTGATTGAGAATATCGGTAGGATTATTGATCCCTCAAAGATTGATTATGTGGTATCCAATCATGTTGAAAGGGATCACTCGAGTTCCCTTCCGGCAATTATGAAAATATGTCAGAATGCTACTGTTATTACAACAGAAAGGGGCAAAAGCGGTCTTTTTGGATATTATGAAGAGGAGGGTTGTGGGGAGTGGAATTTTGAAACCGTAACTACAGGTTCGGAAATTTGCATCGGGAAAAGGACCCTTATGTTCATTGAAACAGTGATGCTTCATTGGCCGGACAACATGCAGACGTACCTCAAGGAAGAAAAAATCCTTTTTTCCAACGATGCATTTGGACAACATCTGGCAACATCCCATCGCTTTGATGATGAAGTAGGACCGGATGCCATAGAAGAGGCGGAAATCTATTACGCCAATATCCTCATGCCTTTTGGATCAAGAATCCTCAAGTACGTGGAATTGTTACATAAACTTGATATTCCCATCGACATGATTGCACCTTCGCATGGTGTTATTTGGCGCAGTTCTCCGGATAAGATAATTAATGCTTATATTAACTGGGCATCAGGGAAAACGATTCCAAAGGTTCTTGTGATTTACGACAGCATGTGGGGCAGCACTGAACTCATGGCACGTGCCATTGTTGAGGGGGTGCGCTTTACTGGGGTTGAGGCACATCTGTTCCATCTTCGTAAGAATGACTGGAGTTTGCTGGTTAAGGAAATGATGGAAACACCAGTTTTTGCTTTGGGTTCACCTACAATGCACAACAGTATGTTTTATACAATTGGAGGCTTTTTGACTTATCTTAAAGGTCTTCATCCCAAAGGGAAAAAGGCAGTCGTCTTTGGTTCATACGGATGGGGCGGTGGCGCCACAAAGCAGATAGAAGAAAATCTTGAAAAATTCAAGGTTGAACTTATGGAAGATGCCTTTCAGATTAAGTTCAGGCCGACATCTGATGATTTGCAGGCTTGCCGTGAACTGGGCATAAGGCTTGCGGAAATTGCAAAAAGCGAATCTAACGATACATTAAATTGATATTAACGCATTTTGTTTAACGGAGAATAAATATGCAATTTTATGACGACCTTGAAACCGAGTTTTATGAGCGTTCCAAAAAGAACGCAGAGACTACCGGATACAGGTTAAATACCGAGTACGATATTATTTCCACTGCTGTTAAGAATATCGCAAAAAACAAGCGTGAGTTCGGTGAATGGTATTGCTTCTGCCAGAAAAGAACCGGTGATGTTGAAAAAGACAAGAAGATCATTTGTCCGTGTGCTGCAAGGGCGAGAGACGTTGAAACCACAGGTTCCTGCAAGTGTGGTCTCTATATTAAATAATGTCTTTAGGGGGTTGCAAATGGTGAACCGGGCAAAATTGAATTATCTGGTTGACATTGCAATCCTTCTTCTTTTTATAATAGTGGCTATAACAGGCTTTTATATGTACTTATTTATACCTTCAGGCGTTCCGCAGGGCCGCTATCAGGTATATATGGGACTGACAAAAGCAACGTGGACATTGATACATAACAGAACGTCTATAATGCTTACAATTGCTGTTTTTGTACATATTGTACTCCATTACAAGTGGATGATGTGCATGACAGGTGTTTATTTTGGGAAATCAAGGGAATGCGATAAATAATTCGGTTTGTTAGTGGTTAGATATATTTATTGGATGGTTCAATCTAAAGTCAGTGTTCACCGGGACTATCCATAAACTTCACCGGTGTATCACATCATATTATGGAGACTTTTATCATGAAGGTGCTGGTCAGCGATTCATTATCTGAAGAAGGTATTTCAATACTCAAAGAGCATTTTGATGTTGAGATTTCAACAGGTCTTTCCGAAGACGAATTGGTTGAGAAAATAGGCGAATTCGATGCCATTGTAATCCGCAGTGGTACGCAGTTAACCGCCCGGGTGATCCATGCTGCCGATAATCTAAAGATTATTGGCCGTGCGGGGGTAGGTGTTGACAATATTGATGTGGAAGCAGCAACTGAAAAAGGTATTATTGTTGTAAATGCCCCCGAAGGAAACATGCTTTCAGCAGCAGAACATACTATTGCTATGATGCTTTCCATGGCACGCAACATACCCCGCGCAGATGCTTCCCTTAAGGCAGGGAAATGGGAGCGTAAGAAGTTCATGGGTGTTGAAGTCAACGGAAAAACCCTTGGTATAATTGGACTAGGCCGTATAGGTGCTGAAGTTGCAAAAAGGGCTCAGGGTCTTGAAATGAACATCTTGGCTTATGATCCTTTCATCACCGAAGATCGCGCAAAAGAATTGGGTGTTGAACTTACCACCGTGGATGATATTGCAAAACGTGCAGATTTCATTACCGTTCATACTCCCCTCACAAAGGAGACAAGAAACATTCTTGATGCAGATCAGTTTGCATTGATGAAACCGACTGCAAGGGTTATCAATTGTGCCCGGGGAGGTATAATTAATGAGGACGCCCTCGCAGATGCACTAAAAAGTGGAATGATTGCCGGTGCTGCAGTGGACGTTTTCACGAGTGAACCACCTACGGATTGTCCCTTCATAAACTTTGATAATGTGGTTGTGACCCCTCACCTTGGTGCCTCCACCGAAGAAGCACAAGTAAACGTTGCGGTTGCAGTTGCAGAGGAAGTTATATCCGTTTTAAGTGGAGGTCAGGCACGCAATACCATTAATATTCCACCCCTGAAGCCGGAACTCGCGTCAGTTCTCACACCTTACATTAATCTTGCAGAAACCCTTGGTAGTGCAGTGTCGCAGCTAATGGATGGTAATTATGGAAAAGTTGAGATATACTATAACGGGGATATTGCTGAAAAGGATTGCCGTTATCTTACACTTGCCGCACTGAAAGGTATTCTTGGAACCATAATGGGTTCTTCTGTCAATTATGTAAATGCTCCTGCAATTGCAAAGAGTCGGGATATTGAGGTTGTTGAGACCAAGTCTGAGAAGTCTGAGGAATATGCATCAAGTATTAAAATTAAGCTCAGCCAGGATTCAGTCTCAAAATCAATTACCGGTGCTGTTGTGGCAGGTGAACCAAGAATTATCATGATAGACGGGCAAAGAGTTGATCTGGCTCCTACTGGTTACATGGTTGTTTCCACACATATCAACAGACCGAATGTCATTGGGCCATGTTGTATTGTCCTTGGTGAAAATAATATCAATATTTCCGGGATGCAGGTAGGTCGTGTACCAATTGGTGAAAAGACTATTATGGCATTAAATGTTGATTCTGAATTGACAGAAGATATTTTGGAGAAAATAAGGCATATTGACGGCATTATTGACGCAAAACTTATTTCTCTCTAATACCCGCACAAATTACGGATTCGGGGTACAATGAAGAAAAGGATATACCATCGGTTTCCGCATAGGGAAGTAGAGTTCGAGCAGAGGAATCGCTACTATGCGGATCTTCCTTTTCTTGTGAAAGTAATGGCTGGTATTGATGGTAAATTCGGGATGTTCGTAACGGAATCTGTGTCCCGGAAAGGTTCGCGTATTCAGGCCCGTCGTGAAATTGAAGTGGAAATTGTCACAAATGGACTTGACTTTTCTCGCCTGAATTATCGCAATGTTGGCTCTATTATAGATACTATCGAATTTCAGGGAACCATTGACTTCCGTATATCACTGAAATATAGTTACCTTGATGGCAAGTATGACCGTGTTCCTCTTAGGGGAGATATTTTCCTTGTGCGTGCAATTCTTGAAGAGGATATTCTGACATTGCGTATTAATCACGTTGATGGTCCTGGACGTACCGAATGCGGAAGAATTGCAGATACTATTATTGATGAGCTCCGGCGTGGATCATGATGGACGAATTGATGTATGTTGTGGCGGCGCCATTTAAGCGTAATGATAGTACTTCCATTTCTGTTAGAGATTTTGATTATTCTCTCTCTTTTGATCTAAAGTGGATATCTCCGCAGCAAGCTGCTGCATTGCGGGATCTGGCAGTAGAATCAGGTCTCCTCCGTGAAGAAGATAAGCTGTTGTATCCTTCTTTTGATCCTTCTACACTAACAATTCCTAGGGATTTCCATCCATCTGGTGATTTGCTTAAGCAAACACTTCTGATTGATAAAATGCTTCAGTATATAGCAGTTTGCAGTAATCTGGAAATCAGAGATATCGCTTCTAAAGTAAATCAAATTCAGGAACATTTTTCATAGATGATAGATCCGGAGATCGCCGCATTTCTTGTAGGGAAGGAATTAGGTTGTAACATGGATATTTTTTATGAATCGGTTCAGCAAAAGATTTCAAGTGACTAATCATTTGCACATAATCTTTATGTATTAGTAATGTAATTACAACCCACTCTATATTCAGTATTACCTATGTTCGAACGCAGATTTGCGTGAGTAAGATCAACTCTTGCGGAGGAGCATAATGAGCAAAAAAATTCAAAAAATTGTATATAAGAAGACCGATCCAAGGATGCCGGCATTAATTTCTGCATTAAGAAAGCAGTCATTTCAGGAAGATGCACCAATCTGGAAAGATATTGCACGGAGATTTGAGTCTCCAAGGAAGAATTATGCGGAAGTAAATATCAGCAAGCTTAATCGCCATTCTGCAGCTGATGATGTTATACTTGTTCCAGGGAAAGTATTGGGTGCCGGGAAAATATCTCACTCTGTTGTAGTTGGAGCACTTGGTTTTAGTGCTTCAGCAAAGGAAAAGATCGCAGATGCCGGTGGTAAAGTCATGACCATTGAACAAATGATGGCTGAGTATCCAAAGGGTTCTGGTATAAGGATTCTGAGATAAAAGGTGATCTTAATGACTGTTATTAACGCTGATGGACTTATCATGGGCAGGCTTGCCAGCTCAGTTGCAAAAAGATTGCTTGCCGGAGAAACTATTTATATAGTTAATGCTGAAAATGCAGTTATATCCGGTACCAAAGAAGCAACATTTGGTGAATACAAGGAGAGAAGAGATATTGGTTCCAAGGAATTTGGTCCGTATTTCCCAAAAAGACCCGACCGTATTCTTAAGAGGACTGTAAGGGGAATGCTTCCTTACAAGAGAGCAAGGGGCAGGGATGCTTTAGGACGCCTTAAGGTATATGTTGGCGTTCCTGATGAGTTGCAGGGAAAAGAATTCACAACACTTGAAGAAGCAAGCATAGAACGTCTCAGCACAGGCAAATACATGACTGTTGGAACTTTAAGCCACAAGTTAGGGTCGAAATTCTAAAGGAGATTAATACATGTCCACCAAAGTTTGTAATACATCGGGTAAGAAAAAGACTGCAATTGCTCGTGCAACAGTTCGTAAGGGAAATGGTAAAATTCGTGTAAACAAGAAGCCCATAGAAATCTTCGAACCTCTCTATGCAAAACTCAAAATTATGGAGCCTCTCATCCTTGCAGGCGACATCGCATCTGATATCGACATTGATATAAAGGTGCAGGGTGGCGGCATAATGGGACAGGCAAACGCAGTTCGTACTGCAATTGCCAGAGGCATTATTGAATGGACGAACGATACATCCCTGCGAGACACATTCATGTCTTATGATCGTAACCTTCTTGTAAACGATTCCAGACAGAAGGAAACCAAGAAAGCAGGCGGTCCGGGTGCACGTGCAAAGTACCAGAAATCTTATAGGTGAGGCTTTTACATGATTCCTGTTCGCTGTTTCACATGTGGCAAAGTCATAGCAAACAGCTGGGAAGAGTACAAACGCCGCGTAGATGGAGGCGAAGACCCTGCATCAGTACTTGATGATCTTGGCATCAATAGGTATTGCTGCAGGCGAATGTTACTCACTCATGTTGAGCTCGTGGAAGTTGTTTCGCCATACCAGTAAAGGGACCGTAGGGTAGCCTGGACCATCCTTCGGCGTTCGGGACGCCGGTACCTGAGTTCGAATCTCAGCGGTCCCATACCCTTTATGGGAAAACTGGAATAAGGCAATATTTCGCATGAAGACCACATTCGGAGGGATTCCGAATAACCCCATCATTGTTTCAAAGAAAATAAGTAAATTCCGGACTTTTCTTGTAATGCATTACGTAAACGTATACATTTTTCGAAGATTTATTTCTTTAAGGGTGATCATTTGAGCAAACTGAAATATACAAGATATGAACGTGCGAGGATTATTGGATCAAGATCCCTTCAGATATCAATGGGGGCACCAATACTCCTTGATGATGTAGAGACTAATGATCCCTTAAAAATTGCCACACTTGAGTATGAGGAAGGTGTGATCCCTATTACCGTTAAACGTGACTATTTCCAATAATGAGGTGAACTAAATGGAAGAAACACAGGATCAAGATATTGAACAAACAATTGAAGAAGTAGAACAGCCCGTACAGGAAGCAGTGGCTGAAGACGAGGAAAGCAAGTCCGCCTCAGTTGACTCCACATCCCTTGTTCCTATCGATGAATATCTGGCAGCAGGTGTCCACATCGGTACACAGCAGAAAACTAAGGACATGATGAAATTCGTCTACAGGGTACGCACAGATGGTCTTTATGTCCTTGATATCCAGTCAACTGACAAAAGGATTAAGGAAGTTGCGCAATTCCTGGCAAAATACGATCCTTCCAAGATACTTGTTGTATCTGCAAGACAGTATGGCCAGTTCCCTGCAAAAATGTTCTCCAAGGCAATAGGTGCAAAGGCAATGGTCGGACGCTTTATCCCAGGAAGACTTACCAACCCGGCTGTAGAAGGATTCTTTGAACCAGATGTTGTAGTAGTAACAGATCCTACCGGAGATGCGCAGGTTATCAAGGAAGCTGTTGATATTGGAATTCCTGTAGTGGGTCTTTGTGATACCAACAACCTAACTTCAAATGTAGATCTGGTAATTCCAACAAACAACAAAGGAAGAAAAGCCCTCTCTCTTGTTTACTGGTTGCTTGCAAGGGAAGTTGCAGCTGAGAGGAACATTCCTTTCAACTATGAGATGAGTGACTTTGAGGCAGGCCTCTGAAGTCTCTTTTTCATCTTTTTCCCATGAATCCTTTGCACACTACTTATATAATAGAGTCTATCTCTTATAGGGGATAGATACTATGAGACAACCAACAGTAGCCGGACAGTTTTATCCATTAACTCCACATTCTCTAAAGAAAGAGCTTAGGCGTTGTTTTAGAGGATTGGAATTGAAAGAGACTTCTGCAAAAGGGGCTGTAGTACCTCATGCAGGATATGTTTATTCAGGTACAGTAGCAGCTAATTCATATTCCCGTCTTCCAAAAGCGGATACGTTTGTGATTTTTGGACCAAATCATACTGGATATGGTTCGCCTGTAGCTCTTTCCTGTGATAACTGGTCAACTCCCCTCGGGGATGTGGCAAATGATTCTGAGTTTTGCAAAAAACTCGCTGGAAGCATTGTTGACATGGATGAAATTGCACACCGTTATGAACATTCAATTGAAGTGCAGATTCCTTTCCTTCAATACAGATTTGGATCTGATTTTAAAATAGTTCCAATCTGCCTTGGCATGCAGGACATGGATACTGCTATGGAAGTTGGCAGGGAAGTGGCAAAAGCTGCCAAAGAACTTGGAAGAAATGTCGTATTCATAGCTTCCAGCGATTTTACTCACTATGAACCTCAGGAAGTGGCACTGGAGAAAGATGAAGCCCTTATTGAAGCGATTCTTGAGATGGATATTGAGGAATTCTACAAACGGATTGTTGAGGTCAATGCATCAGCATGTGGTTACGGTCCAATTGCAGCTATGCTTGCAGCATCAAAGGAAATGGGTGCAACATCTGCAGAACTTCTGAAATATGCAACAAGCGGAGACGTATCCGGCGACTATTCTGCAGTAGTTGGATATGCGGCAATAGTGATTCATTGAGATATTTGCAATAGGCAGGATGTATTAGGATGGTTACCTGTTCAGCACCGGGCAAAATCTATCTTTTTGGGGAACATGCAGTTGTTTATGGCGAAAGTGCCATTTGCTGTGCTATAGATATAAGGGCAAGGATCACCGTAGAGGAATACGATTCTGTCTTAATTGAGTCGTCTCTTGGATCAACAGGAATTGATTATTCAATTCATCCTTATGTTTCGGAAGTCTTGGATAAGGTGTACACAATGTCCTCTTTTGAGGGTGTTAAAGTTCATGTGGAATCAGATATTCCAATTGGTTCAGGTCTTGGTTCATCCGCAGCAGTTACGGTAGCCACACTCAAAGGGCTTGACAGTTTACTCGGATTGAATCTTTCCCTTGAAGATATAGCTTCAATCGGGCATGAAATTGAAATAAAGGTTCAGGGTGCGGCAAGTCCGACTGATACATATGTTTGCACGATGGGCGGGACTGTAATGTTACCCCAACGTAAACACCTTGATCTGCTTGATTGTGGTGTTGTTATAGGGAACACCAACATTTTTTCCTCGACAAAAGAGCTTGTATCAAATGTATCTACACTCAAGAATAACTACCCCGAATTGATACTGCCAATTTTTTCCACGATAGGGAAAGCTGCACTTCGTGGTGAACTTCTTCTCGCTGAAAAGGATTATGAAGAGGTTGGAAAACTGATGGATATTAATCAGGGTCTTCTGGATTCCATTGGAGTCAATTGTTCTGAACTTTCCCGTTTGATCTATGCAGCACGTGATGCAGGGGCATTCGGAGCAAAAATTACAGGTGCCGGTGGTGGAGGTTGCATGGTTGCAATTGCAGATACAGATAAAGTTGATGATGTAAGTCTGGCGATTTCTGAAGCGGGTGGTGTACCTCTTGTCACAAAATCTACAGGTCAGGGTGTAAGAATTGAATAAGATGAGCGGCAATTTAACGATTTTAAAACTGGGTGGCAGTGTAATTACCGACAAGAATGCAGATGAAGGTGTTGCCCTGAAAGAGGAAATCAGCAGGCTTGCAAAGGAAATAAGTTCTTATAAAGGACAAATGATAATAGTGCATGGAGCAGGTTCTTTTGGTCACCCTCTTGCACACCGTTATTCCCTTGTGGATAATTTCGATGCGGAAGGGCTTGTTTTGACTCACCGTTCAGTAAAGATACTTAACTCTATTGTTGTGGATGCTCTTAATGAATCTGGAGTAAAATCTGTGGGAGTACATTCCATGGACTGCTTTACCACAACTGATGGACGTATTTCGTCATCTTTTCTTGATCCAATTCGAATTATGATTGAGAAAGGCATAGTTCCTGTGCTCCATGGCGATGTTGTAATGGACAGTACTAAAGGTGTTTCTATCGTATCAGGAGATCAGGTTCTTCCATATCTGGCTCTTGCTTTTGGTGCTGGCAGGATTGGTCTTGGAAGTGCAGAGGACGGGGTACTGGATGAAAACGGAAATCCAATTCCACTTATAACAAACGACAATTTTGATTATATTAAAGCTTGTCTGGGAGGATCTGCCTGCACCGACGTTACTGGTGGGATGTTGGGGAAGGTGCGTGAACTCCTTGATATGTGTCATGGGAGATCCATGACTTCATATATTTTCAATGCTAAAGTTGCTGGAAACGTCCTTAACTTTTTAAATGGTGAAGAAATAGGTACAGCTATATCTGACAGTCTCGAATGAATTTTAGTTGGGGTTAGCATGAGCACTTCTCAGAGAAAAATTGAACACATGAAACTTTGTGCTGAAAAACCGGTGGAGGCAAGAAATAATAAACCAGGTTTTGATGATATTGTACTCGTACATCGTGCTATCCCAGAAATTGATATGGATAAGATTGATCTTTCAACCAAATTCCTTAGCAAGGATTTGAGTGCTCCTTTTTTGATTGCATCAATAACAGGTGGACATCCTGCTACAACATCTGTGAATGCAGCTCTTGCAAAAGCTGCAGGTGAGCTGGGAATAGGTATTGGTGTTGGAAGCCAGAGAGCTGCTATTGATGACTCTTCCCAGAGAGAATCATTTACAGTTGTCAGAGAAGAAGCGCCGGATGCTTTTGTTTACGGAAATGTGGGTGCTGCTCAGATTAAGGAATATGGAATTGAAATTGCCGAATCACTTGTTGATATGCTGGATGCGGATGCTCTGGCGGTTCATCTGAATTTCCTACAGGAAGCAATCCAGCCAGAAGGCGATAGGGATGCGACAGGATGCCTTGAAGCAATCGAAAATGTCTGTTCACTGGATGTTCCAGTCATTGTAAAAGAAACAGGTGCTGGAATATCAAGGGAAGATGCCGTTCTTCTCAAAAAGGCAGGTGTATCAGCGATTGATGTAGGAGGCGTAGGGGGCACAAGCTGGGCAGGTGTGGAGGTTTATCGTGCAAGACAACGCAATGATACAATGTTTGAGAGTCTGGGTGAGTTATTCTGGGATTTTGGGATCCCAACAGTATCAAGTCTCGTTGAATGTCGTGTAGGTCTTCCTCTGATTGCAACAGGTGGCGTACGTACAGGGCTTGACATAGCCAGATCCATAGCAATGGGTGCGGATGTTGCAAGTGCAGCCCTTCCGTTTGTTGCACCGGCTCTTAATGACGCAACAGCTGTAAAAGAGCGTCTTAAAAAAATGTTTGAAGAACTTAAGGTTGCCATGTTCCTCTGTGGATGTGAAAACATTGATACACTAAAAACGAATTGTTCGGTTGTAGTCACGGGAAAAACACTGGAATATCTAACACAACGTGGTTTCGATATATGAAACACAATATCATATTCATGAATTTGGAAACAGCGGTAGAAAGATACTGCAGGGCTTTGGATTTTTGAAAAGAAAAATTGTTAATTGAGGTATTTAATGACAGAAATAAGCATAATTGCAGTTGGCGGCTATAATGAAATGGGCCGTAACATGACTGCCATCAGAGTTGATGACAGGATTATTATTCTTGATATGGGTTTGCGCCTTGACAGGGTGCAAATTCATGAGGATGTAGAAATAGATAAAATGCATTCCCTTGAACTGATTGAGATGGGAGCGATCCCAGATGATACTATTATGAAGGAGATTAATGGGAATGTCTGTGCAATAGTTTGTACACATGGGCATCTTGATCATATCGGGGCTATATCCAAACTTGCACACAGATATACTGCGCCAATTATAGGTACTCCTTACACGGCAGCACTTATCCAGCACCAGATTGATTCAGAGAGGAAATTTGGTGTGAGAAACAAGATAATCCCCATTGAAGCAGGTGGAACCTACCAGATCAGTGATGATCTTTACATTGAATTGATACGAATGCAGCACAGTATTGTTGATTCTATATTTGTAGCAGTACACACTCCAAGAGGTGCTATTCTTTATGCATGTGACTTCAAACTGGATCGCACTCCTACAATTGGATTGCCACCAGATTTTGATAGGCTCAGGGAACTTGGCAAGGAAGGTGTCCTGGCTATGATTACTGAAAGTACCAATGCCACACGTGCCGGTAAAACTCCTTCTGAGAGGATAGCCCATGACATGGTCAAGGATGTGTTGCTAGGTACCGAGGAATCGGATGTAGGAATGATTATTACAACCTTTGCATCCCATATTGCAAGAATTAATTCCATTGTACATTTTGCGAAAGAAATGGACAGGATTCCTATGCTTCTTGGTCGTTCTATGGATCGTTATCTCACTACTGCCAAAGAACTTGGCTACATTACCCTTCCGGATAATGTTGAAATCTATGGTCATCGCAGGGATGTTGACCGCGCCCTGAAGAAAATAATGGAAAAAGGAAAGGATAAGTACCTCCCGATCGTCACCGGACATCAGGGAGAACCTGGAGCCATTCTTTCAAGGATAGCAAACGGAGAAACTCCTTATCAGGTTGAATCAGGGGATCGCATAATATTCTCTGCCAATGTTATTCCTACTCCAATGACACAGGCAAACAGATATGCACTGGAAACGAAACTCAAGATGAAAGGTGCTCGCATTTATGACAATGTTCATGTTTCGGGACATGCATACAGAGAAGATCATTGGGAATTGCTCAGGCTGATCAATCCGGAGCATGTTATACCAGCCCATGGAACACTTAACATGCACAGTGCTTATCTTGAGATGGCGGAAGATGCGGGTTATGAACTCGGTCATAATACTCATCTCCTGAGAAATGGTGAAGAATTATATATTGAAGAATAATAGACTCTGAAAGGGACTAACATGGATTTATTCGCTGAAATCGAAAAAAAAAGCAAACTTGTGGATGAAGGTATAGAAACTTATCTCCCTGTAACCCATCCAGAGGAACTCTATAAAGCTACCCGTTACCTTCCGGATGCAGGAGGAAAACGTCTTAGACCCTCGGTTCTTATGTTTGCTGCAGAGGCTGTAGGAGGAGATTCCAAATCCGTCATTCCGGCTGCTGTTGCTGTAGAACTTGTTCATAATTTTACCTTGATTCATGATGATATCATGGACAGTGATGACATTCGCAGAGGAATGCCTGCGCTTCATGTGAAATGGGGAGATGCTGGTGCCATTCTTGCCGGTGACACCCTGTACTCAAGGGCTTTTGAAATCCTTTCCGGGATGGATGTGGATAAAGAACGCCTTATCAAATGCATCCAGTTGTTATCCCGTACATGTACGGAAATTTGTGAAGGTCAATGGCTTGATATTGAGTTTGAAGACCGTGATGATGTAACTGAGGATGAATACCTTGAAATGATCACGAAGAAAACCTCTGTGCTCTACGGAGCAGCTGCCAAAATGGGTGGATTGCTTGGAGGTGCTTCCGAAGAGGTTACAAGTGCGCTTTATGATTTTGGATTACTTATAGGTGTAAGTTTCCAGATACATGATGATGTTCTTGATCTGATCACTCCAGAAGATGTTCTAGGTAAAGTACGGGGCAGTGATCTGATGGAAGGCAAAAAGACACTGATTGCCATTCATGCTCTTAATAATGGTGTAAAGCTTGATATTTTCGGGAAAGGAAACGCCACAAAGGAGCAAATCGATAAAGCAGTTTCAGTGCTGGAAGAATCCGGTTCTCTTCCTTATGCAAGGAATCTTGCAGAGTCTTATCTCAAAGAAGGTAAAGATCGACTTAATGTTCTCGAAGATTCTGAAGCAAAACAGGCTCTTCTTGAAATTACTGATTATATGCTAAGTAGGAAATACTGACTCCTTCTCTATTTTTTTCTGTCAGCAACATGCCAAGTCTTTTATATATTCCCGCACATTTATATTTTAGACAAATTTTTGTTGAAAGGGTTTTTTATGAATGATTTTGATGAAAAGATCCGTGACTATAATGCGAGATGTTATCAGAAATCCGGATTTACTCACAAATTGACATTTTGGAAAGACTCTTTTGATTCCATACCGGTTTATGACCCTGAAAAAAATGGTCATATGGTAAGTTTCGATGTTCCAGAAGGATTTAGTCAGGTTGAATGGTATTGGGTCGACGAACCCTATGTCTATATCAATATCCTTGAAAAAAGCGGCTTGAAATACTACCATGTAGTGGAACCCACCCTTTCAGCTTATGAAAAAGAAATCCTTGAGCGTACTTACAACGATCTAAAAGATATTCTCACATTAAATGATATACAAGAAGATTGTGATCGTGAGGTAATTCTTGTTATAAAGGCACTAAATCTCTTCAAAAGGTATCATGTGCCACTTGACGTACGTTCCAAATATAAGATATTGTATTTCCTGAGGCGCAATTTTCTGGGTTTTGGAAGAATCAATGCTTTAATGATGGATCCTTATATAGAGGATATCTCATGTGACGGGGTTGATATTCCAATTTATCTTTATCATATGAAGTATTTGAATATTAAAACTAATATATCCTTTAATGAAGAGAAACTAAACTCATTTGTTATTACTCTCTGCCAGCGTTCAGGAAAGCACATTTCAATAAGCGAGCCTCTGGTTGATGCAACGCTTCCGGATGGTTCCAGGCTTCAGGCAACACTTGGTCGTGAAATCACTACGCGTGGAAGTTCCTTTAATGTAAGGAAATTCCGTGGGGATCCTATTACTCCAATTGACTTGATTAAATTTGGAACATGCAGTCTTGAAATGATGGTTTATTTCTGGATGGCTATTGAAAATGGTTTTAGTGCTATATTTGCAGGAGGTACTGCATCCGGAAAAACCAGTATGCTTAATGCAGTCTCTCTTTTCATCCCGCCCCTTTCAAAGATTGTCTCAATTGAGGATACTCGGGAGATTATGCTTTACCATGATAACTGGATTGCAGGAGTCACACGATCCCCTATTTCAAAAACAGGTATGGGAGAGGTTTCAATGTATGATCTCTTGAAATCCGCACTCCGACAGAGGCCAGAAACAATCATAGTTGGTGAAGTAAGGGGAAAGGAGGCATTAACTCTTTTCCAGGCACTTTCCACAGGCCATACTACATATTCAACAATGCATGCAGGCGATGTCCAGACGGCGGTAAACAGACTGCAGAATGAGCCCATCAATGTTCCTCGTGTTATGCTCCAGTCACTTGATATTCTCTGTATCCAGAAGCAGGTTTTTGTTGGTGATAAACGGGTGAGAAGAACCGGTTCAATAGTTGAATTTTCAGGTATTGATCCAAAATCAGGGGATTTGATAATAAATGAATTGTATCAGTGGGACCCTGCTAAGGATTTTTTTAATCGAAATGGTTATTCATACGTTTTGAAAAGAATTGTTCAGAAACGTGGATGGACCGAAGAAATGTTACAGAACGAAATCGAAAACCGCTTAAAAATACTTGAATATCTGCTAAAGAATAACATAAGGGGTTGCGTTCAGATCTCTACCCTTGTGAAACAATATTCTACTTCTCCTGATGCTGTAATGGATTCTATTGAACACGAAACTTTGGAAGATCTCCTTGAAAGCAGTTTATGAAAGGTGCATGAATGAATTTTCTGAAGAACATTGCTTACAAGTTGTTTGGAACATACATACTAAACCACAGGCGTGGCTATGATTCCTTAGAAGTTCTCCTTAGGAGCGCCAGAATTCCTGTTCCGGTTGCAGAATATGTTGCAGTAGCTTATTTTCTGTCCATTGTTGTCGGTTTGATTTTATGTTTTTTTGGCTCGATAGTATCGAATTTGATTGTATCCTGGAATCCAAATATTCCTGAGAACCTGCATTTCTGGATATCTATGGTTATTTCCATCATATTCCTTTTTGGTGGGATTAAGGCAACATATTTCTTGATTATACGATATCCTAGAATTGTATCAAGTACAAGAAGCGCCCATCTGGATATGTCCCTCAACCATTCCGTCTCTTATCTTTATGCTTTAAGTCGTGGAGGTGGGATGAATCTCATGGAAATGATACGCTCATTGAGCAAACAGCAGCATATATACGGTGTTTCAGCGGAGGAATTTGGTTACATAATCCGTGATGTCGAGTATTTCGGGATGGATTTGATTAATGCCCTGAAAAATGCGAGCCTTGTTTCTCCTTCTGAGAAATTTAAGATTTTTATTGATGGACTGATATCAATTATTTCAAGTGGTGGAGACCTTACTGCATATCTAAAAAATAAGTCTTACGAGTACAGGTCAATCGCTGCGCGTGAACAGAAGTTATTTTTAGAAACATTAGGCATCCTCGCAGAAGTTTATATTACCGTATTTGTTGTAGGGCCTGTATCCCTTATGACAATTCTTGTAGTATTGGGATTTCTGGGATCAAACTCAATATCCGTACTCTATATACTTGTTTATCTACTGATTCCAATTGGAACTGTTCTCTTCATAGTTTTTCTTTCCACAATTTCAGACGAATTAAAATCTCCCAAGCTGTACGTTTTATCAGAGGTGCTTGATGAGTTTGATGATGTCACCGTTGCCCCTGCAAAATCAACAGATAAGAAAATACTGAAGAAAATAAGATTCCATCATCGTATTTCCAGAATCAAAAACAGGATTTTAAATCCCCTTGATTTGTTAAAAACCAATCCACATTATTCATTTTACATTACAATTCCTGTAGCCTTATTATATTTCCTGTATTCGGCATGGGGTTTTTGGGACATGCTTTTTCAGTTGGATTTCAGAACTTTCCAACCTGAGAACATGAATCTTGAAGTTGCTTCAATGATCGACGATCACATTATTTTTTCTTTTTTCATAATTGCAATTCCGTTTATTGTATTTTATGAGATGCACGCTCACTGGTTACGAAAGGTTGAAGATGAACTGCCCGATTTCCTCAAACGTCTGGCTAGTATCAATGAAGCAGGTATTTTGCTCATAGATGCAATTGTTCTGGTTTCAAAATCGAAAATAGGCGTTTTACATTCAGAAGTCAAAAGAATGGTGGAGTATATCTCATGGGGATCGAACCTTGTTGAAGTACTCAGGAAATTCGAATACAGAGTGCGCACAGATCTTAACAGTAGGATAATTACTCTCATCATAAAAGCCAGTGAATCTACAAGTGATGTCATAAGTGTATTGAACATTGCCTCTTCGGAAGCAGATATGGATAATCAGCTTAAGAAAGAGCGCGCTTCTGAGATGCTTGTTTATGTTTTCGTTGTTTACGTATCTTTTTTTGTATTCCTTTTCATTGTGTATGTGCTGGCAGCAATTTTTCTCCCTGCTTTACCTGCCGGTACGGAAGAAGTCGGATCAGGAATGCCTCTTAATTTTGGTTTCAATATGGAGGCTTTCAGTTTACTCTTTTTCCATGCAACCCTTATCCAAGGTTTCTGTTCGGGATTGGTTGCAGGAAAAATGGGTTCAGGCTCCATATCATCCGGCTTAAAGCATTCTGCATTTATGGTTTTGGTATCATATATTGTATTTACCCAGTTCCTCTAAGAATAATCAGTAACTTAAACAAATATCAAGATGGCACATAAAAGTAAATTTAACACAAACTTATCAAGGAATAAATAGCATGTCAGGGCAATTTTTTCGAGTTTCAGATTCAGGTATTTCTACAGTTCTTTCTGCAGTCCTTTTGCTGGGGTTGTTTGTTTCAGTAGTGACTGTTTTCAATGTTCATTATGTTCCTGAATGGAAAGCGGATGCCGAAAGAGCTCATATGGATGAGGTTTATGATGATATGTCCCGGCTAAAAACAGGTGGGGATTTAATAGCTCTTTCCACATCAGTTGATCCGGATACAATTACTTCCCTGAGTGTTCCAATAACAATGGGTGGAGGTTATATTCCGATAGTTGGTGCAAGTAAGTCAAGTGGAAGTCTTTCCATAAACGATAATATTTGCAGCATGCAAATTGTTGCCAGCAATAGCACAAGTGGCAATACTTATAATTTCAATATGGATAACAGAGGTTCTATCATCTATAGTTCAAACAATAACTATTATGTTGATCAGGTTTTAATTTATGAGAATGGTGCCTTGCTGCTTTCCCAGAATAACCGTTCAATCATGAAACTCTCTCCCTCTATTTACATAAGACATCTCTGCGGGAACAACTACAGCGTAAATGTGAATTCGATATCGCTCAGAGGTGATACCAGATCAGTTAGCAGCAGCGGTACTCAGGATGTAAGGCTTGATTCACAGAGTTCTGTCTGGCTATTCAGAAATAATGAAAGCCTGACGGATGTGACTATTTCAGTTAATTCAAACTATCCATCTTCATGGGCTGAATATTTCAATACTTCCGCATTTTCGGCAGGTCTGACCTATTCAACAGATTTCACAGTGGTTGAAGGTGATGATTATGCGAGGATCAGTATTTCCCCTGCAGGTCATTTGGAACTTTATCTTAAGGAAAGTACGATTGAAATATCAACCGGTATTTTCTAAAATATTGTTTTTTACATTTCAGGTATATTTTTAAGGTATCTATGATTTATTATTATGGGGACACTGAAATGCTTAAAGAGGCAATGTTCTATGAGAAACTTGATGATTTGAAAGTCCGCTGTAATCTTTGCAACCACAGATGTAAGATTGCAGAAGGGAAGACCGGTATTTGTAGGGTGCGACAGAACCGTGAAGGTGTGTTATACAGTTTGATATACAATACGGTTTCAAGTGAAGCGATAGACCCGATTGAGAAGAAACCGCTGTTTCATTTTTATCCAGGCACCCTTGCATATTCTCTTGGAACAATCGGATGTAACTTCAGATGCAAACATTGTCAGAACTGGAGCATTTCACAGGTGAGCCTTGATGAGGCAATGTCTGTGGAAATTACACCTGAGCAGGCGATTGAGAGGGCTATTGCAACCGGTTGCAGGAGCATTGCCTGGACGTATAACGAACCTACAATCTGGTATGAATATACATATGATTCTGCGAAACTTGCAAAAGAAGCCGGGTTGGCCACGGTTTACGTAACCAATGGTTATATTACTCCCGAAGCTCTGCGCCACATTGCTCCTTATCTTGATGCTTTCAGGGTGGATATCAAGGCATTCACCGAAGAATTTTATCATGAAGTTGCAAGCGCCAAATTGCATCCGGTTCTTGATTCTGCTAAACTGGCGCGTGAATTAGGTATGCATGTGGAAGTTGTTAACCTTGTAATTCCTACACTCAATGATTCACGAGGGGAACTCGAAATGTTGAGCAAATGGGTCTATGAAAAACTTGGGGAGAATACGCCTATTCATTTTACTCGCTTTCATCCATATTACAAGTTGCAAAACCTTCCTTCAACACCGGTGGAAACACTGGAGATGGCGCATGAGATTGCCACTGAAGTGGGCTTGAAATTTGTGTATATAGGAAACGTCTTCGGTCACATCTACGAGAATACGTTCTGTCCGAATTGTAAAAGTTTGCTCATCAAAAGGGGCGGTTTTGATGTGGAAGAAAATCACATTACATCTGACAAGAAGTGTGAATACTGCGGGGAACCTATTCCTATATTCGGGAACTCAGGATCTCCTTCTTCCCGGGTTCCTTAAATCTTTTAAATGGATGGCTGGAACCGCTTTCCAATCAAAAAGTTTAAGTTTGATTAGTACATTAAGGAAGTCCGCGACATGACTCGCACGCAATGCCGCCATAACTCAGTTGGTAGAGTGTCTGGCTGTTAACCAGAATGTCACAGGTTCGAGCCCTGTTGGCGGCGCTCTTCCTTTTGATATCAGTGAGGGCCTATAGCTTAGTCTGGTTAGAGCGCCCGGCTCATAACCGGGCGATCACCGGTTCAAATCCGGTTAGGCCCATGAGATAATTTTTGATAGTTTTGGGTTTGGGTTATTTTTGGAGTTGTTCGATTTTTAATCTTCACACATAAATCGGGTTTATAGCTCCTCTTAAAAACGCCACGATTATAAAAAATAGTGCAAATATTTTAAAAAAATTTCTGTGTACGAATCCAAAGTTCAGGCTTTTTAGAAACTCTATCTTCAAAAAAATCATCCTTGTCCCTTTAAAAAGTTATCTAAAGGATAGTAAAGCAATTTTACTCAAAATAAAGCATTAAAGGATTTATTTTACCTGTTATTGCACATAAAAAGCTTCATGAAATAAAGTATGTTTATATTTCCCTCAGGAATATGGAAATTGCAGGTTCAGGCTGGATTACCACCACAAAAACAAGAAGCCAGAGCCTTGCGATAGCCAAATAGGAATATAAAAAGAGGTTAAATAATGAAAATAAAAACATTTAGTTTGATTGCTGTGGCATTCATGCTGGTAAGTCTTCTGGCAGTATCTGCTATGGCTGCAGGCCAAGAAAGAGGGGCAGGTATGACTTCTTTCATCGACGCAGATGGCGACGGCATATGTGATAACTTCGCAGATGCAAACGGTGACCGCGCATATAACAACTTCATAGACGAAGATGGTGATGGCGTATGTGATAACTTCGTAGACGAAGATGGTGATGGTATCAATGACAATTCCCTTAGGCTTGGACATGGGTCTGGGGATGGGGACGGATACCAGAAGCAGTACCGAAATGGAGACAGGTCGTGTATTCAGTAATGACACGATGAAATAAATGAGACGAAAAACCGTATTGTACAATTAAAAGCAGGGTTCAGCCAATAATGCTGGCCCCTTCTATATTCAATTTTGATTTCTCAGAAGACTCAACAATAAAAATATCATATGGTTAAACTCAAGAGAAATTCCAACTAATTGTTGATTTCCTCCCTTATTGAGGAATTCGGCTCTGTAGAAATCCTTTTCTCTGAACTCACTAAACTGTTATTTATCTTATAATTCCCAACCTCTCATTCATAACTCAACATTTTTCACATTCATCTGGTCGATTGGTAAAACCTATATTGAATACGAATAGATTACAATATTGATTCCAAACAAGATGTTTTTGCTATGTCTTTGTTTCAGATGGGGTGATATTGGTGGATTCTAAATCAAGGGAAACAATCTGTATTTTAGTTATCCTTTTTTTCTTGTTGACCACTACTTCTACAGTTTTTGCATCCACACTTAAAGTGGATGAAAATGGGGACGAAAAGTACTCAACAATACAGGAAGCTGTAAACAATGCCAGCAGAGGAGATACAATTCTCGTATCTCCCGGAACTTACGTTGAGAACATCTATATTGATAAGAAACTGGCAATAAAAGCTAATTCCGAGTATCCATCCGATGTTATCATTCAAGCTGCCAGAATGGAAGAACATGTCTTACACATAAAAGCAGATGGGGTGACAATCAGTGGATTTACTGTAAAGGATGCCGGAGGTCCTGAAAAAACAGGAATTTACCTTGATAGTGTCAAAAATTGTAATATTAGCAACAATGTTCTATCGGATAATCAAAATGGTATAGGGGTGTCATCTTCAACAGGAAATATTCTGATTGGCAATAATATTAATTCAAGTCGCTGGGTTGGTATTTATCTTGAGCGTTCAAATGATAATTTGCTGGATAACAATTCCATTGTCTTGAATGACCGGGATGGTATAGACTTTGAAGCTTCCAATAATAATTTGCTGAAAAATAATACTATAAATTTGAATAAGCAGAATGGTATTTCTTTGATTTCTTCTAATAGTAACAGAATTAGCAATAATACAATAAATTCAAACGACCAGTTAGGAATATTGCTGGAAGAGTCTTCAAACAATACCCTGAATGACAATTCCATATTGAATAACAGCAAGGGGATCAATATAGAAGGTTATGCGGATAATCACGTTTATGACAATTACATTGTTGATAAGGAAGCACCAGAGATTCCTTTTATAAATTACGAATCGACGTTATTTATACTTGGAATTGTATTTGTTTCACTCAGAATCAGACGAAAAATATGAGGCGAAATTTATTGTGTGGATTATTTGATGGATAAAAACAAGTCAATGGGGCTATGGTCGGCCACTTCCATCGGTGTTGGCGCGATGGTTGGGGCAGGGATATTTTCGATATTTGGAACTGCAACTCAGATATCGGGGAATGCGGTTTACATATCATTTGTGATTGCGGGTTTCATTGCCCTGTTAAGTACATATTCCTATGCAAAACTGGGTGTTACGTATCCTTCTGCAGGTGGTCCTGTCGAGTTTCTTGTAAGGGGTTTTGGGGATGGAGTATTAACTGGTGGATTGAATATCCTCCTCTGGACCGGTTACATATTTGGACTTGCTCTTTATGCAAAGGGTTTTTCCCTTTATGCAATGACATTTATGCCGGCTGGTTCGGCGGCAATTTGGCCAAATATATTTGCCACAGCAATAATTGTCATCTTCACAGCCATCAATTTTATAGGTTCAAAAGCTGTGGGCAGGTCGGAAATCTTTATTGTTTCAATAAAAGTAAGCATTCTCATGCTTTTTGCTGTTGCAGGCATGTTTTTTATTAATCCGGTTAATATTTCCACATCACATTTCCCAAACACACCGCATATACTTTTTGGAGCAGGAATTGTATTTCTTGCCTATCAGGGTTTTGGATTGATAACCAATGCTGCAGAAGATATGGATGATCCCGAAAAAACACTTCCTAAAGCTCTGTACCTGAGTGTATTAATTGTCATATGCATTTATGTTCTTGTAAGTCTGGCAGTAATCGGAAACCTTTCGATTTCTGAAATCGGCAACTACAAGGACTATGCTCTGGCAGCAGCAGCACAACCGTTCCTTGGTAGTATAGGATTTAAGATCATGGCAATAGCTGCCCTATTCTCAACTTCTTCAGCAATAAACGCGTCTCTTTACGGCGGTGCAAATGTCAGTTATCTTATTGCCAAGGACGGTGAATTGCCTGAATTTTTTGAAAGGAAAGTCTGGAAAAAAGGAACTGAAGGCTTATTTATCACGTCAGGTTTGGTCATCCTGTGTACAAACTTCCTCAATTTAGAAGGAATTGGTATGCTGGCAAGTGCTTCCTTGTTGGTAATATATGTAGCCGTTAATGCAGCTCACTTGCGTTTGTCCGGGGAAACAGGTGCAAAAACTTATTTGATATGGACATCCCTTTTCAGCAGTCTTATCTTCTTTGGGATTCTTACATATTATGAATTCACAAACTCAACAAAAACCTTAGTGCTATTTGCTGCTGTTCTGATATTCTGTTTTATTGTAGAGTGGGTTTATAGGAAATACTCCAGAAGATCATTAAAGACCAGAACGCTGACAGATGAGGGTATTTTATGAATGAGACATCTTCCAGGAAATCTATAGGATATTGGTCAGCAGTTTCCATAGGCATTGGCGGCATGGTTGGTGGAGGTATCTTTGCAGTTCTCGGTCTTGCCGTTGAACTTGGGCAGGGAGAAACACCGATAGCATTTATGTTTGCCGGCATAGTCGCATTGATAACATCATATTCCTATGCAAAATTGTCTGTCAGGTATCCTTCAGAAGGAGGAACAGTTGAATTCCTGAACCAGGCGTTTGGTTCAGGCCTGGTTACAGGAGGGCTGAATGTTCTCTTATGGTTAAGTTATGTTGTGATGTTATCCCTTTATGCCTATGCTTTCGGAAGCTATGGATCTACATTTTTTCCTGAATCCCATCAGGCAATTTTAAGGCATGTATTCACCAGCATTATTATAGTCTTATTAACTGTGGTAAATATCGTTGGTGCAAAGGTAGTTGGAAAATCCGAAGAATGGATTGTAGGTTTTAAGGTTGCTATTTTATTGACATTCATAGGAGTAGGTATCTGGAGCGTTAAAATCCAGCAGTTCCAGCCAACAGTTGTTTCTAATCCATTGCAATTGATATCGGCGGGAATGATTATTTTTCTGGCTTATGAGGGGTTTGAACTGATAGCAAACACGGCAAATGATGTGAAAAATCCGGAAAAAACACTTCCACGAGCTTATTATTCAGCAGTCATCTTTGTCATTTTACTTTATGTATTAATTGCTCTTGTTACTGTTGGAAATGTATCAATAGATACCATAGTCCAGTCCAAGGATTATGCTCTTGCTGTAGCTGCAAAACCCTTTTTAGGTAATTTTGGCTTCAATCTCATTGCGGTTGCAGCTCTCTTATCAACAGCTTCCGCAATTAATGCAACTTTATACGGTGCTTCACGGGTGAGTTACATAATCGCCAAGGACGGAGAATTGCCTGAAATACTAGAAGAAAAAATATGGAATCGACCAATTGAGGGTTTACTGATTACCTCGGCTTTCACACTCTTTGTAGCAAATATATTTGATCTGTCCAGTATTTCAATAATGGGAAGTGCCGGATTTCTAATACTCTTTGGAGCCGTAAACGCTTCGAATGCCCGCCTGCATCAGAAAACCGGAAGTCAAAGGTGGATTTCAATATTAGGTACGATTGTCTGCTCGACTGCTCTTTTTGCATTGATCTGGTACACAGTGAACAATTCACCTAAAGATCTTTTCATTCTGGCTTTTATGCTTTGTTCAGCTTTTGGTGTAGAATTTGTTTACAGAAAATTTACAGGCAGAAGCATAACGAAGATTCATAATTAATTTACCTTTCCTTGAATTCAACTTTTCATATGTCTGTTGTCACAATTTAGACCTGTCTCTGGTAAACATGTTAAGAGCCTTTCCGGAACCGGGTTTCAGGATTTCTATTGTCTTCTTGAGCTATTTATTTGTACAATAAACCTGCTTTGTATATTGGGGAGTGGAAGTCCGATGGGGCAGAATATTCTTGATATTAATAAAAGTAAAGAAACTTCTGTAACAGAATTGTTAGAAACACTATCTTCCAGTGAAAACGGTCTTTCTGCCTCCGAAGCGCAAAGAAGGCTTGAAGAATATGGTTATAACGAGATACTGGAAGAAAAAACAAGCCCCTTGAGAAAATTCCTTGGTTATTTTTGGGGTCCGATTCCCTGGATGATTGAAGCTGCCGTAATTCTATCTGCGATTATACAGCGTTGGGAGGATTTCCTAATAATTTCTGTTCTTTTGCTTTTGAATGCTGTGGTGGGATTCTGGCAGGAAAATAAAGCTGACAATGCTATCGAATTATTAAAAAAGAGAATGGCACTCAAGGCGAGAGTATTGAGGGATAATAAATGGGTTGAAGTGAATGCTCGTGATCTTGTCCCCGGGGATGTTGTCCGGATACGCCTGGGAGAGGTTGTCCCTGCTGATGTCAAGCTCATGGAAGGAGGTTATCTGATGGTGGATGAGTCTGCGTTGACAGGTGAATCCCTTCCGGTGGAAAAACATTCTTCAGATATCGCCTATTCCGGCTCGATAATACAAAAAGGGGAAATGAATGCATTGGTTGTTGCCACAGGCATGAACAGCTATCTTGGCAAAACCACAAAACTTGTTGCAGGAGTCGAGAAAAAGAGCCATTTCCAGAAAGCCATAGTCAAGATCGGAGATTACCTTATAGTCCTTGCTGTCCTGCTGGTTACCCTGATATTTGTGGTGGCTTTATTCCGTCATACCGATCTTCTGGAGACGCTTCAATTTGCCCTTGTTCTTACCGTTGCTGCAATACCGGCTGCACTGCCTGCCGTGCTCTCGGTGTCTATGGCAGTAGGTGCCATAGATCTTGCCAGAAAAGGAGCAATTGTCAGTAAACTGGTATCCATAGAGGAAATGGCTGGAATGGACATACTCTGTTCTGATAAAACCGGTACCATAACCCGGAATAAGTTGACACTTGCTGATGCAGTGCCGATGAAAGGTTCTGATGAAAAAGATGTGATTTTGTATGCTGCATTAGCATCCCGTGAGGAAGATCAGGATCCCATTGATATTGCCGTGATGGCCGGGGTCAGGGAATCAGAAGATATTTTGAAATCCATGCAAAATTACAGGATAACCGAATTCAAACCCTTTGATCCAGTTATAAAACGTGCAGAAGCGACAATAAAGGATTCGGAAGGAAAACAGTTTAAAGTGGCAAAAGGAGCACCGCAGGTAATCCTTGAGATGGTTAAAAATAAAGAGAATATAGCTAAAGAGGTTGAAGATTCTGTAAATGCATTTGCAGAGAAGGGATATCGTGCACTTGGGGTTGCCAGGAGTGATGTTGAAGATGAATGGAGTTTACTTGGACTTATAGCCCTTTACGACCCACCTTATGAAGATTCTGCAGAGACAATTAAGAGTGCAAAGGCAATGAATGTGGATATCAAGATGGTCACGGGAGATCACGTTGCTATTGCCAGAGAGATATCCAGACAGGTGGATCTCGGAACAAACATTGCTCCCGCTTCTTCTTTTGTTGACGTTCCGGATAGCAGCTCTTATGATGTCGTGGAAACAGCTGATGGGTTTGCTCAGGTATTTCCAGAGCACAAATATTGTATTGTTAAACTGCTTCAGAACAAGGGACATATTGTGGGCATGACCGGGGATGGTGTCAACGACGCTCCTGCCCTGAAGAAGGCGGACGCAGGTATTGCAGTTGCCGGTGCCACAGATGCTGCAAAATCCGCTGCGGATATAGTGTTCACGACACCGGGGCTTTCAACCATAATTGATGCAATCAAGGAAAGCCGTATAATCTTCCAGAGGATGAAAAGTTATTCCACCTATCGTATTGCTGAAACCATTCGCATACTGTTTTTCATAACTCTCTCTATCATCGTATTTCAGTTCTATCCGGTTACTGCATTAATGATAGTTTTGCTGGCACTTCTAAATGATGCACCAATCATGACCATTGCTTACGATAATGTCAAATATTCCAATATGCCGGAAAAATGGGATATGAGAACTTTATTGAGTATGGCTACTATGCTTGGGATTATTGGAGTTATCACATCTTTTGGAATTCTTTACATAGGCTTGCATACTTTTCATCTTACGCATGAAATTCTCCAGTCATTTATATATCTGAAGCTTTCCGTAGCAGGCCATTTAACAATACTTGTGGCAAGAACACATGGTCCCTTTTGGTCAGTAAAACCGGCAAGGCCATTATTTATAGCAATCATAGTCACACAACTAATAGCCACTTTGATAACCGTCTATGGAATTTTGCTTCCTGCGATGGGTTGGAATCTGGCACTTTTCGTCTGGGGATACGCATTGATAGCTTTTGTCGTAACAGATTTCATAAAAGTTCGTGCCTACAAGTTATTTGATCATACGGGGATAATATTCAACAGATAAAAATAAGGGGCTGGTATCAGATCTTTTGACCTGCTCTAGCAGCATGAAGATCCGGCCTACTTCGCGCTGACTTCTCAAAGCATTACGGATTTCGACTGGCTGGCCATCTTTGCTTCCATGACATACAGCCACGGTGGACCACCGTTGCAGCAGGTTTCCAGTACCTCGTAAAATTCCCTCACGAATATGGATTACATATCTAAAATCGTTGTATTTATAACAAACATAAAGTCTGTAGCAGTTGTTTCAAATAAGGTGAATGATATCTTTTACAGGGGTTTAAGTTATGGAAAATCAGAATAAACGCGCCTTTCTCCTGTTATTCGGAATTCCGTTAGCAATTCTGGTATTGATTCTTTTGGCTCAATCTTCAGGATTGATTCAAACCGATTTTTTAGCGTCCGAAGATGAAAACACGGTTGAAGGCGATACCGTACAGCTCGGTAAAATTGATTTCTACATATCTATGGATACTGTTCTTATGGCTGCAGAGGAGAGCGGGAAGCCTGTTTATGTGTATGTTGATTCTGACTACTGTAGCTGGTGTAAGAAGTTTGAGGCCGAATCATTCCATGACGAACGTGTTGTTGAAATGCTAAACAGTGATTTTGAGCGGCTTTCAGTTAACAATGCCAGAAATCCATCGGTTGCCAGCGGGCTGAACATTCGCGGCACACCTACAGGCGTCTTTCTCAGAGCTGACGGCAGCGAGATTGCAGGGATGAGGGTAGTCGGATATGTAGACACTGATGCCTTTCTGAGCAGATTGGATGATGTGGCCAATAGTGAATGAAACCAACAAAACCGGATCTTTTATGTCTGGGAAGAAAAAGTGATTTCAAAACCCCCCCAAATCTTGAATATGAAAGAAAATCCAGATCTGGAATCCCTTTCAGGGATTTCTAATGAGGCAATCATTAAAGCCACCGAACACGATTGGCCTGAGTGGATGGATTATCTGGAAAACAAGAAAGCTTCTGATTTGTCTCATAAGGAAATAGTGGTTTTGCTTCATGAAGACGGAGGGTTGGAGAATGCCTGGTGGGGGCAAACTATTACCAATACCTATGAAAAGTACATTGGTAGAAGGAAAACCGGGGAAATGGAAACAGGTTTTCAGATTGGAGTCCAGAAATCTTTCCCGATTCCACTGGAAGATGCATGGGAATTGATTACCTCTGCAGATGGCATGCAAATCTGGCTTGGTGATGCTGTCGAACTGAAAGAAAAATCCGGCTATGAAACCAGGGATGGAATCACCGGTGAAATTCGCGTAATTAAACCGGAATCCCATATCAGAATGACATGGAAACTTCAGGATTGGGACAAGGAATCAACTTTACAAATCCGTGTAACTCCCCGGGCAAATGGCACGGCGATTAATTTCCATCAGGAAGGCCTGAAAAAAGAAAGCATGAGAGAAGAAATGCGCTACTTCTGGAAAGATAAACTCAAATTATTAATCGAATTTGCAAGTCAATGATTGGAATTTTGATAACTGTTTATGGAATTTTACTTCCTGCTATGGGTTGGCGTCTAGCAATTTTTTGGGGATATTCATTGATAGCCTTTGTAGGAACAGATTTTAGAAAAGTTTGAGCCATTCACCAGATGACCAAAAGAAAAAAAATTAAAAAATGATGGTGCCGAGGGTGGCACCAACTAGTTTGTTTAATAATTTATACTATCGCCATTTTCAACATTCGCAGTGGCGTTGTATGTCCAGCCTGCAAGCACAACATCAGTTACTGTGAATGTGTATTCCCCACCGCTTGCAGGATTCTTGATACTGTTGGATTTTAAGGTAACTGCACCGTCAGTTCCGGTTATGCCAGTATCGCTGTCGGAAGTCATACCACTCCAGACTCCGTATACCTCGGCGTCCTGCAGGGGATTTTCGTCCCCATCAACAACCGTCACAGTAGCTGTAGCCCAGATAAAGGTATTTGGTCCCCCTGTCTTTGTGCCTATAGCCATTGATATGTCCTTTATGTACATGTCACTTCCCGGTGGTTCAGGTTCAGGTTCAGGCTCAGGCTCAGGCTCAGTTGTCCCAACGTCAACGGCTGCAGCAGCACTGACAAGCCCGTAACCATAGAAATTGTCCTTTCCGGCATCTCCCAGATCAGTGGCAGTATCATGCAGTCTTTCCCTTACTTCAGCCGGATCCCAATAACCGTTCCCGTTGGTATCATAGTTTGCAGGTACAGGCGTGTTCAGCAACAATGCCACAGTGCCCGTCACATGAGGTGTGGCCATACTGGTTCCACTCCATGTATTGCCACTGTATCCTCCGTATAATGTGGTGGAATTAATTCTTACTCCGGGGGCTGCAAGTTCGACCTGTGAGCCAACGTTTGAGAATGATGCTATGTTATCATTCTCGTCGGTGGCTGACACTGCAATCACAGAAGTATATGCGGCAGGATAGCTTACGCGTCCTCCATAATCATTCCCGGCGGCAGCAACCAAAACCACACCGTCTTTATAAGCGTTGTCACATGCTTTCCTGAGCCAGACAGAATTAAGACTGCCTCCCAGGCTCATGGATGCAATATCCATATCATTGTCAGCTGCCCATTGCACAGCAGATATTATGTCGCTGTAGGAACCGGATCCGGTAGAATCCAACACTTTCAGTGCATATATATCAACATCAGGAGCTGTTCCAATAACACCAATCTCGTTGTCCATTGCTGCCACAGTACCGGCCACGTGGGTCCCGTGTCCTGCGTCATCCATTGGGTCCGTATCATCGTTAACGTAGTCGTAGCCACCTTTGTAGTTAGCCACGAGATCATTGTGGGTATAATCAACACCGGTGTCAATTATTGCAACCTTGATTCCATCTCCCGAATATGTTGAATGAACCTGTGTTGCTCCTACTCTCTCAATGCCCCACGGAGTAGTCTGCCCCATGACATGGACTTCTGCATCATACTCTATAATCTCGATATTGGGATTATTTGAGAGCCCACGCAGCGCTTTTACAGGAACTTCAGCCGCGATTGCGGGAATTATGGTGTATTCTTGTTTAATTTCCCCACCGAATGCCTTAACCAAGGTTGCATCCGGTTTGTCCTTGAATCCGATAATAACCGGAACCTTTTCATTATCTGGTTGGGCCGCAACATTCGGCATGATCGCCAGAGACAATAGTATTAGCATACTGACAAGTATTGGTATTGCACTTTTCATTATATCTACCACCTTTTATAATTACTAATATATGTGGTATTTATTAATAGCTTACGCTATTCCTCTATGAAACGATATGCTGCAATGGAAATTAGTGAAGATGGCGGCCTTGGGGGAAACATGCCAGCCACAACAACACAGGCTGAAACATTTTTTGAATTTTTCAGAATCATGAAAAGCAAATAATTTATCAATATTGCATTCCTTTCCGAATACAATTTCCGGAGAGTAAAACTTGCTTGATACAATAATTGCCGTAGATATATCGGGCCGCCATTATGAAAATGACAGATATTTTATGGTTAGTGCGGCTGTGGCTTTATCATATTCAGAAGGCAACATCAGGGGAATAGAAGGAATTCATGTCATTCCGTTTTCCAGTACGAAACCACCTGAGATTACCGATGTTGTACATATGATAGAAGAATCAGTTGAAGGAATCGGGATAAAAGGTACTGTTGTAGCAGAAAGAGGGGACATGTTCAACCAGCCGGAGGATATGGTAAAACAAATGTTCAGGGTTGATTTCAAATATCCTGAATCCATGGCTGAAAAGCTGGGAATTGAATTTGCACACCACGTATCACTAAGCAGTCGAAATCTCCTGATGAAACAGGAAGTACGTGAGAGCTAATATCCGATATTCAAAAACGCGGTTTTTCCATGAATGATGTAATTCTTGTCCAGCGTACGGTTCCCGGAAGTAAGGAAAGGGACAACATCCGAAAACTTGCAGAGTTGAAAGAACTTGCATTTGCAGCTGGTTACAATGTGCTTGATTCTATTGTGCAGCAACATCATCCGGATCGGAGGTATCATGTGGGAAAAGGAAAAGCCGAAGAAATTGCTGGACACGTAGCTGAACTATATCCTTCAAAAGTGATTTTCCTGAATCCTCTCACAATTACACAGATCTACAATCTTTCTGAACTCTGCCAGTGCGAGGTTATTGACAAATTCCAGCTGATTCTGGAAATATTTGCTACAAGGGCAACTACCAGCCGCTCCAAATTACAGGTTGAACTTGCAAAACTTGAGTACGAACTCCCGAGGGCACGCAAACTTGTATCGCTGTTAAAACAAGAAGAACGCCCCGGATTTATGGGAATGGGCGGTTACGAGGATTCATATGAGCAGGATCTCAAGAAAAGGATTAGCAGGATCAGGAAAGAACTCAAAAATACTATTCGAAGCAGTGCCACACGTCGGGAAAGCAGGCATGAACAGGGTTTTTCCCTGATCTCCCTTGCAGGCTATACGAATGCGGGAAAAAGCACTCTTTTCAACACATTAGTTTCCGAAAATGTAGAAAGCATGGATATGCTTTTTACAACCCTCTCACCGACCACGCGTTCTATTAATATTAATGGAAGAAGGGCAATGCTTACTGATACGGTCGGTTTTATCGAGGATCTGCCTCACTTCCTCGTTGATGCTTTTCGCTCAACACTTGAAGATGTTTTTCTCTCAGATATCATCCTGCTTGTTGTTGATGCGAGTGATCCGATTGATGTAATGAGAAAAAAGCTTGCTGTTTCCCACGATATTTTCTGGAAACAACTTGAGAATGCGGTTATAATTACTGTATTTAATAAGGTTGATCTTGTCTCTCCGGCAGATCTGGAGGCAAAAATCAATGCTCTTAGATACCTCTGCCCGAATCCTGTGATTGTTTCCGCAAAAGAGAGTATTGCCTTGGACAAGCTAAAAGAAACAATATACTCCAATCTCCCGGAATGGAAAAGATTCACGATATCATTACCTAATTCAGATAAAGGTATGTCAGTTCTTTCATGGCTGATGGAGCAGGGTATTGTACATTCCACGGATTACGGTGATACAATCACGCTGGATGTAGAAGCATCGGATTCGGTTGTGGAAAAAGCGAAAAAGTTTGTCCAGAATCTTTTAGAAGATTAATGCAATCCTATCAGGTTTGCTTATTCGGCACAAAAACTTATAACACACAAAAACTGATTATCTTCCTGATGCTATTCGATTTGCATGTTCATTCCTGCTTTTCAAAAGACAGTGATTCGGATCTGGATTCCATCCTGAAGTGGGCAAAAATAAATGGGCTTGACGGGCTTGCAATTTGTGATCATGATTCGGTAGAGGGGGGAGTGGCTTGTTCCAAACGCGCTGAAGAATTGGATTGTGATATTCTTGTAATTCCGGGAATTGAAGTTAGCTCTGCCGAAGGGCATGTACTGATCATTGGAGTGAATAAAGCAATTCCACCTGGATTGAGTGTCCCTGAAACAATAATATGTGCCCGGGAGTAGGGAGGAATTGTGATAATTCCACATCCTTTCAAACGTACTTCCCATGGCATTGGATATGTTGAAGGGCTGGACATTGATGCGGTCGAAGTTTTTAATTCACGCTGTCTTACTTCATATGCCAACAAGCGTGCAAAAATGGTTGCCGATAGGTTAGGCATACCGCAGGTGGGGGGAAGTGATGCACATGAGCCTGGTATGGTGGGGCGTTCCTATACTGAAATCGATGCATCTGAAAAAACAGTTGAAGCAGTGCTTTCGGCAATCAAAAACGGGAATGTCAAAGCAGGTGGCCAACGTACGCCACCACAGTATTTTATAAAGCAGATGTTCAGGGGCTTAAAAAAGAAAGTTCAGGCTTGAAAATCACGTTTGCAAAAATTCCTCGTTGAAGATTTTAAGCATCAGTATAAATGACGCCAGGAGCATTGGACCAACAACTATTCCTACAAGGCCAAAGAGAGAAATTCCTATGAAAATCCCGAGAAGGGATACAAAGGGATGAATGGATCCGACTTTTTTCTGGATGATTGGTCGCAGGAAGTTATCGACATTGCTTATAATTATTCCGGCTATCAGGATTATCACAGCAGCATAGTAATCGGCTTCGATCAGTTTAAATACAATTGCCGGAACCCAAATGATGGGTGCTCCAATTACTGGGATAATTGATAGGATGGCTGTGATAAAGCCCCAAAGAAGCGCTCCATGTATCTCAACAAGATAAAATGTGATTGCAAGAAGGGAACCCTGTATGGCTGCAATCATGAGGGTTGAAATGACTGTTGAATGAATGATGTTCTTCATTTCATCCAACAGAACATAGGTATTCCGGGTGCTAAAGGGTGTGATATCAAATACGATTTTTCTGAGTTTTGTGTCATCGGTTGTCAACAGGTAATACAAAAGGAAAATCAAGATTGTAAGTCCGGCTATTTGTACTCCGATGTTCTGGATTGCATCAATTATCAGTTCACTTAAAAAAGTACCCGCGGTTGAGACAATGTCCGCAGTCTTTTCTTCGAGATTGAAAATGGCAATGAGCTCATTAATTTGTTCATAATTCATATTTATCTGATCAATTTGTGAGACTACATTTGCCAGAACCTGTCCTATTTGCCCGGCTATAAGCACAAAGAGGTAGTATATTGGAATTATTATCAACAACATAACAAGTGCGATCACACCAATCGCAGCAACAGCCGGATTAATTCGTTTTTTTCTCAGGATTTTCTTGTACAGAGGATCAACAATTGCATAAATTATCAGGGCGGCCAGGAAAAAATCAACAAAAGGAAATAGTGCATATGTGATTGCACAGGCAAGTATAACTGTGAAAAGGATGGCAAGTGCAATTTTGGCGGCTATTTTATTATCCATGGATATCAAGTTTTAATCCTTTTTATTTTCTACGAGAAATCTGAAATAAATTCTCCTGTTATTCTTACCTTTGTTTTCAACTTTGAATATTTCTATGTGGGGAATTTCAGCGGTGTTTTTGACGTGTGTGCCACCACATGCCTGAGTATCGATATCTCCAATGTTTATAATCCTGATTTCCTGTACATCAGGAGGAAAAGCATCTTTTAGTTTGACCATGGATGGTATGTCAAAAGCTTCATCCCTTGGAAGGAACTCTATATTGACATCGATATTCCTGTCAATGATTTCATTAACTTTTTCTTGGTAGGAGCTGATTTGTTCCCTGTCAAACTTCTCAAGGTTAAAATCAACCCTTGTTTTTTCTTCTCCGATCTGGTTTCCCGATATTTTTGCGCCGGTTTCGTTATGGATTATTGCACTGAGGATATGACATGCAGTGTGGTATTTCATAAAGAGGTAGCGTCTGTCCCAGTCTATAATTCCCTTAACATGGTCGCCGGGTTTCAGATTACATTCTGCTACTTCATGGCTGATTTTACCACTAAACTTTCCTGTAAAAACCACCTTGCATTCCTTACCGTTATGAATAAGTTTTCCGGTATCATGGGGCTGTCCGCCGGACTGAGGATAAAAGGCTGTTCGGTCAAGGATCACATACTTGTCGTCAGTTACACTTTCCACGGTAGCTTCAAAATCTTTCAGGTAACAGTCTTTAAGATAAATAGCATTCATTAGATGGATTTTAAACTCTTTAATACATAAAATGTTTGTAGAGCAACTTCACCTTTGTCAAAACATTTAATATAAATCTCCCTGCTTATATGTTCCTATGCTCTATTTTGTGGGTCTGGGTCTTTTTGACGAAAAGGATATCTCTCTGAAAGGTCTGGAAGTGATAAAGCAGGCGGATGAGGTTTATGTTGAATTCTACACGTCCCGCCTTATGGGCTCTGATCAGGAGAAAATGGAAGCTCTCTATGGCAGGGAACTGAATGTTCTCAGCAGGGAAGAGGTGGAGCAGGATCCTTGGTGGCTGGAAAGGGCAAAGGAAAAAGATGTTGTTTTCCTGACAGGAGGGGACACCATGGTTTCCACCACTCATGTAGATCTGCGGCTTCGTGCACAAAGACTGGGAATACAGACGCAGCTTATTCATGGCTCTTCAATTGTGAGTGCAGTTTGCGGTCTTTCAGGACTCCAGAACTACAGGTTTGGCAAGGCTGCCACTGTTCCCCATCCATACACAAGTAGTCGAGGTAATACTATAATCTCGGAATCCCCATATAATGCTATAGTCCAGAACATTGAGCAGGATCTGCATACCCTTGTTTTCCTTGATATCGACAAGGATAAGGGGTACATGACGGTTCCCGAGGCTGTAAATCTGCTTCTTACGGTTGACAATCGCAGGGATTGTGTGCTTGCGGATCGCATTGGTGTGGGAATTGCCCGAGCTGGGTCGCCTGTACCGGTTGTAAAAGCTGATTTTCTTCCTAGGCTCAAGGATTATGATTTTGGAGAACCTCTTCAGATTCTTGTAATTCCGGGTTCATTGCATTTTCTTGAATCCGAAGCACTTGTGGAGTTTGCGGATGCACCTGATGAAGTGCTGGAAATTGACGATTAACCCGCCCTTAACAGAAAATCATTTATAGCTACAGATAGACGAAATGATGTTACTTGTGAGTGAGTTGTATATGAGGGGATCTGTAGGACTGATAATTGGTGAGACTGGGACTCTTGATTTTAAGTTCCTGGTATCTGACAGTACAGCGGTAATGCGAGGCCACTACGTAAAGGTGTGGCATGAAACTGATTCTTCGTGGGTACTTGCGCAGGTGATGTCAATAACCCGCTCAAGTGACAGCTTTTCGGTTGAGGAAGCCAAAAAAGGAAAACGTAACAACAGAGATGATGATCACATTGTGGCTGAGGCTAATGTCATCGGAAGCAGGGGAAGTGATGGATTGCTTCGATCCCCAAAGACTCCGTTCAGCCCAGGGGACCCCATCTATGTTGCAGACAACGAGCTGATTCGCAATGTTCTTGGTTTAGTAGGTGGTAACATGTATGTGGGACTGCTTGACGGGACCGATATCCCAGTGCATCTTGATGCTAATAACCTCGTTCAAAAACATTGTAGCATCCTCGCAAAAACAGGAAGTGGTAAATCCTATACTGCAGCGGTTTTGCTGGAAGAACTTCTGGAACATAATGTCCCTCTTCTTATCATTGATCCCCACAGTGAATATGGTAGCCTGAAAGAAGCTGCTTCAGGTAATGGTAAGGATTCGGCAAAATACAAAGTAACTCCCAAAGGCTATGGTTCAAAGGTAAAAGTTTACACTCCAGCTAATAAATTCATTAATCCCAATGCTGATGAGCTTTTCCGTCTCAACGGTGTCAACCTGAAACCCAAGGAACTCATTGATCTTTTCCCTGACAACTACACAACGACTCATACCGGTATTTTATATGAGTCAATTCATAAACTCCGTGCGGAAGTGGACACATATTTCCTGGAAGACATAATTAGGGAAGTCTCGAATAACGAAAGTAAGGCACGATGGAACGTAATTAATCTGCTTGAAGATGTAAACCAGATGGAATTGCTCTCTCCTAATCCCACTCCTGTGGAAGAACTCATGCAGGAAGGCAAGGCCAGTATCATTGATCTAAAAGGCATCCCCCCTGATATTCAGAGTATGGTTGTTGCAAAACTCTGTGAGAACCTATTTGAAGCCCGTAAGATGGGTCATATTCCGCCGGGTATGCTTGTGGTTGAGGAAGCTCATAATTTTGCTCCAGAAAGAGGTTTCAGCAAGAGTGCAAGCTCGGAAATACTGAGGACCATTGCATCTGAAGGCAGGAAGTTTGGTCTTGGAATGATGATAATTTCCCAGCGTCCCGCAAGGGTTGACAAAAATGTTCTTTCTCAATGCGGTACCCAGATCATAATGAAAGTAACCAATCCGAATGATCTTAAATCCATAAGCAAAGGTCTTGAAGGTGCCAATTCCTATGTTGAGGATGAACTTATTCGTCTGCCCCCTGGTGTTGCTATGCTGGTGAGTAATGATATTGAACGACCAGTTCTTGTAGACGTGAGGGTGCGTCGATCTAAGCATGGCGGTGAATCGGTTAATGTACTGAAAGCTTCTTCGGGAAAACGCAAGTCTACTACCAAGAAAGTTGCAGTGGCTCCGGCTCAATCTTCTGCTACTTCGCCTCCACCTAAACGCGAACCTACAAGAAAGCCTAAATCTGGTAGAGAAGAGAAAGGTCTATTCAAAAAACTATTTGGTTCTGAAAAGTGAGGAAATGTATTTTATAGTAAGGATGTGACAAAGTGGCTGCAGAACTTGCTGAAAAAGTCGAGCGTTATGAACGCCTGCTACGGCAGGCCCTTGAAAAGGCTGTTATTTCTCCGATTGAGGGCTCCCATATGAAATGTGTAGGGGAGGATTTCAGAGAAATGGCCGAATCATATTATAAGGATGGTATGTATTTCATAGAATCAGATGATCTGGTAAATGCCCTTGTTTGTTTCAGCTATGGTCATGCATGGCTGGATGCAGGAGCAAAACTGGGTGTATTTGATGTTGACGATGACGTATTGTTTACTATATAAATGAGACATGGAAGAAATTGTGAGGAGATAAGTTTATGCCAAACTATCATGTGACCCTTGAAGCTGCCTGGTTGGTAAGGGATGTAAAGAGTGCCGATGATGCTATCGGTGTTGCGATCGCAGAAGCCGGAAAACGTCTGAATCCAAAACTTGACTTTGTTGAAGTTGATGTAGGAACTACCTTCTGTCCTGCATGTAATGAACCAATAAGCAGTGTATTCATGGCTGCAAATACTGCAATTGTTGGTTTGGTTCTCCAGATGAAGGTTTTTGATGCGGAAACCGAGGAACATGCATCACGAATAGCAAAGTCTGTTATTGGGAGGGCATTAAGAGATGTGCCCCTGAGCGTTATCGAAGTGGAGGATTTCGAGTAACGGTGGTCTTTAATGACTGAAACGATTTCCGTGGTGGGGCATGCTGCTCTCGATTATCTTTTTGAGGTTGAGAGGATTGCTTCACCAAATGAATCATATCCAATTATAAAGTACGATACTTTTTTTGGTGGAGGAGCTGCCAATATTGCTGCGGCAATTGCAACTCTTGGAGGGGATGTTTCCCTGATCTCGGCTATAGGTGATGATTTTGAGCGTACAGGTTTCAAGTCACATCTGGAAAACCTTGGTGTGGATTTGTCGCTTCTGTACCGGATTGAAAATGAAAAATGTACTCGTGCATTTGTATATACGGATAGGCAGCACAACCAGTCATCATACTTCTACTGGGGGGCATCCGCAAAGCTTCCTGAATTAGAACCTCCTGAAGTTGATTTTGTCCATCTTGCAACAGCTGAGGCAAATTTTAATGCTCGCATGTCAAAAAAAGCCGGATTTGTATGTTTTGATCCGGGACAGGATCTGGTTACATATTCAAAAGAAAATCTGGTTACAATACTTGATAATACAGACATTCTTTTTGCAAATAGGCATGAAATTAGAAGGGTTTGCAGCATGACACACAGGTCATTTGACGATCTCAAAAATAGTATTGAGACAATTATCGTGACATGTGATACCGGAGGCAGTCGCATCTATTATAGAGATTCACAGTTTCATATTCCTGCTGTAAAAGTTGAAGCGGTTGATCCTACAGGAGCCGGGGATGGTTACAGGGCCGGTTTCCTTGTAGCTTTCAAAAAAGGTTATCCTGTAGAAACATGTGGGAAGATTGGCGCAGTTGTAGCATCTTTTGTTGTGGAGCGTACCGGTTGCCAGACTAACCTTCCAACATGGGAAGTTATGCAAAAAAGATATGAAGAGAAATTTGGGCAGTTGCCCTGATTCTCTCTTTACTTGTTTTCACTTTCAATTACTGCATGTGCTGCTGCAATCCTTGCGATTGGTACCCTGAACGGGGAGCAGCTAACATAGTTAAGACCGATTTCATGGCCAAACTTGACTGATTTAGGATCTCCACCATGCTCACCACAAATTCCTATCTTGAGGTTTTTACGTGTGGATCTTCCCTTTTCAATTCCAATTTTAACAAGCTGACCAACGCCATCCTGATCGAGTACTGCAAATGGATCATCTTCCAGTATACCTTTCTCAACGTACAATGGCAGGAATTTTCCGGCATCGTCGCGACTGAATCCGAATGTGGTCTGGGTAAGATCATTTGTACCAAATGAGAAGAATTCTGCTTCTTTTGCAATCTGATCTGCTGTGATGGCAGCACGTGGTAACTCAATCATGGTTCCTACCAGATAGTCAATTTCAGCACCACATTCTTTCATAGTGGCTTCTGCCGTAGTTTTAACGTTCTGTTTGATCAGTTCAAGTTCCCTTACGTGGCTGACCAGTGGAATCATAATTTCAGGAACTATTTTCAACCCTTCTCTGGTAAGTTCGCAGGCAGCTTCTATGATTGCGCGAACCTGCATTTCATAGACTTCAGGGTAGGTAATTCCAAGTCTGCATCCGCGGTGTCCAAGCATTGGGTTTATTTCCTTGAGCACTTCTACTCTGTCAAGTACTCTTTGGACTTCATCAATTTCTTTTTTATCGGCGCCTTTCATCTCGAGCTCGCGGATTTTTTCGATTAGCTCTTCTTGATTAGGGAGGAATTCGTGTAGTGGTGGATCAAGCAGCCTGATGGTTACAGGGAAGCCGTCCATTGCCCTGAAAATGCCGATGAAATCCTCTTTCTGCATTGGCAGTAACTTTTCAAGAGCCTGCTTCCTGCTTTTGACATCTTCCGCCATAATCATTTCGCGGACAGCCGGGATTCTTTCTTCTCCAAAGAACATGTGTTCGGTACGGCATAATCCTATTCCTTGTGCACCGAAATCTCTTGCAACCGTTGCATCGTGTGGCGTATCTGCATTGGCACGGACTTTAAGGCTGCGAATTTCATCAGCCCATGTGAGAATAGTATAAAGTTCGCCTGTAAGTTTTGGGGGTATTAGGTCAACTTTTCCGAGGATTACATTCCCGGTGGAGCCATCGATGCTGATATAATCGCCTTCCTTGACGATTACTTTGCCAGTTGTAAATTCTCTTTTTTCCATATCAATGGAAATCGCCCCACAACCTGTAACACAGGGTTTGCCCATACCTCGAGCAACTACCGCAGCGTGGGAGGTCATTCCTCCTCTTACGGTAAGAATACCTTCTGATGCATCCATTCCACCGATATCTTCAGGGGAGGTTTCAGTCCGGACAAGGATTGTTTTGATACCTTCTTTGGCTTTATCTTCCGCATCTTCTGCTGTGAAAACAACTCTTCCGACTGCAGCTCCTGGTGAAGCAGGAAGGCCTGTGGCTATTACGTCATAAGTAGCATCAGGATCAAACATTGGGTGAAGAAGCATGTCAATTTGGGCAGGTTCAATTCTTGATACAGCTGTCTTCTTATCAATTAATCCTTCTTTTTCCATATCCACTGCAATCTTGATGGCTGCAGCAGCAGTGCGTTTGCCAGTACGGGTCTGGAGTATGTAGAGCTTACCCTCCTGAATTGTGAACTCAATATCCTGCATATCACGGAAGTGATTCTCCAGCTTTTTGTAAATCTTTTCAAGTTGTTCATAAACTTTCGGCATATTCTTTTTAAGATTCTCGATGGGCTGTGGCGTACGAATACCTGCAACTACATCTTCTCCCTGAGCGTTGGTAAGGTATTCACCAAAGAAGCGTTTTTCACCAGTTGCCGGATCACGGGTAAAGGCAACTCCTGTGCCACAGTCATCTCCCATATTACCGAATACCATACTCTGGACATTAACGGCTGTCCCCCACTCATCGGGTATTCCATTGAGTTTCCTATATTTAATAGCTCTCTGGTTATTCCATGAGTTGAAAACAGCATCAATTGCCATCTGGAGTTGCTTTCTTGGATCCTGTGGGAAGTCTTCGCCAGTGTGCTCTTTAATTACTTCTTTAAATTTATTCACCAAGTCTTTTAGTGAGGCAACATCAAGTTCCGTATCTTGCTCAACACCAAGTTCGTGCTTCTTTTCTTCAAGAATCGACTCAAATTTGGCATATTTTATGCCAAGCACAACATCTCCAAACATCGTGAGGAAACGTCTGTAGCTATCATAAGCAAAACGTTCATTATTGGATTTCTTGGCAATTCCCTTGACGGTTTTATCATTAAGACCCAGATTCAGAACAGTATCCATCATACCGGGCATTGATACACGGGCTCCCGATCTGACAGAAAGAAGCAGGGGGTTATCTGGGTCCCCAAATTTTTTCTTATTTGCCTCTTCTAGTTTCAAAAGGGCTTCATCGATCTGTTCCAGAAGACCATCAGGATATTTATGATCCCTGAGATAAAGAACACAAACTTCTGTAGTAATTGTAAATCCGGCCGGAACCGGAATGCCTAGGTTTGCCATTTCTGCAAGGTTGGCGCCTTTGCCACCAAGCAGGTCCTTCATGCTGTTGTTGCCTTCAGTATAGCCGTTTCCGAAAAGGTACACGAACTTTTTATTTGCCACTAACTTTCCTCCCAGCGGAATATCTAGTCTGTTAGTTGGTGTCACAATAGTTGATTTTATATTAAGGTTTATCGGAAATCTAACACTTTTATTATGCTTTTGCAAATAAATCCTGTTTCTTATTGGTCATAATATTTCAAAATCCAGATAGTTTTATATTAAAGAGATTGCGATACATTTATATATGATAATTCTAATGTATTTATACCTCCAAATTGCCTTATATATGGGGAAGGATTTATGAAACGTCTTGGGACAGTATCCAGCATTGAAGGTAACGGAAAACTTGTCATTCGGGCAGCTGAAGGTTTTGCATCTGGTTCTCTGAAAGATATGCCACATATAGGTTCTATTGTGATGGATCAAAATGTAAGACGCATTGGTAAAGTGTCATCTGTTATCGGATCGGTTTCCAATCCTTATGTAATAGTCAAAGTCGCAAAAAATGTTTCATTTTCCAAACTTAAGGCTTGTCTTAACCAGAAATTATATGTGAAGTGAGAAAGTCGGGGCTTTATTTTGGATTCCAAGTTGTTCACAACTATGAGGAACTGATATGGTTGAAGTTGAAAGAGTAAGATATTCTGATACGTCTGCAAGGGAAAAAATGCGTGCAAAGATTAAAGCACGCAAAGAGCAGGAAAAGAGTTCTGAAGTAGAAGAAAAGGTACTTGAGTGCCCGGAATGTGGCAGTCATAACCTTGAGCAGGACTATGAGCGGGCTGAGCTTGTCTGTGCCGACTGTGGGCTTGTAGTGGATGCTGATTTTGTGGATGAAGGGCCGGAATGGCGTGCTTTTGACCATGATCAGAGAATGAAGCGTTCGCGTGTGGGCGCACCAATGACTTATACCATTCATGACAAGGGTCTATCGACCATGATTGACTGGAGAAACCGCGATTCCTACGGGAAATCCATTTCCTCCAAGAACCGTGCACAATTGTACAGGTTGAGAAAATGGCAGCGCCGTATCCGTGTGAGCAACGCTACGGAAAGAAACCTTGCATTTGCATTGTCCGAACTTGACAGGATGGCTTCGGCACTTGGTCTGCCTAGAACTGTGCGTGAAAACGCTGCAGTTGTCTACCGTAAGGCGGTTGACAAGAACCTGATTCGCGGACGCAGTATTGAAGGCGTGGCCGCAGCAGCTTTGTATGCAGCATGCAGGCAGTGCAGTGTTCCAAGAACTCTTGATGAAATCGGAGAGGTTTCAAGGGTAAGCAGGAAAGAAATCGGTAGGACATACCGTTTTATTTCCAGGGAATTGTCCCTCAAGCTTATGCCAACTTCCCCAATTGATTATGTGCCTCGTTTCTGTTCGGGATTAAACCTGAAAGGTGAGGTGCAGGCAAGAGGTGTGGAAATCCTGAGGCAGGCTTCGGAGAAAGAATTAACCAGCGGTCGCGGGCCAACAGGTGTTGCTGCAGCTGCAATTTACATTGCATCTATTCTTTGCGGTGAGCGCAGGACACAGCGTGAGGTCGCGGATGTAGCCGGTGTAACTGAAGTAACTATCAGGAACCGCTACAAGGAGCTTGCCGAAGAACTGGATATTGAAATTATTCTTTAATTAACTCGTCTGGAGAGGGATGCGTTTATCATCCTTCGTCCTGTTTTTCTTTTCATGCTATGCTTGAAGTCATTGAGATGCTTACCATCGGTTTTATTGTGGGTCTCGCGGGTGCGCTGGTTCCCGGTCCCATGTTACTTGTAACAATAGATGGAGCATTGAAAAACGGGTGGATGGCGGGTCCGGTGGTTGTGGCGGGTCATGCGGCTATAGAATTGGTCATTTGTATCCTGATAGTTCTTGGAATGGCCTCGCTAATAGGTGAACATGAGATGTCAATTATTTCTGTTGCAGGTGGAGTTGTATTGTTTGCTTTTGGGATTCTCACAATCATGCAGGCCCGTAGTTCTTCCCGGCTTGTGCAGAAAGTAGATGGAATTGTTTCCAACCCGTTTTCTGCAGGTGTGCTTTCATCAGCTTCCAATCCTTATTTCTGGATATGGTGGCTGACGGCAGGCAGTGCACTGGTATTGCGTGGCCTTGAGATCGGATTGCTTGCAGCAGTTTTCTTTGTGGTAGGTCACTGGATGGCGGATCTGGGATGGTTTACTGTTGTTTCGGTTTCAATGAGCCGTGGAAAGCAAATGATTTCGGATGTAGTTTACCGGAAAGTACTGTTAGGTTGCGGTATTTTCCTGATGGGATTTGGAGCATGGTTTGCAATGGGGTGATTATTCTGGAATGCTTGTGTGTAAAAGTTAAGAAAAGATCAGGGGAGTCTGTAAGAGCGGTTCTTTTTGAACAGGATTTGCTTGACAATTCATTCAGGATTGCTGCTGACGGTGATTATCTTTATCTTCCTATAAAATCCACTCCGGATGAATCTCTTTTTACCCATCCGGTATCGGTTGAGTATCATGAATGTGAGCCTCAGCAATCGCGGCCGACTCTGAAAGATATGCTTGGCTATGCACCGTCCTTTGAGATTGTAGGAGACATTGCGATAATCGATTCAGATGAACCGGAGGCTGAGAAAGTGGCACGTGCCCTGCTAAAGTTTCGGCCCCAACTTAAGGCGGTTCTTGGGGAAGGGCCTGCCATTGAAGGAGAATTCAGGGTTCGTCCCATGCGTTTTATCGCAGGGGAAAAGCATACAGAAACAATTCATAAGGATCATGGATGCCTTTATGCGCTGGATATTGCAAAGGTGTACTTTTCTCCAAGACTTTCCACAGAGAGGCAGCGGATTGCCGATCAGATAGGTCCAGATGATGTGGTTGTGGATATGTTTGCAGGCGTGGGACCCTATAGTATCCCGGCTGCAAAACGATGCAGGAAGGTCTATGCTGCCGACAAGAATCCAGAAGCTGTGAAATTCCTGAAAAAGAATGTGGAATTAAACAAGCTGGATAACATGGAGGCAATGGAGGCCGATGCCCGCGATCTGCCTGAGATCCTCGGACAGGTTGCCGATCATGTGATTATGAACCTGCCCCACAACGCATCGGATTTTCTGAAAGAGGCGATAGCTCTCACAAAACCAGGCGGTGTAATCCACTATTATGCCATGGCACATGAGGATTCTCTCTTTGGGCCATCTATCGATATTATAAAAAAAGCTGCAACCGATGCGGGCAGGAGGGTGGAAGTGGTTGAAACCCGCACAGTCCGATCCTATGCACCACACCAGTATAATATCTGTATTGATGCCCGGATTGACTGATATATAAGCGAAATCATTAAATCCTTGTATTCGTACTTTCGATAGCCTCGTTTTTGCCGTCGTGGCTTAGTGGTATAGCGGCTGATTCGTAATCAGCAGGCCGGGGGTTCGAATCCCCCCGACGGCTAATTATCCCGAGATTCAAACATTATAAACTTATTTTGTGATTTGGTGTGATGTATATTTTATATTAGGTTAAGTGTGAGGTGTAAATAATGCACAATATTCAAGATTCAAATAATAATTGTCAGTTACAATTCCTGATAGCATAGTAGATCTAAAGGGCTGGAAAAAAGGAACAAATCTTAAGTTTGTTAAAGTTTATTCCTGCCGGTGATCATGGTTGTCATTCCCCTACCTTTAAGAAATACAACAATGATTTTGGTGATCCCTTGAGTCTTTTATTTGGGATAAGGGATTTTTCTGCATCTTATTGATAGCAACAACTACTTTCTTGCCACATCAACCTATATTTCTCAGATTACAGCAATCTTTCCCGCATCAGTTATCGAATAGCCGTCTTTCTCTTCGATATATCCCATGGTCTTGAGTTCACGCAGGTGGTTGTATGTCATTCCTTTTGAGATTCCAATGTTAACTGCAATGGTCTTTACCGACTTGATGCCCGACTGGATCTGTTCAAGAATTAGTTTTTTTGTGTCAGAAATATTAAAACTCAAGATAGGGAAATCAATGATGAAATTGTCTTCCTCAGTGACATATACTATCTTCTTTACCATATCACTTCTGGCATAAGATCCAAAGAGAGCGCCGAATGCCTGCGGTTTCCTACCACCGGAAACATTCACGATTATTTCGTTTCCTCGTGCGTATTCATCTTCTATCAAGTTTGCCACGTCCTGAGCTACGCGCACGGTGTCGTAGAGGGATGTTATCTTCTTTTCAATCTCTATTACCTTCCCAAATGTAGCTTCCAGCATCTGTTCAGCCTGACGTTTTTTTTCTACAGTTCCATCTTCGGTTAGGATGATGAGTTTGGAAGGGGATAGGCGAGTCACACATGTGATTACTGGTTCGATAGCGTAGAGGGTAGTAATTAGGGTTAGGTTGGACATCAGATTTACTTTATTGGTTAGGAGTTTATATTGCTTCCTATATATGATGCATATGTTTTTGTAAATATCTACTACCATTAATTATATATCCAACGTTTACTTATCTACATTATATGTCATCAAGCACTCATGCAGATCTTGATCATCGTTTCGAGATGCCTATAACCTTAGAGAATAATAAAGAATGTATAAGATGATAATTTCTGGACAAAAATTATATTACCTATCAAATCGATTTATTTCAATAGTTTATTTGTTGGAAGGGATTTTTGATAACATTACTTTCATTTAATTTGGGAGTACAAAATAAACGGAACGCAATTACAATAGCCTTGTAGCAACAAAAAGGGAGGTTGGATCATGGCTGGCAAAGTTGAGAAGCTAATGTATCTTAATTGGGGCAAATCCATATCATCAGGAGAGGGGGATAATCTTGATTATCATTTACTTGTTTACCATTGTCTGGATGTTGCAGCGGTTGGAACTACCCTATTGGAAAATGATAAGCTATTGTTAGAGAAATTCAAAGAACATATTCCATTAGACGATGAACAAATCATCTCATTGGTGTCGTTCTATCTTGCAATCCATGATTTGGGCAAATTTTCAGAGAGATTTCAAAATCTTCAACCAAATTTACTAATTTCTTTAAGAGGGCATGATAGCAACAGAAGTTACACTCTTCGGCATGATAGCATGGGTTTTTACCTCTGGAGAACGATCTGGCAAACTGTATGGAACGAGAACTGGCTTTGTCTGGACAAAAGTACCTTTAATTCATTAGATTGGAATGATATTATACTCCCGTGGATTAAATCAGTAACAGGACATCATGGTAATCCTCCAAAACCATATATGGACAATGGCATTGCAGTGAATCAAAATGAATTGTTTACTGAAGAAGACCTTTCAATGGCAAGTTCATATGTACAAAAAGTATCATCTTTGTTATTGAAAGATGCTTTCAAAGGTCTCTCTGGGCCTGAGGGCTATGAATACGAATTTGAAGATTTGGAAACTGCATTCAAGAGTACTTCATGGTTACTTGCAGGTATTGTAATAGTAAGTGATTGGATTGGTTCTTCAAACGAACAGTTTGAATATTTATCAGTTCTTTTTCCTCTGGAGGAGTATTGGGAAAAATACGCTTTGCCTTCAGCAGAAAAAGCGCTGAACAATTCGGGTATTTTGCCTTCAGTGATTTCACCGAGTACTGGAATGGATATTCTCTTTCCCAAAATCGATGTTCCGAGTCCAATGCAAGATCATATATCGAGCTGTCCCATTGCAGATAGTGCTCAACTCTTCATATTGGAAGATACTACAGGAAGTGGCAAAACGGAAGCTGCTTTATGTTTGGCTCATCGTATAATGGCAAAGGGTATTGCAAACGGGATTTATTTTGGTCTGCCAACAATGGCAACTTCTAATGCAATGTATGGAAGGTTAATGGATTCTTACAAAAAGTTGTATGTACCTAATTCCCTTCCTTCACTTGTGCTTGCGCACGGTCAAAGTCATCTATTGCATGTTTTCAGCAAATCTATTGATACTGAGGTCCACGAAAGTAGCAATTATGGAGATGCTTCATCAAATGATGCTACTGTTTCTTCACAATGCTCTACATGGATAGCTGACAATCGCAAAAAAGCTCTGCTTGCTGATGTTGGTGTAGGAACTATTGACCAGGCTTTGTTGGGAGTTCTTCCTTCAAACCATCAATCACTGAGATTACTGGGTTTGTCGCGCAATGTCCTGATAGTTGATGAGGTTCATGCGTATGATCCATATATGCATAGATTGCTATGCAGTCTTTTGGAATTCCATGCATCATTGGGTGGTAGTGCAATTCTTCTCTCTGCTACGCTACCGGTAAAACATCGTCAGGAATTGGCATCCCACTTTTGCCGTGGACTCGGTTGCTCAGTGGATGCTATTTCCAGTGACAAATATCCCCTTGTTACACATGTTTGCGAAAGTGGTCTATCGGAAATTCAAATAGAACCTCGTGTTGGTACGGAACGTACTGTCAATGTTGAATTTTTCAATGATGAGTCATCTGTCAGAGAAAGACTTGTGAAATGTTCTATTGAGGGGAAGTGTTGTTGCTGGATTCGAAACACTGTTGATGATGCGATTGAATCATACGATATACTTGTATCTGAATTAGGAAGCGATTCTGTAATTCTTTTCCATGCAAGATATGCAATGGGAGATCGTCTGAAAATTGAAAATGATGTTCTTAGTGCATTCGGAAAAGAAAGTGATGTTCAGAAACGTAAGGGTAAAGTGCTAGTAGCAACTCAGGTAGTAGAACAGTCTTTGGATATAGATTTTGACTACATGGTTACTGATCTTGCTCCAATTGACCTTATCTTTCAGAGAGCCGGTCGTTTACAACGCCATTGTCGTGACAAAAACGGAGCTCTAAGTGATCGTGATGAACGGGGCACTCCACTTCTTGGAATCCTTTCTCCAAAATTGGGCGGGGACATCTCATCAGACTGGTATTCGGATATGTTTCCTAAAGGGGCATATGTTTACCAATCTCACGGACAATTGTGGCTTACTGCTAATTTGCTTGCAGAACGTGGAAAGTTCTGCATACCGGATGAAAGTCGATATTTCATAGAGTGTGTTTTTGGCAAAGATGCTGGTACCAAAGTTCCCTCAGAATTGAAAGTTCTTGATGAACGTGCATATGGGGATTCAATGGCTCAAACCTCAATGGCGAATTTCAAATCTCTAAATTTTTCACAGGGTTATGAGCGTTCGGGTACACAATGGCTGGATGATGTTGTAACTCCAACCCGTCTTGGGGAATCGGTGAACATTCATCTTGCACGGTTTGAAAATGGGATTCTTGTTCCGATGGTAAAATCTGATAGGTTTTCATGGGAAATGAGCCAGTTAAGTGTTAGCGGCGGTCGTATCAGGTACTCAGACGACTATGACAAGGAAGTTAATGAGTTGATCCAGAAAGCTCAGGATTCAATGAAAGACAAAGGTAAGTGGAGTATATTGATTCCTATGTTTTCAGATGATGGGATTAACTGGAAGGGTACTGCAAAAGACAAATACAACAGGCAAGTCAAGTTAGTTTACAATTCGGAAATTGGTCTTTGTCTAAATAAAGAATAAGAAGGTAATACCATGGTATTTAATTTGATTCATGAAAAATGGATATGGGTAAATAGGCAGGATGGTAAAAGGGAAAAGATAGCTCCATGGGAGATTACTGACAAATTAGATTCGAATCCTGTTATTTCTCTGGCTGCACCACGCCCAGATTTTAATGGTTCTCTGATCCAATTTCTGATTGGATTGGTACAAACTACTATGTCTCCTAAAAATGAAAGGGAATGGAGGAAACATTTTATCAACCCTCCAACAACGGATGATTTGCAAGAAACATTTGATAATGTGTCCAATGCTTTCAATCTTGATGGTGAAAATGAGCGTTTTATGCAGGATTACGATTCTTTTGAAGGGGTTGAAAATCGTGTAGATTTGTTGCTTATGGAGATGCCAGGTGAAAAAACTATTAAAGATAATACCGACCACTTTATAAAAAGAGATACAGTCTCGCAAATGTGTTTTTCTTGTTGTGCAACTGCATTATTCAATTTACAATTAAATGCTCCCACGGGAGGGCAGGGTCATCGCACTTCACTCAGAGGTGGTGGTCCTTTGACTACTTTGGTCTTGGGAAATAATTTGTGGCAAACAATATGGTTGAATGTCATTTCAGAAGATAATTTTGAACGATTGGGAAATATTGACAAAAATGCAATAAGCGATATTTATCCGTGGATGGGTCCCACTCGCACAAGTGAAAAGAAAGGAATGGATACGACTCCCATGGATGTAAATCCCAAGCAGATGTATTGGGGAATGCCACGTAGAATCAGTATTGATTTTTACGATCTTAAAGAAGGCTTTTGTGATGTATGTGGTTGTGAGACAGATAGACTTGTTTCCCGTTATGTTACAAAGAATCATGGAATAAACTATGAAGGAGGTTGGTGTCATGTTCTGAGTCCATATCGTGAAACAAAAGATTCTATAATATCACTACATCCGAGACCTGGTGGCATAACCTATCGCCACTGGCTGGGTCTGATTCAAAATGACCCTGAAAATGGGTAGCATCCTTCTTTGTCTTTTGAACGATTTGTCGGCAAACAGTTGGATTTGGCAAATTTGGATGACGTATTGCAACGTTCTCCTCAACTATGGGCATTCGGTTATGATTTCGATAAAATGAAAGTCCGTTGCTGGTATGAAAGTATTATGCCTTTATTCAATGTTCCTGAGAATATCAGGTCCACTTATGAATCCATTGTATCTCAATTGATAAAGACTGCTGAAATTATCGGTGATAACACAGAAAGGTGTATAAAACAGGCATTATACGGCAAAAATCCGATTAGAGGGGATATCTCCTTTATAGACGCCAGCTTCTGGCATGATACAGAATCCAAATTTTATAATGTACTCAATCAATTAATCCCTATACTGAAAAATAATTTGGATGCCATTGATCTGAAACTACAATGGGTTAGAAGTTTGTCACAAGTATCTGAAAGATTGTTTGATCAATATTCCCAATCCATGCAATTCAGTGTAGTTGATCCTGAAAGAATAGCTTTAGCTCGCAGAGATCTTAGAAGATACAATTACGAAGGTGGTAAGAAAATAAGAGATACTCTGGGGTTGCCTGAAAAATCTAAAAAATAAATGTTTGATTGTACTATAATTGTATTTGAAAAGGTGATTGGAATTGACTATAAAGAAAAATTCGTTGGACAAGAATCCAGAAGCGTGTCAAGCTTTACTGACATGGTGGAAGGATTTGGACAATAATCGAGGGGATAGAGCCGATCTTCGCAGGTGCCACAGCATTGTGGATGTAGTTTTTAATCCTGCATACCACAAATTGTGGTTGGCTCTGAACAAGCTCGGCTTTGGAAATAGGGATTCTGTTGCAGTAATTGCCGGAGTATTGGTTCATGTGAAAAATCATCAGGCAGGGGAATCATTTGCTGCTCAAATGGCGAGTACCAAAGATGGTTCAAATACACAGGTTAGTGGATTAAGGTTTAAAAGACTGTTAAAAATCAAGGATAAGGACGAATTATTTAGTTCAATTGTTCGAATTGTCAAGTTAATGGATGGAAACGTCAATGTTTGCAATCTTGCGAACAGTCTCTACTGGTGGAATGATATCACAAAGAAAGAATGGGCTTACAGTTACTATGAAAAGGCACCTAAAACTAAAATTTAAGGACTTAGGAGAAAATAAGATGACTAAATTTATACAAATACACACGCTCGTATCGTATCCCCCATCCAATTTGAATCGTGATGACTTGGGAAGACCAAAGACTGCCGTTATGGGCGGGACTCAAAGACTCAGGGTCTCTTCACAGAGTCTTAAAAGAGCATGGAGGACATCAGACACTTTCAAAGAAAGTCTTGGTGACCACATAGGAATTCGTACAAAACGCATGGGTATCAGTATTTTCAAAGCATTGACAACAGGCAGACGTCTGATAGATATTGTGAATAACAATGTTGATGCGGTTAAGGTTAATCCAGAAGTGTCCGAAAAAGAAGCAAAAGAGTGGGCAAAGTCAATTGCAGGGGTATTTGGGAAATCTAAGAAAACGGATAGTGATGATGCCTTGGTAGATCTTGAAATAGAGCAACTGGCACATTTTAGTCAGGAGGAAATATCAGCAATTGATGACCTAATCGCTAAAGTATCAGCAAGTGGAAAATCTCCTTCAAAGGAAGATCTCAACCTTTTGAGAAAGGATCACACTGCTGTGGATATTGCCATGTTCGGGCGTATGCTTGCATCCGACACTAAATTTAATACTGAAGCTGCTGTACAGGTTTCTCATGCTATTACTGTCAACGAGGTTGCAGTCGAGGATGATTATTTCACTGCCGTGGATGATCTGAATAGAGGTGAAGAAGATATGGGCTCAGCCCATATCGGAGAAACGGAATTTGCTTCCGGTTTGTTCTATACTTATGTTTGTGTTGATTGTGAACTTCTGGAAAACAATCTTGGTGGGAATAAGGATCTTGCAAAAAAGGCTTTATGTGCATTAGTAGAGTCAATAGCAAAGGTATCTCCTACGGGAAAACAGAACAGTTTTGCATCAAGGGCATATGCATCATACATGATGATCGAGAAGGGTACTCAGCAACCACGTTCACTTTCGGTTTCATATCTGGAATCGATTAAGGGGAGAAACATGTTAAAAAATGCCATAGAGTCTCTCAAGCAGACAAATGAAAAGATGGAACAAGTATACGGTAATTGTTGTGATGAAAGGCTGGAAATGAATGCTTATACAGGTGAAGGTAGTATGGATAAAATGCTGGAATTTGTAAGCAGCTAAACATCAAGGAGTCGATTGGCGTGAAAGATTATTTGATTTTCCGCTTATACGGTCCAATGGCTTCATGGGGTGACATCGCAGTAGGTCCTTATAGACCTAGTTTTGATCACCCTTCAAAATCAGCGATATTCGGTCTGTTGGGAGCAGCTCTAGGTATTCGTAGGGAAGAAGAAGAAAAGCAACTGGAATTAGCTTCTGCTTATCATTATGGAGTTATTATAAACTCTTCTGGGTTTATGCTTCGTGATTATCACACATCTCAGGTTCCTGCTTCTGGTAAAGGTAGAAATAAGAAGAAATTTTTAACAAGAAAAGATGAACTTGCCGTTCCCAAGTATGAATTAAATACTATCCTTTCGACACGAGACTACTATTGTGATGGGCTCTACACTGTGGTTCTTTATTCGAGAACAGAGAATCCACCTTATTCTCTTGAAATAATCAGAAACAGTCTGAAAAAGCCTTCATTTTCGATGTATTTGGGAAGAAAATCATGTCCTTTGGCACTTCCTCTTGACCCTATGATAATATCTGCTCCCAATATGAAAGAAGCACTTGCAAACATTGAGTTTAACGATGGAGCTTTTGTGGGAAAATTAATTGATAATGATATTTGCAGACTCTATTGGGATGATCCTGAAGAAAATATTTCATTTGAGCATAGTATTTCCCGACGTGATAACGTATTGAGCCGGAAAAGGTGGCAGTTCTCAGATAGGAAGGAATACTATTCAATGGTGAATTGGAGGAATGATGCATGTACATGAGTAGAGCAAAACTTCTTCCAATTGCAGTTTCAAATAACGGCTTATGGAAATACATGGGAAATAATTATAATGTCCATCGGCTGGTCTGGTCTTTGTTTTCGGGAGGATCAGACAATACAAGGAATTTCTTGTATCGGCAGGAATCAAATGGAAAGCTACCAACTTTCTATATTGTATCTGAGGAAAAACCTGATGACAAATCTGGTTTATGGGATCTTGACATAAAGCCATATAATCCGGTTTTAAAATCAGGGCAGAATCTTTATTTTTCAATTCGTGCAAATCCAATAGTTTCAAAAAGAGATGAGAATGGAAAGCAGCATCGCCATGATGTAGTAATGGATGAAAAGCTCCGCATAAAGAAAGAGAACCCAAATAAAGTGTGTATGGATGTTTCTGAAATAGTGCAAAATAAGGGGGTTGAATGGCTACAAAAGAGATCAGATTCTTATGGTTTTTCGATTGATACTAACCGGGTCCGTGCGGATGGGTATAAGAGCCACAAGTTCTATAAAGCAAAGGGAAAACATTATATCAATATCAGTACGATTGATTTTAATGGGATTCTGACGATTAATGATCCGGAATTGTTCAAAAAGGCTCTTTACCATGGGATTGGTCCGGCAAAAGGTTTTGGTTGTGGTTTACTTCTTGTTAGACCGGTTCGCTAAATTGAGGAGTGTTTGACCTGCTTCCAAAGTTAAAGCCTATTACAATCAAAGAACGATTGTCCCTACTATTTCTTGAGAGGGGTGAGCTTGATGTAATAGACGGTGCCTTTGTGCTTGTAGATAAGAATGGTGTGCGTTCACAGATTCCTGTGGGTGGAGTTGCCTGTCTTATGCTGGAACCGGGCACGAGGGTGTCACATGCTGCAGTGGTTCTTGCGGCCCGGGTTGGTTGCTTGTTGATATGGGTGGGTGAGGCAGGGGTGAGATTGTATTCGGCTGGCCAACCGGGAGGTGCACGTGCTGATAGATTGTTGTATCAGGCAAAGCTTGCTCTGGATATGGATCTCAGGTCGAGGGTAGTTCGCAAAATGTATGAAATGCGATTTAATGAGTCTCTATCGGACAGTTATAGCATTGAGCAAATGCGTGGAATGGAGGCTGCACGTGTTAAGAAGATGTATATGATGTTTGCTCAACAGTATGGTATTGAATGGAAAGGAAGGAACTATGATCCAAATGATTGGAATAGCGGCGATGTGCAAAATAGGTGTTTGAGCTCAGCAACTTCATGTATATATGGGGTGGCAGAGGCAGCAATTCTGGCGGCGGGTTATTCTCCTGCAGTAGGTTTTATTCACACCGGAAAACCCCGCTCTTTTGTTTATGACATTGCTGATATATTTAAGTTTGAGACGGTAGTCCCAATTGCTTTTCGTATTGCATCAGAAAAGCACACCAATTATGAAAGAGCGGTTAGGATAGCTTGCAGGGATTCATTTAGAGAGTCCAGATTGTTGAAGAAGATTATTCCTACGATTGAAGAGATCCTTTCTGCAGGTGGAATTGATCTTCCGCCCACTCCAAATGAGTCTGTACCTCCTGCTATACCAAATGAAAGGAGCATTGGTGATGTTGGTCATCGTGCTTGAAAATGCACCCTCACGTTTACGTGGTCGTTTGGCTGTATGGCTATTGGAAGTAAGGGCAGGAGTTTATGTTGGTGATTATTCTGTAAAAGTCAGAGATATGATCTGGCGTAATGTCGAAGAAGGTCTAGAAGATGGAAATGCAGTTATGATATGGGATTCCCGAAATGAGTCGGGTTATGATTTCATAACACTTGGCAGAAACCGGCGCATCCCTAAAGAGATGGATGGCGTAAAGTTAATATCATTTTTACCAGATGAATGAATGGGTTGAGGTTTATTTATGATACGGAATTGTGCGTACACACTTTTATACTGTTTTAATACTGTACAATTAAGTTTGATTGAAGGAAAGTCTTTTCCGTTTCATCAAATAAATATGCCACAGAGTTCCCCACACACGTGGGGATGAACCGGCGCAGCCTCGTACATCATCTCAAAGATCATAGAGTTCCCCACACACGTGGGGATGAACCGGGAGTTTTGTTCCGTTGCGAAGTTTCCCGATGGAGTTCCCCACACACGTGGGGATGAACCGTACACCCAAACCACCGATAATGCCTGAAATTAAGAGTTCCCCACACACGTGGGGATGAACCGTCAACATTAACAGTTATCTCCTTTAGCTTGTGGGAGTTCCCCACACACGTGGGGATGAACCGTTCGGCCGGCAGTACGCATTCGATGTATTGATGAGTTCCCCACACACGTGGGGATGAACCGGTTGGGTTGGATGCGGATAAACCGATCAACCCGAGTTCCCCACACACGTGGGGATGAACCGTGATATACTAAAACACCGAACATTACGCTTTAGAGTTCCCCACACACGTGGGGATGAACCGGATTAGCTGGAGATCTTGTAATAGGGGGGATAGAGTTCCCCACACACGTGGGGATGAACCGGCTCCCAGGACTATTGACTATATAATGGATATGAGTTCCCCACACACGTGGGGATGAACCGTTATTGTAACACTCATCAATGATTTGGAAAACGAGTTCCCCACACACGTGGGGATGAACCTAGTTGCTGGAAACTCTAAGGTCAGCATCCCTGGAGTTCCCCACACACGTGGGGATGAACCGATGGCAGGCGAGTTTTTCAAACAAAAAAAGGAGAGTTCCCCACACACGTGGGGATGAACCGTTGCAGGGTATGGCGTAAGCGTAAAAGTAAGGGAGTTCCCCACACACGTGGGGATGAACCGTTACAACGAGTGCTTGGCTGATTCTGCTTACTGAGTTCCCCACACACGTGGGGATGAACCGTGGTGAGAAACCCACTTCACTGCTACGACCAGGAGTTCCCCACACACGTGGGGATGAACCGCATTAGCAGATGTATCCATACCCCCGGTAATTGAGTTCCCCACACACGTGGGGATGAACCGTTGCAAACGGAGTAGCTGGTTTGGATGTAAATGAGTTCCCCACACACGTGGGGATGAACCGCAGAGGGGATTTCCGCCAATTCACGTATAGATGAGTTCCCCACACACGTGGGGATGAACCGTGGAATTCTCTTTCCGCTGCAACAAAACGCAAAGAGTTCCCCACACACGTGGGGATGAACCGGGGGCCCTTTAATGTTGGATAGCTCGGACGCCGAGTTCCCCACACACGTGGGGATGAACCGGGGCCCTTATGCAGGATTACCCACACAGTAACGAGTTCCCCACACACGTGGGGATGAACCGCAATACGTGGGTGTTGTCGATCTGGTGTACTGCGAGTTCCCCACACACGTGGGGATGAACCGATCCACGTATGAGTCAGCATTGAAAAAATGGGGAGTTCCCCACACACGTGGGGATGAACCGCACCAACGTATCACCCGCTGACATCTTCCATAGAGTTCCCCACACACGTGGGGATGAACCGTAACACAAAAAATCCAGATCATGATCAAACCAAGAGTTCCCCACACACGTGGGGATGAACCGATGCCACTGATATCACCAAATGTTTGTTTTGAGAGTTCCCCACACACGTGGGGATGAACCATAGCTCCGAATGCTAAAGGGGTCAGAGGTACTGAGTTCCCCACACACGTGGGGATGAACCGCAATGCATGGGTATTGTCGATCTGGTGTACTGGAGTTCCCCACACACGTGGGGATGAACCGTTATCGCATAAATCAAAAACCGATTTGTTCACGAGTTCCCCACACACGTGGGGATGAACCGTGTGGGAGACCAGTATATAGCCACCGATTCGAAAGAGTTCCCCACACACGTGGGGATGAACCGCGCTTGCAATCGGTGCCGGACAGGACGGAGCAGAGTTCCCCACACACGTGGGGATGAACCGCAGAGGGGATTTCCGCCAATTCACGTATAGATGAGTTCCCCACACACGTGGGGATGAACCGCGTTATCTGTAGTTTCATTCAAAACCACCTTTGAGTTCCCCACACACGTGGGGATGAACCGGCTATCGCTATCGGTGCGGGGCAAGATGGTGCGAGTTCCCCACACACGTGGGGATGAACCGCACATATTTACAATCCTGATACCGATTCATATGAGTTCCCCACACACGTGGGGATGAACCGTCTGCCTTTGGCATTTCCCTAAATGCAACCTCGAGTTCCCCACACACGTGGGGATGAACCCAGACTCTAGCTCATGAAATAGGCCATGCAAAGGAGTTCCCCACACACGTGGGGATGAACCGAAAAATTGAATTACAGCCACACAAACCAATTAGAGTTCCCCACACACGTGGGGATGAACCGAGCTAAAAAATATGATTAAAGGTTGTGTCGCTGAGTTCCCCACACACGTGGGGATGAACCGGAATTTTAGGTGAGAGGGTTAGATTTGGACGCGAGTTCCCCACACACGTGGGGATGAACCGGTTATGTCGCTAACCTAAATGCAAACGATTATGAGTTCCCCACACACGTGGGGATGAACCGGTTTAGGGTTAGGCAGTGAAGCCCGTCTAGCAGAGTTCCCCACACACGTGGGGATGAACCGGTAGATCTACTAGGCCGTAGGAGGTCTATTAGTTGTCAATGTAGATATTCGAATTCAAGATCCACTATAACAAGGATTGAAACGCAACTTCGAGAAGCTGTGATTCCTTGGAAACACCGCAGTATGCTGCAGAATTTATGGCGTCCACAGCTTCACAGGAAAGCCCTTCGGAGGTAGCCCATACAAAAGGATCTCGAACAAGGACTTTGCATTTTACCTTTCTCTCGGATTATCTGGTTGATAGTTATAATGCCGTTTGTTCATGTTTCGGCACCTGATTCAAGTGCTTCCTGCGCCAAGGTTATAGGCTTTGCCGTTTGCATCGTAGGCTTTCTTCCCACCTTGCAGATGGGGAGTGTGACAGAATTGCCTTCGATAATCGATGTTTCGGATAGAACAGTTGATTGTAGGACTGGCATACCGTAGGCTGTCACTGTGGAGTATTTAAAGGGAAGTTAAGGAACTGGACCATCTCTTGTCTAATTTGGGCCATTTTTGGAATGATACCAATGGTTTTGAAGTGTTTGAAGCCGTAGCAGACTGATTACTAAATTATAAGTAGTTATAAGTTATTATATATTACTATTAATTAACTATAAATATTATTAACTTCTTATAATGAAAAGCTTCTAGTCGCAAAAGACCAGAAAACCACAAAATAAACACAAAAGAAAATTAAAAATTAATCCCAAAATAAAGTTAAACTCAAAAAACAAAAGGAGTTGGCAAAAGTGAATGCAGAAGCAACAACTATCCCCATAACAAAATCGATTCGGGACAGGCTGAAAAGCTTTGGTCAAAAAGGGGAAACCTATAGCGATATTCTTACACGCATGATGGATTCGATCGATAGAGACGAATTTATGGATCGAATGTACCGGCGGCTTGAAGAAAAAGATCAGTTTGTCTCACTCGATAGCTACGAGAGCGAGTTAAATGGAGTACAAAATTGAGATACACACCGAAGTTCAGAAATTTTTGAATGCACAGGACAGCAAAACGCAGCACCGTCTAATTAAAGGATTAAAACGGTTGAAAAACGATCCTCTATCGCATGATATCAAAAAGCTGAAAGGCACAAAAGGAAGACCGGATTTATATCGTTTACGAATTGGAAATTACAGAGCTATTTTTTCTATTGAAGATGATACCGTCAAGGTTATTGAAATAATACCTCGCGAGAAAGGTTATGGGTGGCTTGCCCTTCTACTCGTAGCCTGATTTTCGGTTATGGGCGCAGCTTATCGCTCACTCATTCACCGGGTTTTGTAGACATTCACGGGGGAGCAACAAACGGAAAATCAACTTTAGAATGTTTTTTCATTAACCACATAATTATAACAAAAATAGCACCAACCAACATAAAATCAGATTTAGTGGCAAGGTTACTCCAACGGAAGGGGACAATATAGCAATGAATACCAATTGCAAGTAATAATACAGGAAGTGGATCTTTAAAAGTATATGGGGATGAAACAATATTTTCACTCTTCCATCGGCTCGTATTGGATTCCGTTGTCACCCTTATACGGTTTGTGATGGTCGACGTCTCCCCAAAAAATCTTCTCCGGGATACCGTCTGGATAGGCTTTACACTTCCACCAGCCAAGAATTCCACGATTTAGGTGCTTACATGTATCACACAGTGGTGGTTCTCCGATCATGATATCATTCCTCAAACTGCTCTTTCATCCAGTCTCCAAACTCCTTTGCAATTGGACGGGGGGACGGGTTGTTCATGTATTCGGACCATAATTCCGCTATAAATTCTCTATCGTTTACAATAGCATAGCGAGATACACCTTCACTAATTTTATCTGCGTTTTTATTCGTAAAGAAGTTTGCCACTTTTTCTAGTCTATAATTCGAATTCAAGATCCACTATAACAAGGATTGAATCTACCCCTCCACCTTTTCATTCTACCTTACAATATTCACAAAATCATAGCAATATAAATCAAAAGAAGGGTTAGTGGAATCAGTCTCACAAGGATGTTATAAGCCAGTCCGGTACAATCATCATTTAGCAGGTTTATGGTTTCAGCTTTCTGGCTTTTAAAACCTGCACTGGCTTTTGAAATGATGTTGATTGCTTTTTTGATAATATTTAATAGTTTTTCGTGGTGGAAGGATGCTAAAAGTAAATGGGTTGTATAGATAAAGATCCAGATTATTCGACTGGAATATAAGGATTTGAATTTATGGTAGTAGGATATCTTCAATAGCTTGTATTATTCCATTGGAACACTCGATATCAGGTTTTATAATTGGAATATTTTCAACAAAGATTTTTCCATTTTTATTTTTGAAATGAATGCTTTCCCCGTTCATTGTCTGGAGGGACTCAATGTTGCTAAGATCTTTTGTATTGTATTTACCCTCTACTATGTGATAGTTGATGATATTCAAAAGATACTGCTTATCGTCAAATGCCTCTTCGATTACATCTTCCGGAATTGGAACAAATGCTTCATCAGTAGGGGCAAAAACAGTGAAATAACCATCTGAAGAATATTTTTCCACAAGCCCAAGTATTTCTGCTGCATTCAACAAATTTGTGAAAATCCCCTCACCTTTTGCAGTAGCTATTAAGTCCTGCATTTTTACACCCTTAACTTTCGTAGTAGTCAAGTTGTGATTGTACAAGTTCACGATGCTTCTTCTCAAGGAAGCTATATACTGTTCCGTGATTTGCTCCTTCTACAAGCATCTCTATTGCTGTATGGACTATACGGTTTTGATCCGGAGTTCCAATGATGCTGACTGTTTTTCCATAAATGGAAATCTTAACGCCGATGAGGCTTTCTGCAATTTCGCGTGTTTTTCCGCCCTTTCCAATAATTCTTCCCTTAAGCCTGATAAGTTCCTTTGGGGTTGAAGCCTCATGGGATAAATCTATGATATCGAGCATAAGCATATCATCATCAAAAAGTGCAAGAGCCTTATTTGGGTTGAATCCTCTGCTTATTGCCTTGACAACTTCGCCTGCTCTCAGGGAACCCAGAGGATCTTCTCCTTCTATTATTTCCACGGTTCCGTTTTCACTATCGATATTAAGCTTGGAGGAAGACTTTTCCTCTATAAGTTTTTTTGTTTCTCCCTTTGGACCGATGATGGCTCCAATCCTGTCTTTTGGAACTTTCAGGTGTGTCATGTAATTCACCTTCGTAAAGATTGTATTTAATCCTCTGGATCGTTTTTTGTTTTCAACATTTTGTACAATTGTTCATCCGTGGCTTCAATTCCGTATTTTCGGAAATAGCGGGTCAGATTTTTCAGGTCTCTCTTGAGGAATGCATCCGCACTGGGGTGCTCAAGGGTGACTGCCTGTCCCATATCTATAATATAAGGTTCAAGGGTAGAAGGATTAACAAGTATGTTGTATTCACTAAGGTCCCCATGTACCAGATTCGCTTCGCTGTAGAGCAAATTCAGGTATTTAAGGATTGTCTCAAACATCTCTTTGGCATCTCCTTTTTCAAGATGGATGTACTTGAGGGGAGGAAATGCCTTTTCTTCTTCACCGATAAATTGCATCACTAGTATGTTGCGATAGGTTGTTATAGGTTTTGGAACCCGGATGCCCACTTCTTCTGCACGAAGCAAATTGCGGAATTCCTTGCGAGTCCACGCAAAGACCACATCCTTCTTTTTGTGGCGAATGCTCTTAAACCTTGGGTCGCCGAGTATATATTCTTCCATCGCTCTGAATGTGCTTGTGGATATCCTGTAGATCTTTATTGCAAGATCGAAGTCTTTTCCTTCTGCAAGGAATACATTAGCTTCCTTGCCTGTGCTAATAGGCCCTCCCAACGCCTCAATGACACCTTCTTTTGAAAGGTGGTAGAGGGATTTGAGGGTTGCCTCATCAAATACTGCATCTTTTACCTTGAGGCTATTGGAATCCTTTTGGCGAATTCGCATCTTGTCGATGTCGCTTTCGATTTTCCGGAGGTGTTTTGGGATGGATTTTCTCATGTTTTACCTCCAAAATAGCCTTTATCTTGAAGCCATTCATACTCTTGTCGTGTATATTTCCATATTATGTCTGCTTTTGTATCCTGGAAGTCCCAGGGGACTGCAATAACCAGATCGCCAACTTTCAGCCATGTATCGTTTTTCATGGAGCCAATAATTCTTCCTATTCGGATTACTCCATCCATGCAGTTGAGCCTGACACGGTTTGCCCCGAGCATACTTTCCACTGTTGCGAGCACTTCTCTGTTTTCTTTTCTTGGGAGGCGTACCTTTAAACGATCTTTTTCTCCCGGGGATTTATTATTTTCTGGCACTGGCGATCATCCATTCAATGTATTTTTAGAATGATGCGTTACGTTCCTAATATTTATTTATCTTTTGTGTTATTCTCATAGCTTCAAATCATCTATTTGATATTTTTAACTTTGCATTATATTTTTACAACGAAACTTTTATATAGGAGTATGAATATGTTAGGAGCCCACACAGATGAGTTGTATGGAATTGCAACTAATTCTGTGCGAAATGGTATGTATTTGAGCACTTCAAAAACAAAGTGCACAAGCCTTATATAGGAGATATGCATACCAATATTCCCCGTGCTCTGCGCGGATTAAATTCATGGAGACAGGAACAATATTCTCCTGTCTGACTAGTGATATGGCAGTTCGATTAATTCTGATTCGGTATTGATACAGAATTAATGGAAAA
>NZ_JASGLW010000016.1 GCF_030156785.1 Methanohalophilus sp.
AACCTTTTTCAATACAATTACTGGTAGGAGAAGATTTACATGGTTGAATATGTGATTTAGAAGATTAGCAAGCAGATATAAAGATATAGTTTTCAAGGAATTGCTGGATATTGCGTTTCCTGTTATGCTGGAAAAAAGTATAACAAGAAGTTATGAAACAGCCTCATCATTAAAATGCAACAATCGAAATAACCCTCTGATCATTAACTAATAGACAATACGGTGAAAATATGCAAAACCCTGCCGGACACCAGCCTGAAATAAGCGAAACTGCTTGGATTTCGGATAAAGCAACCATTATTGGTAACGTGTATATAGGAAATAACGTTTTTGTTGGTCCTAATGCTGTAATACGTGCAGATGAAACAGATACAATTATCAAAATCGAAGATAATTGCAATGTACAAGACAATGTTATAATACATGGAACAACAGGTTCAAAAGTTGTTATCGGAAAAGAAACATCGCTTGCCCACGGATGCATTGTCCACGGACCATGCACGATTGGAAAAGGATGTTTTATCGGTTTTGGTGCAGTTGTGTTTGACTGTACACTTGGGGATGATGTTGTAGTATTACACAATGCTACAGTCCATGGGGTCACAATTAAACCCAGCAAGAGTGTTCCAATTGGAAGCGTAATTGTCAATGCGAATGATGCGGCAAATTTGCCAGATCTCAGCTGTGATCTTGCTGAATTCAAGCAAAACGTTATTGAAGCAAACCTCGAACTTGTGAAAGGATACAGGAACACTAAACGCTGAGAAATTTTTGAAATATAATCTTTTTGCAGTTTGCACATCCCGTGCCAAGTATTTCGATCTTCATATTTTCTCCTCCGGTTAAGGATTATCGCCGATTCTTTTCGCATGGTCTGTTTTTCCGGTTTCCATTACCGAGATCAATTCTTCAGCATAAGGCATCTTTTCTGACACCTGCACCACAACAGAGTCAATATCATAATCGGTTTTTATGAATTCAGTTTCCAATGTAGCGGTATCCAGAAGGACACAACTTGCCCGGGGATCACCATCCCTTGGCTGTCCCACAGATCCGACATTAACAATACGGAGATCATTTACCTGTCTTTCAAACGGCATATGTGTATGACCCACCAAAAGTAAATCCGCATCAATTTCCCCGATCATTTTCCTTAATTCATTTTCCGATGTTTCCTGGCGAATGTAATCATAAAAAGAACGAGGGCTTCCGTGGGTGAAATATACCTTACCGCCACCAAACTCCATTTCTATTTCAGATGGCAGTGATTTTAGGTAATCTATGTGGCTTTTGTCCAGATGCGCCCTGGTATAATCCCTTGTAGCAATGGAGAGATATTTGAGTTCATCACTGCAGCCGCATTCCAGCCCCGTTGCCACTGCATTGTCATGGTTACCTTTGAGAACCTTGATGTTGCGTGCTTTTAAGAATTCAATTACCTCAACTGGAGATGGACCATAGTCAACAAGGTCCCCAAGGCATAGTACCTCATCATGAGGAATCTGGATGACGGAGGAAAGGGCCTCCATATTGCCATGTATGTCGGATATCACAAGTATTTTCATACTTACATCTTTTGTTATACAATTCACAATAGGGCAAATACAAAACCTGCAACAGATGCAATCAGAACAACTAGGCATATATAGGTGAGTCCTTTTCGGATACCCATTATGCGACTGATTACAATCATGTTTGGAAGGCTAAGAGCTGGACCAGCCAGAAGCATTGCAAGAGCAGGACCTCTTCCCATACCCAGTTCAGTCAATGCACTAATAATAGGAACTTCCGTAAGAGTTGAAAAATACATCAGCGCACCAGCAACAGATGCTATAAGATTGGAAGAAAATGTATCACTCCCTACAACTGCAACGACATATTCCGCCGGAAGGAGTTCAACAATAATTCCTGCAGCAAAGACACCTACAAGGAGAAGTGGTGTGATTTGCTTTACAAGGAACCATGTCTCAGACATCCAGCTTTCGAGTTCCTCCTTTGAAAACCATTTGAAAGACATGTATACCGTAACAAATACCAGAGGAATTTCAACTGCTGCCAATACCAGCCATCCGGCAAGGAATTCTGGAAGCACAAGAATCGCAAGCAACAAGATGAAAAGATATACACTATGAGTATGCCTTTCTTCCCCGAAGACCTGTATTCCTTTCTTTTGTGGTTGCTTTCTTTCATAAATTGCAGCCATTGTGATTCCTATAATTACGGAAAAAGAAATTGCTATTACAGCCCTCGCAATACCCAGATCATAACCCAATATTTTTGCTGTGTAGACTATTGCCAGAATGTTAATAGCCGGAGCTGAAAAAAGAAATGTAGTTGCCGGACCAATTCCAGCACCTCTTCTGTAAATACCTGCAAAAAGCGGAAGCACTGTGCAACTGCAAACCGCAAGCATACAACCCGAAACTGCAGCTACCGGATAGGAAATATACTTTGGAGTCTCGCTGCCAAAGAACTTAAGGACAGATTCCTTTGAAAAAAGAGATGCTATAGCACCTGCAAGGAAAAAAGCAGGCACAAGACAGAGAAGTACATGAAGCGCAAGGTATTCCCGAAGCGCCCAAAAACCTACATTTATGAGTTCAAACAAATATTGATTTAGCATTTAGATGCCCTCCTGCATTACAAATATATTTGAAATACTTGTATATAAGGATTAGTATTTCAATTATACTTGAACTTTTGTGCCAGACGCTTTAAATCGTGTCCTATAAAATGCTGTGTCTATCCTGATTAAGTACTACCGGACAACCTGTCCAGAGCTTCTCTGTAGGTAGTCACGAGATTTGCCACCTTTTTTTGACCGTCATTTCCAAGTTCAAGACGGATGACGGATATCCCTGCCTCCTGCAAGTCACGCAATTTTCCAGACATGTTGATTACACGGGAATCATACAACAGGGTTCGTGTACCCCATCTTCTTATAGGATACCTATCACCTTTTTTATCAACAAGGTATGCAGACATACCGTTGCGAAAAAATCCCTGCTTCACAAGGGGACCCAACAGATCATGTTCGGTGACAAACATGAGTTGTCTTCCATAAGCTACAAGTTCAAGCTGCATTTTATCATGGTTGACACCACTTGAAAGTTTCCGGATCTCTTCAACCGACAACTCCGGAGAAACGCAAACCCTGATAGCACCTTTTTCTGACAAGATTTCTGCTGAAAGCGAGTTAAAAGTATTAAGGGATTTTGCAGCTACAAATGGTAATCCCAACTCCTCCGCGAGCTTCAGGGAACCAAGGTCAGAACATTCGACAGTTAATCCGTACTTCTTTGATTCTAAAACCAATGGAATGATGGTTCTTTGTTCTGAATCATGAATAATCAAAGGGAGAGATAATACAATCTCTGGTTTTTCATTCTTTGAATCCAAAAGTTTTCCTCCCTCAAATTGTCGAATTTCGGGAAGAAGGTATATTGGAACATAAATTATGTCGGCTCCGTTTTCAATCGCAGCCTTAAAACTGTCGACATTTCCCACTTCCACAGCTAACAGTATGGAATTACTAACTTTATGAAAATCAAATTTTTTAGTATCAAAAAAAGGATACTTAGCATCCCTCTGGAACACCGAAAGTTTTTTTTCAAGAAATTTATCAAAAGCATCCCTGCGTGCCTGTGTAAGTACACCCAAAGGGATGAAAATATTTTCATCTGCGTTTATCTTGATACTGGAAGCTGTATATGGTGTATCCCCAAGCCTTTCCATTATGGAAGAGATTTGCTTTTCCCCTGTAGGAGCCTTCCTTGATGGCTGGACAATATAATCAGCAATGTGCTCGATATGTGAAATCCCATCAGAAACTGTGACTGACAATTCTTTGTCAAGATGTGCATCTACAACTATATCCACCGGAATTTTGGGAAGCTGAACTGCATGAAGTTGCTTGAGTAATGAGGAATCAGTGGTAATATAGACTTTATCGCCTTTCTGCACGGCTTTCCCGGTTCTGGGACTTATCAGGAGAGATACAGTTTTTCCGCGTTTTGCCGATGGGACTTCCTTGGCACCTATCAGGATTGCTCCAATTGAAGATCCAAGCATACGATGTTTTGTCAGTATACTTATTCCGTCACCCATTTCCAGATCATGTTCAAGGGTTATCTTCAGAGATGCAGAGGTGTCTGTGAAGACCAAGTTTTGCACAACGCCGAGAAACACTCCATGGCTTGAGCTATATGCCGGATGTGTTACCTCCCGATCCTCTAGGACAAAACCCTTTGTAAATCCACGATAAAAGAGACTACCAAGCTCTTCTTCCTTCTGTTTAACCCACTTTTCGTCGAGAGGTTTACCACTGCAGACCTTCTCCACAGCTTCCTTGTACGCTCTGGAGGCGGCGGTTACATAACCCGACTTTTTCATCCTGCCCTCTATTTTAAGGCTACAAACACCTGTTTTGACAATGTCACCAATTTTCCCGAGAGTACACAATTCGGCACAACTTATGGGATAATTTCCCCCGATTTCAGCATTGCATTTCTTGCCATCTACAACAAGATCAAATTTCCAGCGACAAGGCTGGGCACAAGCACCACGATTTGCACTCCTTCCTGTTGTTAAACTGCTGAAGAGACATTGCCCGGAATAGGAATAACAAAGTGCACCATGGACAAATATCTCAATGCCTATTTTGGAATTATGAACAATGGATGCCAATTCAGACGTGCTAAGTTCCCGTGCAACAATTGCTCGATTGACCCCTAGCTCTTCAAGGAATTTTACACCCGCTGTATTGTGAACAGTTGTCTGGGTACTTGCATGAATTGGAAGATCTGGATAAAGATTATGGATATAAGATATGAGCCCTAGATCACGCATTATTACAGCATCAATGCCCATCGAATATGCGTCATCAAGAAGATCCAATACTTGCTGAATCTCATTTTGCTTAATCGGAATATTCAATGCAAGGTAAATAGATAAACCATATGAGTGAGCCATCTCTATTGCATCTTCAAGCTGTTTTTCAGTAAAATTAGAAGCGCCCTGCCGGGCATTGAAATCTCCGACTCCAAGATAAACAGCATCTGCTCCTCCCTTAATTGCACCAACCAAAGCAGCCATATCGCCTGCAGGTGCAAGGATTTCAGGCCTGTTTTTACATAAATAATTAGAATTGTTTTTCATGAAGTACATCCGTTGTTTTCTTGATGAGACGTTATATGCAACCCTGCAAGTTATATGAATCCTTCGAGGGAGAGAAAAATTTACACTATATAATACACAACGTTAGTTTATTGTACAGGAAAAGAAGGAAAAGCATAGTAATTTCAGCAAAATGATGATGTTGTAGTTGAAGATTTAGTCGAAAATAAGGTACATAAACACCTATTGATCTAACAAATAAGGTACACAGCTCAACATAAAGTACACATCCTCATAAGAACTAAAAAAAACATAACCTGCTACATAGCAGCAAATATTTTCAGCAGTCCCATTTTTAGGGAAATTTTCTCATTGGACGAAATAACATGAAAAGATTGCAATAATCAATGCTGATAAGTAAAACACATTTAATCGAAGTTGTAGACAAAGAGATTACACCAAACACAAAAGTTTCTTCCGACTTTTAAGAATAAAGTCGCAAAATAGTAGCATATTTTATTTCCTTTATTCCATATCATCATCCAAAACCCCTAATATTCTACTTCCACTCAAATTAAATAATATAAACTCTAACTAAAGGCGCTGAGATCTGATAATCCAAAATAACTGAAGGTAAACCCGTGATTCATTCCATACTTGACAACGATCTTTACAAATTCACAATGCAAATGGCCGTGCTTGAGCTTTTCCCTACGGTAACAGCTGAGTATCGATTCATTAACCGTGGAAACCAAAGATTTACAGATGAGTTTGTAAATGAACTTAAAAGCATAATTCAAAATGAAATCACAAAACTCAAGTTAACAGAAGAAGAACACAACTGGCTTTCCGGAAACTGTCCCTATTTTACCGCAACCTACCTTGAATACCTGCGAAATTTCCGCTTCAAGCCTGACGAAGTTTCTATATCACTGGATGAGACTGGGGATCTGGACATACAGATTAAGGGACCTTGGCATAGCACCATTCTCTGGGAAATTGTACTGATGTCCACAATTTCGGAACTCTATTTTGATATGATTGAGACTGAATGGAAAGCAAACAAATCTTTATCTGCGATTATACATGATTACCGTAATTTGATCAAAAATGCAGGAGAAAAGCTCAAAACCTCCGAATGTGTCCTGAGTGAATTCGGAACGCGGCGCAGAAGAAGCTATGAACTACAGGATAATGTAATCGATGTCCTCAAAGACTTTTCCATATGTGCTGGTACAAGTAATGTTCATCTTGCACATAAATATAACCTCAAACCCATCGGAACAATCGGACATGAATGGATAATGGGTAATTCTGCACTTGTAGGATTGAGAAACGCCAATCGCTTTGCTTTTGAAAATTGGGTTCAAGTCTACAATGGTAAACTGGGAATAGCACTTGCTGATACATTTGGTTCAGATGCATTTTTCAATAATTTTGATGGAAAACTTGCCCGTATTTATGACGGTGTAAGACACGACAGCGGAAAGCCACTTGAGTTTGTGGACAAAGCAATTGAACACTATAAAAAACTTGGTATTGACCCGACCCAGAAAGTTATTGTATTCAGTGATGCTCTTGATATCGATAAAGCCATCCAGATAAAAGAATACTGTGGAAACAGGATTAAATGCAGCTTTGGTATTGGAACATACCTGACAAATAATCCGGTATTTTTCAGGGAATCCCCGCCATTAAATATCGTGATTAAGTTACACAAAGTTAATGGTATACCGGTTGTTAAATTAAGTGACTCCGATGAAAAAGCCACAGGTGACAGGGATGCCCTGCGTGTTGCAAATTATATTTTCGGAATAAAAGGGCTGGATGAAGAATGATGAATTAAAACTGGTCTGCCCAAAACTATTCTATACTTATTGTAGAAATATCTTTAATGGGTGTTCAACGATTGCATTCTGAATTGCTTTTCTATTCCCATGAGTTTTTATTGTTATGCTTGCTCATGTTTAACGCCATATCGTTCAATTGCTTCTTGTTCCATAACTTCGTTTAAGAAGAAAGTTATGACAGGTTTAGTGAAACATTGCAATCGTCAAAATCATCATATATTGTAGCCACATTATCCATTAGTAGTGTTCCTTTTTTTATTAGCGCATTAACAAAGGAATAGGATTATAATAGAAAGATGATATCACTTGCTTTAATCAGAGACTGCAGATATAATTTATTGGTAAGTGGAAACGAAAGAAGATTCTAATAAAAAATAAAATATCAGATTTTTTATATTTCCAAAAATACAATAAATGAAAGGATTTAAGTACATACTTAACTTTGTCAACAATGGTATCCGGAAAGCTTTATCCGGATAATAATCAATTTAATTTTATCATTGAACATCCGGAGGATTACATGCTAGAAGTGAAAGACCTGAGTGTTGAGGTAGGAGGCAAAATACTCCTCAAAGATATCAACCTCAAAGTTGAAAAGGGTTACACAAATATTCTTTTTGGTCCAAATGGTGCGGGCAAATCAGCATTTCTCAGAACCTTAATGGGATTTAGTGGCTACAATATAGTGAAGGGTCAGATAATATTCAACGGTGAGGATATCACACACCTTTCCATTGATGAAAGAGCCAAACGTGGGATCGGAATTATGACCCAACGACCTCCGGATATAACCGGAGTCAAACTCTGGGATCTGGTAAAAGTCATTGCAAAAGAAAAAATAAACATTGAAGAAATTGCAGAATCGCTTGATATGCTCAGATTTATGGAAAGAGATGTTAACGTTGGCTTTTCAGGCGGGGAAATCAAACGCTCCGAACTTCTCCAGTTGGCTGCACAAAACCCCTCTCTTTTCCTGCTTGACGAACCTGAATCAGGTGTAGATCTAATGAGTATCGAAATTATTGGTAAAACTATTAATGATCTTATTCATGGGGAATGCAAATGCGCCGGTGAGAGGTGTGAACATAAAAAATCCGCTTTAATCATCACTCATACCGGTCAGATATTGGATTATATTGAAGCTGACCGCGCTTATGTTCTCTGCAACGGAACTGTAATGTGTTCAGGCAACCCAAGGGAATTGCTTCATGATATCAAGGAAATGGGATATGGAGAGTGTATCAAATGCAAGCCGAAGAAAATTTGAGAAAAAGAGCTGAAGCGGCTCTCCACAAGGAAGCTGCATATGGGAAAAATATTGAACTTACTGAATATGACATTGCTCCGATGGATCTGGCTTATATTGAAGACTTAAAGGATCTTGACGAAGAAGCACAGAGAGCTTTACTTAATGCAGGAATTGTGCCCAGTGGAGCAGGACGTATCGGCAGTCTTGTGATGATCGATAACACTATTACCCATAATTCAGTTACGGATGAGAATATTGAACTTATGCCTCTTCATTTTGCACAGAAAAAATATGAGTGGCTTAAGGATTACATGTGGAATCTGGTACAGGTAGATGCAGACAAGTACACTGCCTTAAGTTATCTGGAAAATGCAAACGGTTACTTCATTCGGGCTCCCAAAGGAATCCATACAAAAATGCCCGTACAGACATGCCTGATGTTGGGATCACATAATGTATCCCAGACAGTTCACAACATCGTAATTGTTGAAGAAAACGCCTGTCTTGATGTGATTACCGGCTGCACGACAGGTACAGGTGTGGAAAAAGCCCTACATCTTGGTATTTCTGAGATGTATGTCAAGAAAAACGGAACTTTGAATTTCACGATGATACACAATTGGTCAGATCAAATTGGTGTCCGGCCCCGAACGGTCATTTATCTTGAGGAAGGGGCGACCCTTATAAACAATTATATAACGCTCAAATCTGTCAAATCGATCCAGAGCTACCCAACTGCACGTCTTGCAGGCAAAGGAGCGTTTGCACGCTTTAACACAATCGCAGTTGCTCATCCTGGATCTGAGCTTGATCTGGGGAGTCGTGTGATTTTTGATGCACCTGAAACGAAAGCTGAACTCATCTCAAGGACAATAACCACGGGTGGTAAGATTACTGCAAGAGGAGAGATGATTGGCAATGCACCCCGTTCTAACGGACACCTTGAATGTCACGGTCTGGTTCTAAATAATGAAGGTACACAGCGTGCAGTTCCAATCCTCGAAGCAAATGTCGATGATATTGAGTTATCCCATGAAGCAGCCGTTGGTCGCATTGCCCGTGAGCAGGTTGAATATCTCATGTCACGAGGTCTTAGCGAAGAAGAAGCTGTGGGAATGATTGTACGCGGTTTTCTTGATGTAGGAATCGGTGGCATCCCTGAAGAACTTCAAGTGGATATTGATGATACAATTGCTATGATTGGGAAAAATGCAATGTGATGTCCATAAGACATCACATTTTGACTTCGAACGCTTTCTTTTTTAATTTTTAATGAACTTGCAAAATGTTGCCGGACGTAAAATAAATCTATTACTATTTGCATAACCTTTTGAGAGCTATAAAACTGATGGTTTTTGAGATATCATACAACTGCCAGCATCCTATCCAAAGCTAGTTTTGCTTTCTCCCTGAGATCTTCGTGCACCATAACCACGTGCTTCATTTGTTTCATTGATTCAAGAAGAATGGTAGGTGTAATCATTTTCATGTTGACACAGACCGCAAAAGGAGAAGCAAAGTAGAATTGCTTGCCCGGATTATTTGCCTTGAGCCCGCAAAGCATTCCGTTTTCAGTCCCTATAATAAATTCGTTTGACGGCGATTTTTTTACATATTTCAGCATTCCTGATGTACTGAGAGCAGCATCTGCAAGATCTATGACTTCTGCACGGCATTCCGGGTGAACCAAAACTTCAGCATTAGGATGCTCATATTTTGCAAGAAGTATATCTTCTGCCGCTATTTGGTGATGAACCGGACAATAGCCATCCCATGTTATTACTTTTTTATCCGTGAATCTGGAAACATATTTCCCGAGATTCATGTCAGGCACAAAAAGAATTTCATCAGCATCAAGCGAGTTTACGACTTTCACTGCGTTTGAAGATGTACAACATATATCACTTTCCGCCTTGACAGCAGCCGATGAATTGACATAACAAACAACAGCCGCGTCTGGATGCTTGGCTTTCGCCTCCCTTAAAGATTGGGCATCAGCCATTTCTGACATTGCACAATGAGCTTCTTTGACAGGTAGAAGTACGGTTTTTTCAGGTGAAAGAATGGCAGCGCTTTCTGCCATGAAGTCTACACCACAAAAGACGATTACATCTGCATCCTGTTCAACAGCCTGTTGGCTTAATCCCAGTGAATCTCCTACAAAATCGGCCATTTCCTGAATCTCGCATCGCTGGTAATTATGTGCAAGTATAATGGCATTTAACTCTTCTTTGAGTTCCTTAATCTGTTCAGCTATCAGTTCCATGTTCTCACAAACTATATGTGCCAGTAGAATATTATAGTTATTGCCGTTAACAGTGTTAACAGTTACCATTGTATATCTATATATATTAAAATAATGGGAAGATATTACATATGGGGATTACTATGGAAAAAATTGAGATAAAAGTTAAAGGTATGTCCTGCGGACATTGTAAAATGGCTGTTGAGAAAGCCCTAATGGCAGTAGAAGGTGTGGAATCTGCATCCGTTGATCTTGAGAAAGGAAAGGCAGACATAACATATGATCCTTCAAAGGCTTCTGTAGAATCCATGAAAAAGGCAGTTGTTGATGCTGGATATCAAGCATAAAAGCTGTGAATTGGAATGGAATTTCTCAATCTTCATATTTCAGGGATGAGCTGTAATCATTGCAGCAAACGCATCCACAAAGCCCTTAGTTCCATAGATGGTGTCACGCATGTCGATGTGAGTCTGGAAAGAAACTCAGCGGAAGTAGAGTTTGACCCATCTTTGGTCTCAATTGAAATGCTTGAAGATGCTGTCCAAACTGCCGGTTATTCTGTTGAAAAAGAGAAAATGCTCGAAAATACAAGCACATCTAAACCAGAAAAAAAGCTTCCCACAAATGATGAAAAAAATACCCATGAAGCTAAAAAAGATATCTCTTTTGATATATCCGGAATGACTTGTGCGGCCTGTACCAAAAGGATAGAGACAGGTCTTCTTAAAATGGAAGGCGTGGAGGAAGCGTCAGTCAACTTAGCATCAGAGAAAGCCTCAGTGATTTTTGATGAGAGCAAGACTACTCTTCAAGAAATGCGACAAGCTGTAGAGGATTTGGGATATGGTGTCCGCCATGATAATATTACGTTTAATGTTGAAGGGATGACATGCAGCTCATGTGCAAACAATATCGAAAGAGCACTTCTCAAACAAAAAGGCGTATTTGATGCAAATGTCAATTTTTCAATTGGAAAAGCTGAAGCTACATATGACGGGTCAATAGTAAAACCCTCTGAACTTATCCGTGCAATTGAAAATATAGGCTACAAAGCAACTATTGCATCTGAGGTAATCCAAGATTCTGAGAAAGAGTTGCGTGAGTCTGAAATTCGGAACCAGCGCCTTAACCTGATTGTCGCTTTTGCTCTCACATTGGCATTAATGCTTGGATCAATGCAATACATGCTCCAAATAGATGTAATTGTACCTGATATCCTTGCAAATGACATCGTACAGTTTGCCCTTGCAACCCTGACACTTGCATTTCCAGGGAGGCAGTTTTTCACAGGAGCTTTTAAGGGACTGCGCCATGGATCTGCTGACATGAACCTGCTGGTGGCTGTAGGCACTGGGGCAGCATACATTGCAAGTACTGCTGCTACGCTATTTGATCTCGGCGCCGGTTACGAGCAGAAATATTTTGATTCGGCTGCAATGCTGATTACATTCATTCTTTTTGGTCGTTACCTTGAAGCAAAGAGCAGGGGAAAAACCTCGGATGCCATCCGTAAACTCATGGATCTTCAAGCAAAAACCGCACGTATAATCGTTGATGGAGAAGCAAAAGAAGTCCCGGTTGAAGATGTAAAGGAAGGTGACATAGTGGAAATCCGCCCGGGTGAAAAAATTCCGGTGGACGGTGTTATAACCGAAGGGAGTTCTGCTATTGACGAATCCATGATTACGGGAGAAAGCATACCCGTTGAAAAATCAATTGGTGATGTGGTCATAGGCGCTACACTCAATAAAACCGGTTCTTTCCGGTTTCGTGCTACCAAAGTGGGTGCAGAGACTGTTCTTTCACAAATCATAAAACTTGTTGAAAGAGCGCAAACAAGCAAGGCACCAATTCAGCGGCTGGCTGATGTGGTTGCAGGCCATTTCATACTGATTGTAATGTCATTTGCCCTTCTGTCATTTTTCTTCTGGTATTTTATAGGATATTGGATATTTGACGTGATCACATTTACAGGCGTTAGCAGTCCATTTCTCTTTGCACTGCTTACGACAATCACGGTTCTTGTAATATCCTGTCCATGCGCCCTTGGACTTGCAACCCCTGTAGCCATAATCGTGGGCACCGGTATGGGAGCTGAACGGGGTATACTAATCAAGAGCGGAGAAAGTCTTGAAAACGCATCAAAGGTTGATACTATTGTTTTTGACAAGACAGGAACATTAACCACAGGGAAACCACACCTTACGAATGTCATGACATTTTCAGGAATGAACGAAAAACAGATTCTGGAAATAGCAGCTTCAGTTGAAAATCTCTCCGAACACCCGCTGGCGGAAGCTATCGTTAATGCGGCACATGAGAAAAGTGTGGACATACAAAAGGTAAAGGACTTCGAAACATATTCCGGAAAAGGAGTTAGAGGGATATGGAAAAATAAGGAAGTAATCATAGGGACACGGCGTTTCATGGAAGAAAAATCAATTGAAGTAACTAAAGTGGAGTCATCAATTGAAGCCCTTGAAAATGAGGGCAAGACAGTAATGATACTCGCCATGGAAAACGAGATCAAGGGAATCCTTGCAGTTGCAGATACGCTTAAGAAAGAAGTCACATCTGCTGTACATTCATTGAAGGATATGAATATTGAAGTCGTAATGATTACCGGCGATAACAGCAAAACCGCCAATGCAATTGCAAAAAAGGCGGGAATTGACAGAGTTCTTGCGGAAGTTTTGCCTGCTGATAAAGCTGCTGAAATAAAACGCTTGCAGGAAAGGGGGAAGAAAGTTGCCATGGTAGGAGATGGCATAAATGATGCTCCTGCCCTTGCACAGGCGGATGTGGGAATTGCAATGGGTGCTGGAGTTGATGTAGCGGTTGAATCCGCAAATATAGTGTTAATCAAAAATGATGTGAACGATATTGTAAATACCCTTTTGTTAAGCAAACTTACCATGAGAAAAATAAAACAGAATCTTTTCTGGGCTTTTGGATATAACACAATAGGCATCCCGATTGCTGCCGGCGTTCTCTTCCCATTTGTCGAAAGAGTCCTGATAAGCCCTGCAATTGCTGCGGCTTTTATGGCAATGAGTTCCGTTTCAGTGATAACCAATTCCCTCTTAATGAAAAGAAATAAATCAATGAGGCGATGAAGCAATGGTAGAACAGAAAAGCAAAAACCGTGCACCCATGCTGAGTTTTCTTTCAGCAATACTCCTTAGCTTAGTCTTTGCCGTATTTACATTGATTTACAGAAATGATATTAGAACATATTCTGATGTTGATATTGCAGCAGGAACTCTTTTTGTCCTGATCCTAAGCCTTATGATATTCCTGCTTCTGTGGCCCATGATTCTTGAGAGAAAAATTTCCGGATAATTAATATTTTATAGAAAAAATATCAAATTAGCTCATAAATCCTTTCCCATTCTAATTTGATGCTATTTTCCTTACATATAATCTGCAAACGAGTTAATTTTTTTACTCCAGTTTGCAAATATGTGGTTACAAGCAACTGATACAATACGAAATTCATGATCGAATACACTTTTTTTACTTTTGTTGTTTATTCCCCTGATATGGAATTTAACTATCTACTTTATGTTCTGGTGAATTCTTTCACATTGCCCTCTATTTGAATAGACTTCATCGAATCCATCGTCTTCGATATTTTTGTTTCTTAAGTGCATCTTTGTTCAGATAGTTAGCAATTAAATCTCTGGTACAGATTACGTCCGGTACATTGTAATAATATTTCATGAAATAATGCATTTTATGATATACAAGCATAATACAAGAGCGTAGCTTATGTATTATGCTCAATAGTAGTGAAAAAGAGTGACACTTTTAAATCAAAAAGCTAATTAATGGTCTCTAAGTAATTGATCAAAAATCCCTAAAAGGATTTTTTGGAGGATTTATGGCCAGTGCAATGGAAATCTACCAGTATCTTCCACGCACAAATTGCAAGGAATGCGGAAAATCAAGCTGCATGGCATTTGCAGCCGCATTGCTTGCACGGGAAGTGACTGTGGATGATTGCCCCCCTTTGAAAGAAGAAAAAAACAAGGAAAATTATGATATTCTTGTAAAATTGCTGCCACCTGCGGAATCTGCTTCCGAAACCGGTATGATAGTCCATACGGAATTGTGCACAGGTTGTGGAAATTGCGTGGTAGCATGCCCTGTAAATGTTGCAGAGGACCCCTATGGTGCAGGTTCGGGAAAAGCACCCACCAGCGACAAAATTATACTCAGGGTTGAAGACGGAGTTGTGAAGCTTTCCAATGTGGAGTCATGCAGGCGTTTTGGTCCCCAAAGCAGGCTGTGCAGTGGCTGTATTGCCACCTGTCCCACAAAAGCTATTGAATTTGTATGAAAATCCCACAAGATAATGCTTGGAGGCAAGACGTGGAAATCAAAGATTTTGTGTGCACCGGATGTGCACTTTTATGCGATGACATAGGTATAAAAACCGAAGGGAACACCATAGAAAAGACTTACAATACCTGCCGAAAAGGTGCTGCAAGAATCCGGGGTGATGAGGAAAGAATGACCTGTACCATTAAGGGCAGGGAAGAAAATATTGATAAAGCCATCACTGAAGCAGCCCGAATTTTGTCAGAAGCAAATAAGCCTATGATATACGGACTCGGTAACTCTTCCCTTGAAGCACAGAAAAAAGCTATCGAACTGGCATCCAAACTCAGTGCATATCTTGATGACACTTCATCTTTTTGCCAGGGACCGGTTGTTGAAGCCATACTTGAAGGCAAGGTTCCCACCTGCACACTTGATGAAGTGCGTCACCTGGCAGACATGATCCTATTCTGGGGATCTGATCCTGCCAGCTCCCATCCCAGACACCTTTCAAGGTTTTCTTATTTCCCACGTGGAGAGAAAAGACAGCGGGGCTGGGAGGAAAATCGAACTGCAATAGTGATTGATGTCAGAAAATCCGATACGTCAGAAATATGCAATAAGAATTTCTACCGCATACCGCCCGGTAGCGATGGAGAATTGATAGATGCTCTTACCGCTGCCCTTAACGGTAAAATCCCGAAAGTATCTTTTGGAATGAGTTCAAAAGAAATTCTTGAGCTTGCGAACCTCCTGAAAAAGGCAGAATTCGGGACTATTTTTGCAGGATTGGGATTGGTTTATTCATTACCAGAAATTGAACCCATGATTAAACTTATTGAAGCATTAAACAAATCATCAAATTTTCATCTCATGCCCATGGTTGGCCAGTATAACATGAGAGGTTTTAACCACCTGCTTTTTGAGAAAACAGGATACATAAACAGGGTAAAGTTTGACGGGAATAAAGTTGATCATGGTCCGCATTGCTCTGTTATGGAAGTACTGAACTCCGGAGAAACGGATGCTATGCTGATCATTGGATCAGATCCCCTTGGCTGCTTCCCAAAAAGTATTGCGGAAAAGCTGAAAAATATTCCTACAATAGTTATTGATCCCGCCAGAACCTTTACTTCCATGATAGCGGATGTAAGCATACCTTCCGCGTACACTGGAACCGAAGCAGCAGGAAATGCTGTCCGCATGGATGGTGAAAAAGTGGAAATAACACCTTTCATCGATTCCAAAAAGCTGTCAGATGAAGAAATACTCAAGCGTATCTTGGAGGCTATCTAATGGGATTCGGCCAGTTTATTTCAAAGCCCGAATTGGATATTCTTATTGTCACACACAGGGATATTTTCCAGAATTCAGCTTATGAACATTCACGGTTCTCCGCTGAATACGCAGATCAATCCGCAATTATTATCCTCACAGCTTCAGATATGAAGAAAATCGGAATTAAGGACAATGATCGTGTGCTCCTGAAAAACAAATGGGGAAAAGTTATTGTCAGGGCAGTTGAATCAAAAGAAGAGGAAGAACATGCTGGAATTGCCTACATGCTTAATAGCCCCTGGTCCAACGTGCTAGTATCACCTGAAACAAACGGCACAGGAGTTCCTAGTTTCAAGAGGATCAAGGCGACGATTTCTTCTACCGAGGAAAAGGATGTGGAAGTGCTTCCTGTATCAAAATGGGAAAATCAGGACTGATTATACAGGAAAGAATTAATAGAGAAAAATGGACTAGGATGCATTGTTTTGCAGCCTATTTCCTTATTACATCTTAAGAGCTAGCAGTGAAACTCCAAGTTCATCCCCAAGAGCTTTCACTTCTTTAATGTCATCGTCGTCCAGTTTATGCGTATGTGTTGTCATCGTTGGGATATGCAATGGGGTGCTATGTCCAAAATTTCCATTGATATTTCTGAATTATCCTGTTGGATAATACCTTATGCATTTGTATCTATTTTTAAAATATTTCACGTCAGAGAAGAAAACACTTCCTGTATCTGATTTCAAACGAGCTCCCTTGGCTGCTTATGTTCCGGTAATGTCGGCAGTGACATTGTATTTATGAGTACAGGAGATGTAACTTCTTTTGCTCTCTCAAGTAACAGCTCTTTTCCTTTTTGGGTCAGGGCAAACAACGGTACGGCTGTTCCTACCTGTGCAAGAGGCTGTACCAATTCCCTCACCCACTTTGAACCGCAGCTGGTTATAATATCGAGATAACCTATGAGTTCACTGACATCTTCCTTACTAAGTCCGGTTACATGTGCACCAATGACAAAAAGATCAAGCCCGTGTTCTTTTTCGGTTTCACGCAACTTTGCCGCAACAACAGGATCAATAGTTGAAACTGCAATTTTTCTGAAGCCCATTTCACTCGCTTTCAGGACACCTGCAACTGGGTCTATTTTTGCAGTATCTGGATCGAGTACAACACCTTTACGCTCAGTAATCCCTTCAATAATTTCGGGAATTGGGTCGGTTTCCACAAGGCCGGAAATCCGTGCACCCATCCCCTGAACAAGTGACGGGTTCGCAGTAATTACAGTGCCAGCACCATCACATACTGTTACCGTGGCATCCAGCATTCCCCTGCCAAGACCTGTCATCATCACTTCTGAGGCACCAAATCCCACAAAAACATCCATATCAAGTTTTCTTTGTGGAGTAAATAAACCAAAACTCTTAATCCTATACTTCATATTCCGCTTAACAGCTGCAGAAGTAATTTCCTGAATATCATGCACTTTGGCAAAAATTGGGCACCATTTTATCTCTGGCTCCCCCACTTCGACGACTTTACCATCTTTTACAACCACTCTGGTTTTCCCGAGCATTTCCATAATATGAGACATTAAATCTCCTCATTAGATTGCTTCACGACGATCAATAACCCTCTGGGCCTTCCCTGTTGTTCGGGGAATTGTACCTTTCTCCACCAGCTCGACATTGGTACGAATGTTCAAAACACTCTTGAGTTCGTATTCCACATGCTTTCTGACAGCAGCAAGATCTTTTAATTCACCAGTAAAGGCATTTTCAGAAAGTTCAACACGAACAGTAATTTCATCAAGTTTGTGGTGATTACGAGCAAGGATAATCTGGAATTGATCTGTTATTCCGTCTATCCCCACAAGTACGTTTTCAATCTGTGATGGGAAAACATTAATTCCGCGAACAATGAGCATATCATCTGCCCTTCCGAGAATGCGTGAGATACGGGTACTAGTCCTGCCGCATCCGCATTCTGGTTCAAGAAGACGGGTAATATCCCCTGTGCGATAGCGGATTACAGGGAATGCTTCCTTTGTAAGAGAAGTCAAAACAAGTTCGCCTTTTTCTCCTTCTGCAACTGGTTCTCCTTCAGGATCAAGCACTTCGATGAGGAAGTGATCATCCCATATATGAAGACCATCCTGTTCCTCACACTCAAAAGCAACACCCGGGCCGATTAATTCGGAAAGACCATAGGAATCATAGGCTTTTATGCCAAATGCATCCTCAAGTTCTTTTCGAGTGCTGGAAGACCAAGGTTCGCCACCAAATATACCGATGCGCAGTGAAAGCTTGTCGCTAATACCAAGATCTTCAGCCGTTTCTGCCAGATACAAACCGTAGGATGGCGTACAGTTAAGTACCGTCACATCAAAATCCTGCATCATTTCAAGCTGGCGGGCAGTGTTTCCGGTAGCTGCTGGAACAGCCATTGCACCAAGTCTTTCAATTCCATAGTGAAAACCCATTCCACCTGTAAATAAGCCGTAATTCAGAGAATTCTGGAATATGTCGTCTGGACCCACTCCGACCATTGCAAGGTCACGTGCCATTATGTCTGCCCACATGTCAATGTCTCTGGCAGTGTAACCCACAACTGTTGGTTTTCCACTTGTTCCGGATGATGCATGAATTCTTACTACATCCTTCTTTGGAACAGCAAAAAGCCCAAATGGATAATTTGCACGAAGATCAGGTTTTCGAGTAAAGGGTAGTTTTGAAGCATCTTCCAGAGACTTCAAATCGTCAGGTTTGATTCCAGCATCAGAAAATCTCTGCCGATAAAAAGGAACGTTATTGTAGACAGAAGCAGCCGTTTTCTTAAGTCTTTTAAGCTGTAATTTCTTTAAGCTATCACGATCCATTGTTTCATATTCAGGCTGCCAGTAACTCATAAGAAGATCACCTTTTTCCCTTTGATATACCTCTTACATTTATAATCCTTTACCCTGCAAGCGGGAAAAGTGTGTGCATATGCAATACACAAGTAGCAGTATTTTATGTACATAAATTGTTATTTTTAACGAAATGTTTCAATAACTTTGTATTATACTTTTTCCAGCAGAACAGGAAATGCAATATCCAGTAATCCATTGAAAACTATACATTAATGTCCCAGTTCTGCTTTTGATGTATTTTTGGAAAGAAACTCTTAAAGCTTATTTGTTTCTCATATTAGTTAAATAAAAAAAAGTGAGAAATGCAGCAATTGTACCTGCGGGTATTCCTAAGAACAGTGAGAAGAAAATAATTTTTGAAAACATTTCGGTCACAATAACTCCCACAATCAGGAATACGGCGACAGAAGCAAGGATATTTCGTAGCAGGGTAATGGATCGATTCATAATATTACTCTTTTTTCCTATTTGACCATTAAATTAGCTTTTCGACTTAAAAGTGTAACTCTTTTTCAGAGCTAATCGAATCTCAAAAAATGGCTCTGTAGAAATCCTTTTCTCTAAATTTGCCTAAGCCACTATAATTTTAATAATAAGAAGTCACCTGTGTACGTTTGCACCACAAACACAAGGGGATGATTGTGTTTTGTCTAACAAGTACTTAAAATTTATCGATATAGCTATGCAAGTGACGGGAAACTC
>NZ_JASGLW010000010.1 GCF_030156785.1 Methanohalophilus sp.
GAAATTAATGAAAGTACTCATATAACTAAATTTATCTTGATTAGATATAAATATTGTTGTTTAGTTTGGGTGAGAAGAGGAGTTAATCAGAAATCTCTAAAACTGTTTCATAACACTTCTTCTTATATTTTTAGCAGAAATGCTAATGCTTAGTGAAAAAACTTCACAGGTAACGCAGGCATGAACTTTTTTGCCTTTTTTCTTCCGTCCATTGTAAGCTGTTTAATGTCACTTTTTATTTTCAATAAAGCTACTGTCTACACAAATCGTTTCAATTAATAGCTTTACTTTTCTGGTAAGCTGAATCTCTAGAGCTTCTATAATTCTATTCAATATTCTTCAACTATAATTAGGAGATGCTGCATTTATATTTTGAAACAACCTAATTATGAAACATACATATTATTCATTAGATGATAAAATTCATCAACTAATATTAGAATGGCAAATAAAGCTTCCACACAAAAGACTAATATCTAACCACATACTCTTTTACACCAATGCACGAATTAATTTGTCCCAAATGCGGGAAAAACGCTGATACTTTATATAATAACGTGTGCGAGGAATGTTTCTTCAAGATATTTACACTTGCACAAATAGCTCCAGTCATGCATATCACCGTCTGCTCTAAATGTAATGCCATCCTTGAGCGTGGCCGATGGATAGACGGAAAACAGGTTGAGGATACTGCAATTGAAAAAGCCGAAAGTGAACTTTTCATCCATGAAATGGCTCAAAATATTGAACTGGACGTTGAGCCAAGGAAAGTCAGCCCTTATATATACCGCATAAAATTTTACATTAGTGCAGACATTGACGGATTGCCTGTTGAAGATGAAGTAGAAACGGAAGTCCGTATCGAACGTAATGCATGCGATATATGTAGCCGTATTTCAGCAGGGTATTTTGAGGGAATCCTCCAGCTAAGAGCTGCCGGAAGAAAAGTTACCGATGAAGAAAAGAAAAAATGCGAAAGTATTATTTATTCAAATCTGAATCGTCTTCAAAAGAAAGGGGATAAACTCGCTTTTCTCTCGAACTCACTGGATCTCAAGGAAGGTAGCGATTTTTATATCGGTTCAACTCACGCCACACGTAATATATGTAAGGCCATAATCTCAGAAATGGGAGGAAGCTTTACCGAATCACCTACACTTTTTGGAATGAAGGACGGGAAAAACATCTACAGGGTCACTTTTTCACTGCGTCTTCCACAATACAAAAAAGGTGATGTGATAGATCTCAACGGAAGAAATATCCAGATCAAGATCTCGGAAAAAATGGTCAAAGGAATTGATCTGACAACCGGTGACAGGGTTCTCATGAAACATGACGAAATCAGTGATGCAAAGTATCTTGGGAACGAAAAAGATGCTGTTAAAGCAGTCCTTGTTGCATTAGAAAATGATACTGCGATGATCCTTGATCCGAAAACTTACCAGACAATCACAATCAAAAAGCCCTATTTTCTTTCTGATCAGGAGGGAATCGAGATTCCCATACTCAAAACAGAAGTTGGTATTATCCCTCTGCCATAAAAAGGGAAGATTATGTATGGAAAAAATTCTTGTCATTGGTTACAGCAGCCGCAATATTGTAAGCTCAGCCCATCGGGCAGGCTATGAAGTGTTTGCAATTGATGCTTTTTGTGATCAGGATCTACAGAAACTGACAGTGGATTGTTGCAAGATTGATGAGGAAGATGTACGCAATCCGGATACTGACAAAATAGCAGGTATAATCAAATCTTTTAATACTGACTTTGATTATGTGATTCTTGGCTCAGGTTTTGAGACATTTGAAAGGAGATTTTTTGAGATTCCTGTTCTGAACAATAGCATTGAATCAATGTCAAGGGTTTCTGATAAGAAGCAATTTGCTGATGAATTATACAAAACAGGAATACCGCATCCTGAAACATGGGATATGGATTCTCATCCTGAAATCAGAAAAAAAATGATCCTGAAACCAAAATGTGGAGGAGGAGGTGTTTTCAACCGGATTGTTCACTCTGAAAGCGAAATTAATGACGCACTTGAAGAAGTTGCGAATTGCAATCCCGGCCTTTCAAGGAAAAACATGATTCTTCAGGAATTTGTGACCGGGACTCCTGCAAGCGTCTCAGTCATTTCAACCGGCAAGGAAGCGGTTGCAATCGCCGTAAACGAGCAGCTCATTGGAATCCCGTGGCTTACCAGAGTGCCGTTTGCATACTGTGGTAATATCACGCCCTTTGAGACCAGCTACAAAGATGAAATGATGGCAATTTCAGAAAAACTCTGCACGCATTTTGGTCTTGTAGGTTCAAATGGTGTGGATTTCCTGATTACTGAAGACGGTCCGATTGTTCTGGAAATAAATGCCAGATTCCAAGGAAGTCTTGATAGTGTTGAAATGGCAACTGGAATGAATATCTTTGAAGCACACGAAAAAGCTTTTGAAGGCATTCTCCCAGAGATAATTGCTGAAAACAAATTTGCAGCAAAAGCCATTGTTTATGTTGACGGTCAACCCCTGCAAAGTGGAGAAAATATTGAGAAACTGTCAAACAGTATGAAACTTGCTGACATCCCAAAAAAGGGTCATGTTGCATATCAAGATGAGCCGTTTTTGTCAATATTAGAAACAGGAAAAAACCGGAAGGAGGTTATGGACAAGCTATATTCTGCCTCCAGAATTGTAAGGAGTTGCGCAAAAGTTGAATGATAAAACTATTTGGTATTTCATTCTACACAAATGTGTATAAAATCCAAAAAACAGACTCTTTAGAAAACCACTTCCTCCAATTCTAACTTTTATTATTGCAAAAAGGATAATTTCCTTTTAGTATTTACTCAACACAAGAATTCACAAGGGGATGATCGTATTTTGTTCCATAATTTAAAATCTGGAACTCTTATTAGATCAGAGATTTAATGGCATGTCTAAAAAGTACTTAAATTTTATCGATATATAGCAAATGCAAGTAGCAAGGATAATAGCTTCCACTCTACAGTTACAAATATTCAAAGATAGAGAAAATCCGGAAAATGTAAAGGGAAATCCGGTTTAATGAATTTCCCGCTTTCTTAAAATGGTTCAGTCTTTCAGGAGCTTTAGTGCATCCCTGCAAGCAGCCACTGCAGGGGCTCCGGATGTAATGGAAATTACTTCCATGGTTTCCATAATCTCTTCTTTTGTAGCACCGTTATTCAGTGCACTTTTCATCTGAGATATCGTACATGATTCACATTGTTTTGAAGCAACCACAGCGAGGGCCATTAATATCTTGTACTTTGCAGGAATTGCTCCGTCAGTGAGAATTTTCTCATTGCACCGGTTGTATTTCTTCACAAAATACGGATCGATATCCTTAAGAGTTTCAAGTATTTGTGGTGTGAAACCCATCTTGTCCCCAATGTTTTTTACAACCTCTTCGTGTTCATTCATTTTCTTCAAAACCTCCATAATACTTTTAGTCGAATGAGTCTTCAACCATGGTGTCAAAGCAATAGTCACACATGAAATGCGGAAGTCCTTTATGCAAGCGTTTTAGCTCAGGAGGTTTCCCCACTGACACCGGTAATTTAACTTCCTTAAAATGATCGACACAAAGCCCTTTACCACATACAATGCAGACCGCGGAAGCCTCAACTTCCTTTCCCTGTTCTGCACAATCATAACATTTCATCATTGGAGATCACCTCAGATGTTATCTTTGAGAGCCTCATGGCATGGCTTACAGACTATTTTGAGAAGTGGCTGCATATCCTTAAGTTCGCATTCATCTCCCATACATTTGAGCCTTATTTGATACTCCCCTTCCCAGACCGGAACTTGTTCCCTTACAAGGTGATCGTTACATACACCTCTTCCGCAGATTATGCAAATACCCACGGTATCAGAGTGTTTACCCTCCTTTTCGCATTCGTGACATTTCATTGCTGATCACCTGGTTATTTTAAAAATATATGAAAAATTTATTCTTCAACCAATTCCATTTCTTCACCACAACAAACGAGTGTACCCCCGCCCACTTCGGTGACCTCAACTTCGTTACCACATATATTACACCTGAATTTTTGACCTACTTCTGATACTCCCATTGACTTCCTCCTGTAGTTTATTTACAAAATAAAGATTGGATAAAACTATATTTATTGATATCGGTATGCCCATCTACACAACTAATTTTCTTATAATGTCGAGGGACAGCACGATTTGAAAGCAACTCCAAAACGGACACTACGGCACAAAACCAATAAGGTTTTAATATATGTATGTCTTCCTTCAATAACGTTAATCACTGATAAGTAGGAGTGACTCATATGACTTTTGGAATTGAATTTGTACCGAGCGATCCGGTTCTTAAAATCGCTCACTATGCAAAGCTTGCAGAACAGCAGGGATTTGACAACGTGTGGATTACCGACCACTACAACAATCGTGATGTTTACACAACCCTTGCTTTCCTTGCAATGAACACCAACACCATCAAACTTGGTACTGGTGTCACAAACCCTTACACCCGTAATGCTGCTATTACAGCTTCAAGCATTGGCTCTGTTAACGAGATTTCCGGCGGTCGTGCAATTCTCGGAATTGGCCCAGGTGACAAGGCAACCTTTGATGCAATGGGAATATCTTGGGACAAACCTCTTACCACCACCAAGGAAACAATCGAAGCCCTCAGAGCTTTCTTTGCAGGTAAGAAAGTCGAGATGGATGGCAGTATGATCAAATTTGGCGGTGCCAAGATGGCATTCAAGACTGGAGATATACCTATCTATATGGGTGCACAGGGTCCAAAAATGCTTGAACTCGCAGGTGAAATTGCAGACGGCGTACTCATCAACGCATCTCACCCTAAAGACTTCGAAGTAGCTGTTGACAAGATTGCAGCTGGTGCAAAGAAAGCCGGCAGGGACCCCTCTGAGGTTGATGTCGCAGCATACGCTTGCTTCTCTATAGATAAGGATGCAGCAAAAGCTGTAAGTGCAGCAAAAGTTGTAGTAGCATTCATCGTTGCAGGGTCACCGGACATGGTTCTTGAACGTCATGGAATCGATGTTGCAGCAAAAGCTGATATAGGCAGCGCAATTGCTAAAGGTGACTTCGGAGCACTTATGGGAGACCTTGTTACCGAAGATATGATTAATGCATTCTCAATCTGTGGTACTCCTGCAGACTGTAAAGCAAGGATTGATGAATTGATGGACATTGGAGTTACTCAGATAGTTGCAGGATCACCAATCGGACCTAACAAAGAAAAAGCAATAAAACTCATCGGAAAGGAAATCATCGGAGGAAACTGATGGTTCATCCAAAAATTGCAGAAGTCATTGAATACGACGTCTGCACTGCCTGTGGGGCATGTGTTTCATCATGCCCTGCCGGGGCCATCACCATGGGAAAAAAGGCGGAAATCCGGGATCCAGATAATCTGGACCTGTATTCCTTTGGTGCAGCTCCAAATGTTTGTGAAGATTGCCTTACATGTAGTCGTATCTGCCCTGTCATTGACGGATATGTGGAAGATGAATTTGCAAACGTAAAAAGATTCTTCGGAGCCAAAAGCGACATCCAAGGACAGGATGGTGGAGTTACTACTGCCATAGTCCGTTCGTTGTTTAACAAAGGCGAAATTGACTGCGTGGCATCCATTAGCCGAAATGATAAATGGGAAACTGAAGTTGAGGTATTCACCAATGGTGATGATTTCCTGAGAGCAAAAGGAACAAAGTACACTTATGATTCTGTGCTCTCAAGCCTCCGGGAACCGTTTAAGAAATACGATAAAATCGCAATTGTCGGTGTTCCATGCCAGGCACATGGTGCTCGCCTGATTTCGGAAAATGTCAATGATAAGATAGTCCTCATTCTTGGACTGCTTTGCATGGAAAGTTTTTACCATGACACATTTACCGAAAAAATAATTCCGGAAATAATGGGCCTTAAGGCAGAAGACGTCGTTAAGTTTGACTTTGGGAAAGGTAAATTCTGGGCATACACCAGAGATGGTGAAGAGCACAGTGTGAAAATCGCAGAGGTAGCTCCACATGCAAGGAATCCCTGCCACCATTGCTGTGATTATACGGCGGTGTCTGCAGATATCTCCATTGGATCTGTTGGTACCCCTGACGGTTGGAACAGTGTGATGATACGTACTGACGTAGGAGAAAAATACTTCGATTTAGTGAAGGATGAATTTGAGATTATTGAAGATCCGAAACCCGGAATGGATCTTATTCAGAAACTTGCCACAATGAAACACAATAACAATTCCGGACACTATCTTGAAGTATGCGAAAAATTCTCCTTTAACGGATGCGGCATCAGATGAGATTATGCAATTAAAAAGGGCATTCTATATAGGGCGGTTCCAGCCATTCCACAATGGTCATTATTCCGTCATCAATAATATAGAAAAAGAATTTGATGAGCTTATTATTGGAATAGGAAGCGCCCAAAAAAGCCACGAAGTTGCGGATCCGTTTACTGCAGGTGAGCGCATAATGATGATTCGGCATTCCCTTGAGGATACCGACATACTTCATTATGCAGTTCCAATTGATGATATCCAGCAAAACTCTGTGTGGGTATCATACGTTACTGCAAGAACACCACCATTTGATGTAGTTTATTCCAATAATCCCCTTATTCTCCAACTTTTTGAAGAAGCAGGAATTGAAACACGGACTCCGCCAATGTTCCATCGCCAGAAATACTCAGGAACAGAGATCCGTAAACTTATGCTTGAAGGAGAAGAATGGAGAAAACTGGTTCCGGATGCCGTTGCTGACGTTCTCGATGAAATTAATGGAGTCCAAAGACTCCGTAACATTTCACGTAGTGACGCATAATCAAATTTAGTACAAGTGTGAGAAACAGTCCCCTTCCAAAGTCGGATCTAGCCGGATAAACCCGACTTTTGGATGCGGGTAAAAACTCTATTAATCCCCCTAAATTTTAAAAGGTTAATGTTGGATATAAAGAAATCTTTTAGAGTTACGTATGTGATCTAGAAAGATAGCATAAAACTGATTCAGGGAATTTCATCAATCCAGTTAAATGAGCCCGGCAAAAATCGTGAATCTGGAGATATACCTGAAGAAAGTGCAGTTATAATCTCATGAATGTCTTTAGATACATCAATTGCATCCCTGCATGTAGTTTCAACCTCAAATACACTTTCACACATCTCAACTGCTTCAACCAGAATAACATCAAGACACTCTGCATCCACATTTTCTTCGACTTTGCGATCTTTATACCCGCGGGAAGCCAAACGTGCCCTTAGATCAGCAGGTGCAGTCCTTAAAACAATGCACTGTTGTGCAAAATGATGGGAAAGATGACTGTCCAATATAATAATTTTATCGTCTTTGTCTGAAAAATGCTCATCCAGATAGTTGGCAATCTGATTCATTTCTGCAAGCACACAATCCCGATCCTCATCCACTTCGTCAAAAAGGTGCTCATTTTTTATAACATCGTTAAGATGAACCACACAGTAACCATAGTTATTTTCGAGAATATCGGCAACTGATGTTTTACCAGTACCCGGGGTGCCTGTGAGAGCTATGAACATATTCAGGAAGTAATTCAACAACAATTTTAAGGATTGTGCTCTGATTGGGCAATTGTGATAAAATTTCCGATGATTTTCAAACCTTCTTCCATGAGAACCGATTCCGGATGGAACTGAATACCGAATGTAAGGTAATCTTTGTGTTTTACCGCCATGATTGTACCATCTTTTGTTTCCGCAATAACCTTCAGTGAGGGGGCAAGCTCAGAAATCTCAAGGGAATGATATCTCCCTCCTGCAAAAGGACTGGGTATACCATCAAATAATGCAGAGCCCTGATGGTAAACTTCAGATGTTTTCCCGTGAATAGGACCACATTGTGCTCTGGAAGTATGACCCCCAAATGCTTCATTTATGGCCTGATGCCCAAGACAAACGCCCAAAATCGAAATCGTGGGTGCAAACTCCCTGATAATTTCAATGCAACTGCCTATATCTCTGGCGTTGTCAGGTCTTCCGGGACCTGGAGACACAACTATCGCATCAGGTGAAAGGGATTTTATCTCATCAACTCTAATTGTATTTGGGACCACATGGGTTTCCACACTAAATACAGAAAAAGCATCCACAAGATTCCAGACGAATGAATCACGATTATCGATAAAAACCACATTAATTTCCATCATTTAACACCCACTGCTCCAAGCATAGCTGCCATTTTGCTCTCGGTTTCCCTGTACTCTGAAGCGGGATCGGAATCTGCAACGATTCCAGCACCTGCCTGTATGCTAAGAATATTTCCCTGCTTCACAATTGTTCTTATGGTAATTGCAAAATCAAGATCACCGTTCCAGGAAAAATACCCTACACCTCCACCATAAGCACCCCTTGCTGCACCCTCAATGTCACGAATTATTTCCATAGCCCGGATTTTTGGAGCACCGGAAAGGGTTCCCGCAGGCATCAAGGAAACAACTGCATCAAACTGATCACATTCTGGCCGCAGATCGCCAATAACAGTACTTTCGATGTGCTGGACATGAGAATAACGGACAACTTTCATAAAATCTTCTACTTTCACGGTTCCGCCCTTTGATACCCGTCTCACATCATTTCGTGAAAGATCTACAAGCATGATGTGTTCAGCTTTTTCTTTTTCGTCATTTAACATAGCAAAAGCAAAGAAGAGATCTTCTTCTTCATTTTTCCCCCTCTTACATGTTCCTGCAATGGGGTTTGTGGAAATCTGCCTCTTATAGATACTCATAAGAGTTTCCGGACTTGCACCTATTATACTCATCTCATCAAGATCAAGCAGGTACATGTATGGGCTGGGGTTGATCTCCCTGAGCTTCCTGTAAAGCTGGAAAGACGAATCTGCAGATGAAACTTCACATTTACGGGATATTACAACCTGAAATATATCTCCGTCAAACACATGCTCCTTTGACTTGCGCACAGCAGCTTCAAATTCTTTCTGATCCATGCTGCAGCCAATCAATTTCGGTACAGGTTTTGTATCCTGATTCGCAGGTTGCAACTGGGATTCTGAAGCCTTAGCAAGAAGATCCTGCATCTCTGCAGCTCTTTTCATGATGCTATCGTATATTTCAGCAGGATTATCTTCAGTAGCAATGAAAGGAGAAAAAACAAGATAGATCTTGTCTTCCATGTGATCAAAAAGGAACGTCTCCTGACAGAACATCAGCCGAGCATCGGGTATTTCCGAATCAAATGGCATGGATTGATCAAGCAGGCATTCATAAATCAGATCATAACCAAGATACCCAATTGCCCCGCCTAGGAAAGTCTGCTTTCCAAAATCTTTCTCATTCAAAAGAGGGACGTTTTTTGAAGTTATAAAAGAAGAGCGAATTGCATCAAGTGGATTAAATCCTTTTTTGATAACTCCCATAAACCCTTTTTTTGTTTCATTATGGATTTCACACACTTCCTTTAGCCCTTCAACGGATGTTTTCACAAAACTATCCATATGTAGATATTCAACTGATACTGTCTTCCCGGAAACTGAAAGTACAAATTCAGGGTTTGCACCGATAAAAGAAAAGCGTGCATGCCTGCTTTCCTTTTCCACAGATTCAAGAAGATAACTAAATGGTTTGTCATGTATCAGAGTGTAAAGCTGGAGAGGAGTGCAATTTGCAGGGACATCTGCCATGAGCAGGACCATACAGGATCCGGAGCGTTTCCCGACAAGGTCTATAAATTCTTCCTTAGTAATATCAAAATTCATCATAAACTGTTACACCTTGCATTTTCAATAAATTCACATACAAGCGTTTTGTCTTTCCGTCCATCTTTTTCGACACCAGAAGATACATCTACGCCATAAGGGACTATTTGCTTCACACAGGAAGCAACATTTTCTGGAGTCAGCCCGCCTGCAATTATCACAGGCAAATCCAATTTGTTGACTATTTCCTGGCTTATGTTCCAATCATGTACTTTGCCACTACCCCCGCCATTTATAGAACCAGTGTCTAGGACGATTCCATCAACAAGATCTGCATCAATAAGCAAATTCGCCTTATCTACAATTTCCCTTGCATGTTCTATGTTTGCCTTTTCCGGAAGTGAAAATACCTGATGTAACTGGACATCTGATTGATTCCTAATGCTACGAAGTGTTGATGCTTCCAAAGAAGAATGTACCTGAACGCAATCCGGCATTGCAGTTTCTATCATGTTTAATGCATGTTCAATTGAGGATGGCATCATCACAATTACGGACTATATTGATTCCGGGACCAATCCTATGAGTTCAGAAACCTTCAAAATATTGAGGTTTCGAGGCGTATTTACCGGAACCTCGGTTATAAATCCCACTGAGTCCGCACCACAGGCTACTGCAATCTCAACATCTTCGGCATTTCGCATGCCACATATTTTAACCCTGACTTCAGGGTCCATATAGCTTATGCCCCCCTGTTCGTAAGTTTAACCAGTTGCTCAAGCTTTTCCAGTGCTTTTCCACTATCAATGACTTCTTCAGCAATTGATACAGCTTCACGCATGGAGATGTCAGTTCTGCCAATGTAAATCGAGGCAGCAGCATTTGCAACTACAATATCTCTTTTAGGTCCCTTTTCACCCTTCAAGATACGCATTATATCAGCTGCATTTTCTTCAGGAGTCCCACCAACGATTTCAATAGCAGATGCCCTCGGAAGACCAAGATCTTCAGGAGTCATAATATACGAGGATACAATATCGTCTTTTAGTTCAACGACACATGTTTCGGATAGGGTTGAAATTTCATCCATTCCGTCCCCGTTAACAACAAGGACATGTTTTTTACCCAGCCTTTTCAATGCTTCTGCCATGGGACGACAGTATTTCCTGTCGTATACACCTATTATCTGAGCTGGAGCTTCAGTGGGGTTTACAATCGGACCCAAAAGATTGAAGACGGTTTTTATTCCCAGTTCTTTGCGCACACCTGCAACCCTTTTCATCGCAGGATGAAACATCGGAGCAAACATGAAGCCAATATCTATACTTTCTATTGTTGAGCAAACATCTTCGGGACTGCAATCAATTTTCACACCCAACGCTTCAAGCACATCTGCACTACCTGAAAGAGAAGTGGCAGAACGATTGCCGTGTTTAGCAACCGGAATACCGGCAGCTGCTGTTACTATGGCAGCAGCCGTGGAAATATTAATTGTATTGTGCCTGTCTCCGCCACTTCCACATGTGTCCACAAGATGGCCGTTTACCTCAGGGTGGATAACATTTGCATTACCAAGCATTGCCTTTGCAAATCCTGTGAGTTCTTCTGCAGTTATATCCTTGACATTCAATGCTGCAAGGAATGCCCCGATTTGGGCATCTGAAGCTTCAGTAAAAATGTACTGCATTGCCCTGTATGCCTCATCCTCTGAAAGAGATTCATTGTTCGTAATTTTCTGTAAATATTGCTTCATAATAACCACAATTTGATATCAATGTTCATTTTTGTACATCAATGTATGATTGAACACACTATATTTATAAGTTTCGTTACAGAAGGCTTTTCAGATCCAGCCTTATTGCAGCAGACAGATTTCGATCACAAACCAGTATTTGCATCAGTATACAATATTTTACACTGATAAAATGATGAACAATTATATACATAACATTCTGAATCTAATACAAAAAATTATTATAAAAAAGCCCAAATCTAGGCTATGTGAAAATCCTCTTCTCTAACCTCAAACTGTAATTAGGAGAAGTAGTATTATATTTTTGAAACAATCTCAGTAATTGGAGGTTAACAGGTTTTAAAGATTTATCTCTACCTCATAAACCTCTTCAACATTTTCCTTGTGGACTTTCCAAAAAATATCGTCACCAAAATCCTCAACAAGCTTCAAGGTTCTGCGGGGAATCGTTTTTGGACCAAGGACTGCACCCGGTCTTTTTGGATCATCAATATAGTCAGTTTCCATCATGAAACGACTTCCCTGCAAAAGAGCTTTCTCAATCGCACCTTTGCCGGCAAGTACTCCCGGAAATAAACCAATTTTTTCACAAACATCTACAAGTGGAGGAGCATAGTGCTTAACGACTTTACCCAGAGGGAATCCTGATTTTTTTGCAATGGAAGCTATATCCCGAAGTTCCGGTTCACCCACACTTTCAGTATGTATTTGAACCACACAACCTAAGTCTTTTCCAAGATCAAATGCATGAGACATGATTTCATTGGATGCTTTCCATATTTCGTCAGAAACTGGATAATGCGGCCGGCCGCTCTTAAGTCCTACAGCAAGTCCTTTCTCCACATAACCTGCAGCTATATCAAGACCTGCTTTCATAAGAGAAGAAGCTTCCTCCAAACTCATACGTTCGGTTAGTTTTGAGATTTCTGCGGGATGAACTCCAAGCACAGAATACGCACCTACACCCATCTCATTAATCTGCTTTACAATTTCCACGGTTTCGTCAAACACAATCCTGTAATCTTCAGCCGTTGATACATTTACACCCAATGTCCAGCTGGGTTTGGAGACAACAATCATGTGTGTTCCACCTGCATTCTTGAATTCACGAACTGCTCTTAGCCCCTTTGCGCGGGGATCAATGTGAATATGTTCATCAGTTATAGGAAATTGTGCTGTCATAATATAGAGTATGGGCTTTATCATGTAAAACTGTAGCCTTGATACTATAGAATGATAAAAAACCTGAAAATATTCCGATAGCTTCTTATATATATGATGGAGGCATTAAGGGAGCCAACTACCACTATATAAAGCTAACAAATTAAAAGTGATTTATATGAGTAAAACCGCAGCAGTAATTGAAGGAGATGGAGTCGGACCTGAACTTGTGAATGCAATGTTAAAGGTCGTTGAAGCGACGGGAACAAACGTAGAATTCGTCACCTGTGAAGCAGGTGCAGAATGGTGGGAAAAAAACGGTGGGAACTCCCTTATCCCAGATGAAACATGGGAAATTCTAGACGATTCGGATGCATGCTTTAAGGGACCAACAACAACCCCCGGGGGCGCAGGCTCCCCAAAAAGCGTTGCAGTCTCAATTCGCCAGAGATACAATCTTTACGCCAACGTAAGACCAACAAAAACATTCCCTAACACCAACCATCCATTAGGAGATGTTGATTTTATCTGCGTCAGAGAAGGTACCGAAGGTATGTACATAGGTGAAGAAGTCAAGCTGACAGATGATGTTTACATTGCTATTCGTAAGATTACAAGACCCGCATGTCGCAATATTGCAAAATATGCATTTGAGGAAGCAAAGAACAGGAACTTCGACACAGTTGTTGCAATTCACAAGAGCAACATCCTTAAACAAACCTGTGGAACTTTTCTTGAGGAAGTCAACAAAGTAGCTGAAGAATATCCTGATATTGATATCTGGGAATACCACATCGATAACATTGCACAGCAGCTTGTCAAGAACCCACAGCTTTTCAACCAAAAAGTGTTGTTATCCACCAACCTGTTCATGGACGTAATCAGCGAGGAATGTTCAGCACTGATTGGAAGCATTGGTCTAATCTACTCCGCAAACATCGGAGATGATTTCGCTATGTTTGAACCTGCACACGGTTCCGCACCAAAGTACGCAGGTCAGGACAAAGTGAACCCTGTGGCAACTGTTCTTGCTGGTGCATGGATGCTTGATTACCTGGGTGAAAAAGAAAACGCAGAAGCAATTTTCAAAGCTACAGAAGATGTCATCGCAGAAGGAAAAACAGTCACCTATGATCTTGGTGGCACTGCAAAACTCAGCGAAATGACAGATGCTATAATAAGCAAAATTTAAGAAAAAAAGATGGTTTTATAAGGCGTAAATCGCCTTATAATATTTTTCATTTTCTAAGTGGTTTTCGGGAAATTGCTTCACCAGAATAGGTTGCTTCCCGGTTCATGTTCTTTTGTACTACAGGTTCGAATAGGAAGTACTTTTCAACGTACCCCTGAATTTCCTCATCCGAGATACATGATACACGTTTCTCTTTGTTGTAAAGCTTCTGTATATCTTTCTGTATAGACTTCAGGCGAGGGTCTTTTTTTTCGATGGTAATCTGAACACCAAGAAGTTCCTTGAGTGCCTCCTGAACCTTATACCGAATAACTTCTATTCCAGAGGAATCACCCACAAGGAAAATTCTTTTTCCTCCGACTATTTCTGGTGGATATGGTTCGTAAGTAAATGGATTTTTGATGGCTCCTGCAGCATGTATACCAGATTCATGGGCAAATACGTTCGAACCAACTACCGATTTATTACGAGGTACGCGAATACCTATTTCCTTTTGCATGAAATTAGCAAAATCTGAAATGGCTTCAAGGTTGTATTTATCAAAACCTTCAACCCTGCGACACAGGAAGATTAGTAGTTTTTCCAGCTCAGCATTCCCAGCACGCTCTCCTATACCTAAAAATGTAACGTTAGACCAGTTTGCACCGTGCCAGTAACCAGCAAGAGAGTTGGATACTGCCAATCCAAAATCATCATGACAATGTGTTTCGATGTTTTTTACACCAAGGTTATCCTTGAGATATTTTACCATAGACGGTATACCATAGGGCTCGTCAACTCCTTCGAATGGAATACCATATCCGATGGTGTCACAAATACGAATGATACATTCAGGATCTATATCGATTATTTTCTCGATTAAAGGATAAACAAATCCGTAATTGTCGGCACGTGTCATATCTTCTACATGTGCACGTGTTCTTAAACCGTGATCAACGGCATACTGGAGTGCCTCAAGATATTTCTTTTCAGCAGCTTCTCTACTTGGAAGGCCCATTTTTTCAAAAATATGAGCATCAGAAACTGACATAAGAATTCCAGTTTCCTTTATATCGTCCATTTTAAGAACCAGATCAATGTCCGCGGTATTCGCGCGTGCCCACCCGGTTACTTCTGGAAATTCATAACCCCTGTCAAGCATGAGCCTGATTGCTTTCTGATCCCTCTCATTATATACAAAAGTCTCAAGTTTTTCAATACCTATTTCATGCAAATAATCATAAATAGTCAATTTATGTCCACTTTTTAGAACAATACCGGGCATCTGTGCACCATCTCGAATAGTACTGTCACTGATGCAAATTTCTTGGTCATGAGGGAGTTTAATCATGGGCAAGTCGTCGTAGTCCATATATACCTTCACAAAATACCTCCTTTCTCTGCAAATGTTTCTATTCAGCGTGGGGGGATAGTTGAATAAAATAGTTAAGTCCGATTATACAATCAATCTGCTCAAAAAGCCATTTCAGTCATTATATGTTTCATAAAAGGCTTTGTTCCTTAAATGTGTTTCTTCTTGATTTGAAATAACCTTATATGAAAGAAGGCGGCAACCGTTTTCTTTTGTATCTTAACCTTAACTTCTATATACAGGAAAGTGCAAGTTGAATGATATGTGGCAAATTCTACTTCAGAAATTCGAGAAACATCCTGCTCAGCAGAAGGTACTGAGGATTCTTTTTGAGAGAGGATTTCAGGTTAATGATGATGGAAAAGTAGTGTCAGGAAGCATTGAAATTGCTCACACTCAGCTTGCAAGGGAAGCGGGCGTTGATCGACGTGTTGTAGATGCCACAACAGATACCATACTTTCTGATGAGTTATTAAAAAATATTTTTCAGAATGTCCTTTCAATACCCTTCCTAAGAGATGTGGCACCGCAACTTGGCCTTGGTGTTCTTATAATAACACCCGATGATGCAGCAAATATAGGAATCCTTGCTGATGTTTCGAGGATTATTTCTGAAAACGGCCTTAGCATTCGCCAGGCAGTCTCAGATGACCCATATTTTACCGATGAAGCTCGGCTTACAATAATAACTGATTCGAAAATACCTGGTGGATTAGTTGATAAAATAATGGAAATCAAAAGTGTGAAAGGTGTCAGTATTTACTGACTCAAAAAAACTGATTTTACAAAACTTTTCAGCAAGCCTGCCATATGTCTGGAATTGAGGGGGTTCAAAAATTTTTTCAGTAAAATAGAGGGATGATCCATATCACCATATTCTTCTATGAGTCTCAAAAGTTGAGGATTATCCAGTGAATTTAATAAATTATTCCATTGTGGATCGGCAAGTTTAGCTGCAAAATTATGAGCCTTCATACCTATATTTAATTCCTTTTCTAGTACTTTCCTCCATTCTTTGTCATAAACGGAAAGGCGGAAAACTGAAGAATCTCCTTCAAGTGCAGCTTCAGCAGCTACTTTCCCTGCGATCTTTGCACAAACAGCACCAGTATAAATTCCACCTCCTGAAATAGGTTTAACCTGTCCAGCAGCATCACCACATACAATCAAACCATCTGCAACAGTAGTAGCTGGTAATCCTAGTGGTATCGAACCAATTACAAAATCCTGCGAGCCTACGGCAATTCGATCATATTTACTTTCAAGAGCATCGATGAATTTATCAAAATACTACTTAACACATTCATCCTGTTTTTCAATTGCCATCCCAATCCTGCACAGATTCTCATTTAAAGGCACGATCCATCCAAAGAAACCCGGGGCGACTGAGCCTACAAATAATTCAACAAACTCAGCTTTCTATGGTTTCATTTTCACTTCAAACTGGATTCCAGGAAGAAGCCGATCAGGTTTTGGTATTCCAACTATCCTCGAAATTTCTGAACGAGGGCCGTCAGCAGCAATTACAACTTTTGATTTGAACTTAACCTGTAACCCTTTTTGGGTTACATGTATTGTATTTAACCCATTTTCATAAGCCAGATTGTGAACATGTGATTTAAGGAAAATGTCTACACCAGCATCTGCTGCCATTGTGGCAAGTTTTCTGTCAAAAACTTTCCTTAAAACAACATAGGCACGTGTATTCCTGCCGTCGATGGGTATGCACGTGCCATCTGGAGCATGGACATAAGCCCCCCGTACAGTATTAATCACAAAAGAAGTATCTGGAGAAATATCGCATTCCTGAAGAGCTTTTGTGCTTAAAAGTCCGGTACACTCAACGGGAAAACCTATTGATGAATGCTCCTCAAACAATGCAACTTTTGCACCATGCATGGCTGCGTATCTGGCAGCAATGGTACCACTTGGTCCTCCACCAATCACAGCCACATCATAGATCATAAGGATTCCTTATTCCTGACTCACCATTACATTCGCACCAATGGAGCGCATATCATCAAAGAAGTTTGGATAGGAAATAAATATGGATTCTGCAGTATCAATTGTCGTATTGCCTGCAACTAAACCAGCTACCGTCAATGCCATTACTATCCTGTGATCGTGCCAACCATGCACTTCTGCACCTTTTAGTACTCCGCCCTTAATAATAAGCTTGTCATGTTCCTCAACAACGGTAATGCCCATTTTCGTTAACTCAGAAGCCATTGCATGAAGCCGATCTGTTTCCTTAAAACGAACATGTTCTGCGTTCTCAATAACAGTTTCACCTTTGGCTGCAGCTGCAAGAACAGCAATTGTGGGCACCAGATCCGGCGTTGCAGCAGCATCCACATGAATACCTTTCAGCTCACCCCCACCTCTTACTGAAACAATACCACTTTCCGTATCCCAGTCAATTCTTGCACCCATATCCCTTAATATTTCAATAATTCTGGAATCTCCCTGCTTTGAAGGAAACAGATTCTTAACTCTCACACTTGAACCCATGATTGCAGCTGCAGCAAGCAAATAGGAAGCCGAGGAAAAGTCCCCTGGAACAAGATACGTACCCAGATTATAGTGCTGTTTTGCAGGAATTATAAATTTCACATTATACTTATCATCTTCAAGTATCTCTGCACCTGCCTTTTCAAGAACTTCAAGAGTCATATCTACGTAGGGACGGGATTTGAGTTCACCTTTTATTGAAAGGGTTGTACTCTGAGTTGTAAGAGGGCAAGCAATCAAAAGTGCTGAAATAAACTGTGAACTGATCGAACCGTCTATTTTTACAATTGCACCTTTCATACCTCCGCGAACAACAAGCGGAGCACAGCCATTATTACGTGTGGAATATGCATCAACACTTAGATCCCTAAGTACGTCAAGTAATGGACCGTTAGGACGGGTACGCAAGGAATTATCTCCTGTAAGAATAGTTACACCATCTGTTAAGGCAGATATTGCAGTCATAAATCGCAATGTAGTCCCTGAATTTCTTACATCAATAACATTATCTGGGATTTTTGGCATACCGTTGACACCTTTTATCAAGAGGGAATCTTGTTGCCGGGTAATTTTCGCACCAAACATCTCACATGCATGGATGGTGGCTTCGGTATCTGCCGATAACAAGGGGCGTTCAACAACACACTCTTTTGAAAGAGAACCTATTGTGATAGCCCTATGAGTATAGCTTTTTGATGGGGGTGCAAAAACTTCCCCGTTAACTTCAGAGCGACAAATTGATACTTTCATAATCAGATACCCTGTAATATTTTTTCAATTTTATCCCAGTCATGCTCATAAATGTGAGCGGATACGCTGATAGTTGTGATAGTCCCTGGTTTATAACCACTCTCATCCGCAACGTATTTAAGCAACCTTGAAAGTCCATAAAGGTTAGCAGGATAAGCCCCTGCAAAATCATGACTTCGGAAAAGGGTTGTAAGATGTACTTTCCCGTCGCGCAATTTGAAATCATCAAGGATCATACAGGGAACTTCATCAACCTCTGTGTCAACATAAGGAATCCAGGTAACTGCGGTAGCCCTGCGGGTGCTCTGGCTTGATTTTAGCTTTTTTATGGCATAATCGATTTGATCAACCCTATTATCCCAATTGCGCAGCCGCTGACCATATGTATACTCAAAGTCCTGGGAATTCTCACCTGTTATCAACTGTTTTGCATATTCATCAAGCCTTTCCTTATTCCATGCGATATCAGCAGGAATTTCATCTGTGTAAGGATCCTTGATGGTTATCATCAGGTTCATAAATTCCTTGATTTTGCTTCCTCGTTCATCAGTAATAATCTTACCATGATTCCAGATAATATTCAATCCTCTATACCAGGCATCAGTAATAGTGTTTGCACGGACGATTCGCCCAATCGGTGTTTCCTGCCCCATGGAGAGACCTCAAATTTCAAAGAGAATTAATGCCTCTAAGTATAAGATATTTCCTAAAAACGGTTGGCAAATCAAACACAAATGCCAGAGCTATCTCAGGTATATAGAATCTGTTTCAAAAACATAAATACGGCATCTCCTAATTATAGTTGAGGGGGTATTGAATAGAATTATAGAAGCTCTTAGAGATTCAGCTTATTAGAAAGGTAAAGCTATCACTTGAAACGGTTTGTGTAGACAGTAGCTTCATTGAAAATAAAAAGTGACATTAGACAGCTTACAATGGACGGAAGAAAAAAAGGCAAAAAAGTTCATGCCTGCGTTACCTGTGAAGTTTTTCCACTAAGCATTAGCATTTCTGCTGAAAAAAGTATAAGAATAAGTTCTGAAACAGGTTCAACAATTATCATCCTGTTCTACAAACTGATTTTCCTTAAGGATTTTTATCTGGGGAAACACTCCGGTGGATGTGGCATGTAGATTTTTCTTGATGTTTCAATATTGTGAGAACCTGCAAGCCAAGTAAATAAGCAAGCCTTTTCATTTGTCAGAACAACATGAAATACCAATTAAACACCTTACACATAGACTTCTCTCGGAAAAGAACATTTATAATTTAGCGGAAAACAAGGTCTATATATTTCTGAAGTTGTTGGAACATTTTTGTGTCCTCAACGCTATGTGATCCAGATTGCAGCGCTTGAACCAGAGACCTGTAATACCATTCCTGATCATCCTTCCCGGCATTGAAGTAGTCCCACATCCTATCACCCAGATAGCCAAGATCATCAAACATCTCCTTAATGTTAGCAAGCTTGTCAGCACAGACTAGAAGTTTGACATCACGCTCCGCATTCTTAAGTTTCACAAGAGATTGTTCTTTGCGTTCTTTCCAGTTGGACTGATCATGCACAACCAAGTTACCTTTGGAGTCCATCTCCGAAACCGCTTTCACTAGACTAAAAACTCTCTCTCCAAAGGAATAACGCAAAGCCAAACTATCTGTTTTCGTATCTTCAAGTACATCGTGCAAAAATCCTGCGATTACCAGAGAGTCAGGTGCTCCATTTTTGAGAAGGATAGAAGCAACATCCATTGGATGTGTTACGTACGGTGCACCGGAACATTTTCTGTACTGGTTTTGATGAGCAGCACGGGCAAATTCAAAAGCACTTTGGAGAGTACCCGGAGTAAAGCTAGTTTCATCTCTGGGAGCATATTGTTCACTTATTTCAAGGGCCTTAAGACGAAAATCCGCATTGCGTACATATTCATAAACCGATACCATACCCTTTTCGTAGAAAATTATTGAGCGGTATGGTTGGCTTACCCAGATTTTTCGTGAAGATCCATCTGACCATTCTTGCATATAAGTAAACGTGTCAGGAATCGAAAATCCGGATCTTGTATATCACCTATATGGATCTGTAAACCCAGCGGTTTTTTTTCAGTTTTCAAATTATATTTGGACACAAATTCACTTAGCCTCATTAGAACTCCTCTATTTCAGAAAGATGAAATTTTTTGAATCAGAAAATTTTAGATTATTATTTACGACTTATTTTTTATTGTCCATGCTACGGCACGAATCCAGTTGTCAAGGATGGAATCCCGGCTATCAAAAAGTTCATCGGGTATTGAAATCTTTTTGTTTTCGATGATTTGTGGCAGGTTTTTCATGTAAGATATAGCAATTTCGCTTGCCGCCTTTTCCGGAAGCAAACCCCATGATACTTCATCTACCAGATGAATTATAGAAGCAGTAGCCGAAACTACCGCAGGGTTAATGGAAAATTTCCGCAGGGAGCTAATAAATTGTCTTTTCCTGTTTTCGCCATCAAAATTTGTAGAAGCTTTCCAAAAAGAAGCCTCATTAATTCCAAGGCGTTCCAGTCTCACAAGCATATCCCTCTGGGTCAATGGTGAAATATCTGATTGCCTACGAAGTGCATCATGAACTCCTTCAAAAACACATTTTCCAATCAACTCTCCCAACTTGGAATGTGGACCTGCATCAGTTAATTCAAGATCGCTATCAGAATTTGCAACAATTGCCAGCATGTCAGTACCTGTGCCAGTGGCAAGTCCCTAAGAATACTGACTCGAAACCATAAGTTCCTGCAGGGCAGCGGTTTTAGCTTCGGTGGCAGTTATTATTGCACGTGAAAGAGCATAATGTGGTAAAGAAGCCCCTATGAGAAGCATGATGTTTATTGTTCCAATAAAAGGTTTCCATTTTCCATCTTCCTGATAGTAGGAAGCTGGATCCCCTACACGGCAGCCATTTACTTCCACACCCGCAGTCACTATGGCCAAAACTTCAAGTCCCCTATACGAATGGGAAACTACGGAAGCATGCTTCATGCTCGCTGCAGTAAGCAATACGGAAGTCGAAGAAGGATCATAGCCTAAATTCGAAGCAACAATCCTCAGGTAGTTCTCAAGAGAACCACCTTCAAGTTCTTGTTCATGGCATAACTTTCGGGGAATGCAATGATTGACTACAGCTTCAAGACCCTCGCTAATCCCGCCGTTAAGCCAGGAAGTACTAATACAAATCCTTCCTGGAGGGAGGTATATTGCCAGATTGTAATCATCGTGCAGCAATATACGCTCACCTGAAGATGTCTCAAAAAGAACCTTTACAGCTGTATTTTCATCAGATAAATTACTCATCATAGTACCTTGCTATAGTTCAACTAATCAAGTGATCCGGTATCAGGTATCTGCCTCAGGACTCATAGGGTTCATCATTTATTCAGAATAATTTTTCATCACAGGCATCAATCGGATCACAAATATGCTTTAATTTCGGAAGCTATTTTTTCTGCAGATTCTTTTGGATTATCTGAATTATAAATGCTTCTACCTACTATCACCCAGTCGGCTCCTGCAGCAATTGCATCTGAAGCACTCCCTCCCTGTGCGCCCACACCGGGAGATATTATCGAAAGTGAATCGCCAATTACCTGCCTTATTGAATGCAGTCTTTCAGTTCGGGTAGCCGGAGCCACCACACCTGTGGCACCCAGAAGCTTAGCCATTTCAGCAATCTCTTCTGCAACAGGCTGGAAGAATCGCTCCCCTCCATGATGGCTCATCTCGGATACGACATAGACATCACCATCATTGTCATTGGCAACTTCTACACATGCCCTGAGGCTGTCCTCACCGGTAAAACCGTGAACAATTACACCGGTTGCATTCTGTTTGAATACCTCGGCACAAATCAGCATGTTGGTATTGGGGATATCAGCAACCTTAAAATCAGCGATTACCGGTGCGTAATCAGAGAGTTTGGAAATGATCCCGATCCCGGTGGATAGGGTAAGGGGATACCCGACCTTAATGGCATCAACATACTCCGCTACTTCAGAAGAAATCCTGATAGCGCTTTCACTGTCTAACATATCAAGTGCAACTATAAGCCCGGTTTTTCTTTCCATGGAGTAACCTCGTAATTTCAAGTATGCAATTTTTAGGAGTGTATTGTTCTTTAAGGTTTGGTAGACAGGTAGTATGGAAGGAGGTTGTGTGATGTTGTAGGAATGATTTGCGGTATGCTTTGGTAGAAGAGATTGTATTTATAAGGCCATATTCAGTTCTTATATCCGCACACATTTTAGAAACTCATAAATACACCCGATACCGAAATGTAATCCTGCATAAGAGAAATGCAATGAAGGTATTTTATTATGGCAATGTCAAAAAAAGATTTAGACAGGAAAAAAGCTGCAAAGAGGGAAAAGCTGGCAAAGCTGGAAGAGCTGGCGGCTAGTGGCAATAAGGATGCCAAAAAGAAACTCGCTAAGGAAAAAAGAAAGGGGAAATGAGCACCCTTTTCTTCTTGCATTCTATAATTTCACAATATATCTTTCAGGGCATTTGCTGCGGTGTATACACTACCTACTCCTGCAACATACTGCGTTATTCGCAGAGCTTCCATAACTTCTTCTTTTGTTGCTCCTTCGTTCATAGCCCCTATTGCAAGGTTCTGTACCCCATTCACTGCACCGGCAGCAGCGTCAAGGGACATTGCAATAAGAAGTTTGTATTTCAGTGGTATGCTGCCTTCTGAGAGAGCGTTCTGTCTGGTGTTTTCCAAAAGAGCAAAAAATTCGGGATCTGCATTTTTAATCACTTCAAGTGGATTTTCGGACATTTTATAGACTCCTCCTTTATTTTGAGATTTAACAAGTGAATTGTTACTGCTTATAATTAAACAATTGTGACGAAAGAAAAAGCAGCTATAATTGAACTTGCATTATCTAATATAGCTGATGAATTCAATTTCCTCCTTAATAAAAAAGAACATTACAATCACCATAACTCCTGTCCTGAGGAACGGATGGCACAAGGTTCAAATCACAAAAACCATTCTTTATCCACATCATTGCAGGTCTGGCTGGAATTAGAACCATCGGGTTTTATCCAACAGTTCCCTCCTGTAGAAAGTATTAAGGATTTTGTATCTCATAGGATATGTACTTTTGAAGCTAAACAAATATATCTATCTTCCACCTTTACGGACAATATCCAAAATACGACTATTGAAACCATCCAATCAATCAGTTTTGGAGGGAATTTAGTAATGCCTGACAAATACGAAGAAATAATAGATACTTGCAAAAAGAACTGTGACAGAAACCTTTGCTGGTTTATTCAAACCACAAAGAAATATCACAAGATAGCTAAGCAGCAGGACTATTATTCCGGACCAAAATAAATGGTTAGTGACTTTCTGACAGAACCATTCGGTTAATATAAAGAAGCAAAAGCTGTAGTAGATATGGGGGTCACACCCGATCTTTCAGCTATTGGGTCATGTCAGCATTCCAGCTAGTAGCACCTGAAACGTAATAGGTTATACACACCTCCTTGATTCCAAAACCCAATATCTTTATATTTATCACCACAATCCAACTTTGATATCATGTCTGAAAAAATAACGGATGCACAGATAGCAGCTTTTGAAGCCGGAATAAAACTTGGAGCACTTTACCACCAGTTCACGGGTTCACCTATCAGCCTACACACAATCAAAAGCCTTGAAAAAGCAATTGCAGAAAGTATTTCTGTCCAGCCATATGTCGAAAACATCACCGTCCACATAGACAGAGACATGGTTAAATCCAAACTCAATGATGAATTTGGTTATTGTGAACTGGAAGGACAGATGTTAACTGTGAAGCTAATTGTTGCTTATAAAAACATGCGCCTTTACGCATCTATGGAATATGAACGTGAACTCGACTATCCGCTCATGAAAATAGAAAAGGTGGAAAGCTCTTCAAAATGAAGTGAATCCATCAACAACTTTCCGGTTCTGCTCAAGCGTACCTATTGTCACCCTGATAAGTGATTCTCCCGCATCCCTGAAAGAAGTGCAGTCCCTTACGATAATTCCCTGTTTTAGCAGGTGTTCGCACACATCCTTTGCTTTCACAGGAGACACGTCCACCAGTACAAAATTTGCCTGTGAATCATAAACTGGAAAAGGGATGTTATCCGCCAGATATTTGCGCCCTTCACGTACCAATTCGATGCTGCGATTGAGATGTTCCTTATCAGACAGTGCTGCAACACCGGCTACTATTGCCGGGCTGCTCACATTGAAAGGAGTTCCAGCTTTCATGTATTCAACCTTAAGCCAGGCAGGCATAATCCCGTAGCCAATACGCAATCCTGCAAGTCCGAATGCTTTTGAAAGGGTACGCCCAATTATGAGATTATCGTAATCATTCACAAGCGAAGCAAAGTTTTGTTCTGCAAATTCAACATATGCCTCATCGACGAAAACAAGGCAAGAAACATCTTCTACAATACTTCGAAGCTCTTGTTCTGATATCGAATTTCCTGAAGGGTTGTTGGGAGAACAGATAAACACCATTTTAGTAGCATCAGTAATAGCAGTTTTCAATGTATCAATATCTATGCTGAAATCATCGTTCCGCCTGACAAATACGGGAGTTCCCCCGTTGGCTATTGCAGAGACTTCATAATAGGAAAAAGTAGGACTGGAAATTACAACTTCATCTCCTGGCGAAATCAATAGCCGCATTAAACCATCAAGCAGTCCATCCATTCCAGGACCGGATGCTACAATCATGTTTTCAGGCATGCCTGTATATTCGGAAATAGCAACAACCAACTCCCAGGCATCTGCCGAAGGATATATGTTGACATTTCCGGCATGTTTTATCATTGCATCTATAGCTTTAGGAGATGGACCAAGGACATTTTCATTGGATCCCAGTTTTATGATACTATCTGCGGACAAACAGTACTTTTTTGCGATTTCCTCAATGGATTTGCCGGGAACATAGGGTGCTATGGAACGAATCTCAGGTTTTACCAGATCAGACCTTTCCAAGAATATCAACCACCGTATCAATCTGTTCCTTTGAAATAATAAGTGGAGGCGCAATCCGCAGGACGGTGTCAGATGTGCAGTTTAGCAACACACCCATCTCACGGGCAGCATTGACAAAATCAGCACATGGACGATTTGTTTCCACACCAATCATTAATCCTTTACCACGAACCTCCACGAAATCATCACGTCCAAGCTCAATGAGTTGTTTCCGGAAATATTCACCCATCTCACGTGACCTGTCAATGAGATTTTCATCTTCCATCACTTTAATTGATGCAAGAGCAGCGGCACATACAAGAGGACCTCCACCGAAAGTGGAAGCATGCTGACTCTTTGTGAAAGTGAGACCTTCACGGGCAGCAATTCCTCCCATGGGAAGGCCGCCTCCCATTGCCTTTGCCATTGTCATAATATCCGGCTGTACACCTGAATGCTCTTTGCAGAACCATTTCCCGGTACGGCCAAAACCGGTCTGTACCTCATCAAAGATCAGAAGAGTGTCAGTATCATCACAAATCTTACGTACTTCCTCAAGGAAACCCTCTGAAGGTACATTAATTCCACCTTCGCCCTGTATGGGTTCAATAATTACAGCAGCTGTATCCGGACCGATGGAATTAGCCACGTCATCAGCATCACTAAAGTCGGCAAATGTAACCTTAACTGGCATAGGTTCAAAGGGCTTCTTATAAGCTTCTTTGTAGGTTACAGACAGTGGATTCATAGTCCTGCCATGAAATGCACCTTTCAGTGCCACAAATTCATGTTTTCCTGTTACCATGCGAGCCAGTTTCATGGCAGCTTCTACTGCTTCTGCACCGGAGTTACAGAAGAAAACACGATCCATACCAGTGAGTGTGACAAGCTTCTCTGCCAGGTTTGCCTGCATTTCAGTATAATAGAGATTTGAAACATGGATTAGCTTTGCCGCCTGATCCTGGATTGCTTTCACAACCACGGGATGAGAGTGACCTACATTGTTAACAGCTATCCCTGCAACGCAATCGATATATTCCTTTCCTTCAACATCCCATACAACTGCGCCTTCGCCCTTCTCAAGGGCTATTGGCTGGCGAGTATATGTTTGCATGACATATTTTGAATCCTTTTCTGAAATTGAACTATAGCTAGCCATCTGATAACACCTTTCAAAAAAATTTATTCGGGAGTGTTTGGGATATCGAGTCTCATAAGTTCATTATCATTAATGTTGTGTTCTTCATCCCGTATGAATGAGATGCCGGCACTGGCTTTCATAACACCATCCACTCGTGCAGATTCATGAATATTGATTAAGAGTGCGTTAATTTGCCCCAATACATGAGTCCCTTTGTTGATAATTACTTTGCCTTGGGACACAATATTCCCGTGTATGGCATTATTTTCCCCGAGTTCAACAGTTCCTGGAGCTCTTATGCTTCCATAAAGTGTTGTTTTGTCACCCATCTTAAGGGATTCTGCACGGATATTCCCCACAAGGAGACAATCACTACCTATTTTTGCATTTCCGGAAACCCTAATGGAATCTGCGGAAATACGTGAACCGTTGGGAATAATCATGATATCTGCACCCAGATCTTCTTCATCGTCAGAAAAAAGTTCGTCTATGGCTTTTTCGACTTCTTCACCTTTACCCATACGGAGTAATTCAGCAATGTATAGGAAAATATATACAACTACAGGAACTGGATTGCGGACTACTATCCATCCACGAGCTTCAAAGCCTTCTTCGATGCGTACATCATTGCCAACATCGAGATCTCCTTTAACGACAAGTTTTCCACCGATGTTGACGAAATCACCGATATAAGCGTTCTCATCAGTCCTGACACTTCCGTTAATGCAGGACCAGATGTCTATCCTGACATCTGATGTTGTTGCAATATCCCCTGTCACATTGACCCTTTCTCCTAAAATAACGGAATTTGCAATCAACCCATAACCCAGATCAGAATGGTTGCCAATAATAACATCGCCATTAACAACAATAGTGTGTTCTTCCATCTTTGTCCCGTCTGGGATCACAAGGGTTTTTAGGGGTTGTTCATCGTCTATGATCTCACACTCCGATGGAGATTATATATCGGCATTGTTTTGTTATATTAGTATATCTAGTTGTTCCAGAAAATAGCACGACAACAATTCAATTTTAATTTGATTACAGTATTTCTTTTTTACATGTTTAATTACTTCATTTGTTTTATAGGAAATTATTAAAACAAAAAGTGGTAATTTTTAATATGACAATTGATAAATGTGAATAGATTCAAAACTCTCCAATAATGCGGGAAATTATAAACGATGAGAGTAGCCGCTGGTATATTGATCTTCTCATTCAATGGAAGGATTAAAAACTTTCCAGATTTGAAATGGCAAGCAATATTACCAAGCATAAAATAGTAGACACCTATACAAAGCAAACTGAAAATTGAAAAATTGCTTATTTTTCAATTCCAACCCTTACATCTACAGCTGCTCCAGAATCCATAGCCAGAACTTCAGAAACTGACAATAGCAATTGACCAGTAGCGAGTAATGTGTCCTGGTCATCCACTACAAGAACCTCTTCACCAGATCTTAGGTTGGGATCTATTTCCAGAACATGTTTAGCAAATGCTGTTTTACCCTTTGAAACAAAAGGAACAGCATCTTCACATATCACAACACGCTGTCTTGGAAAAGGAAGAAAAGAATGAAGTATAGATGCAGCCTCAATACTCAATGTTAGTGTGCCATCTTTGGCACGTACAGTAGCAATTCTGGAATTACCTGAAAGGATCTGGCGCACGCGTTTTGTCCTTGAAAGCAGGAAAGTTACATCGTCGGGAAAAAGTGTTTCTCCGCAACCTTTACCAAACTGGTAATCTGCCATGACACGTACTTGCTGTAAGAGATTGTCGTTTGAAACCATAGTTAGAACCGATGATGTGAACCTGATATTTATATCGGTCGGATCAAGAAGCGCAATTGGACATATATATTTTCATGAAACCTTTTAAATAAGATAATATCCAATTGAGTATAGAGGAAACGGGTACAAGTTTGTTAGCATTGCAGAACTGACTGTAACCAAGCAAACCATTCATCCCCTCAACCATATCCGTTTCCTCCGATTTTCATTTTCAATTTTCCATTTTAATTCTCATTAACCTTTTACAACGCCAAGTGGAAGGAGCTTTGCTACTTTTCTTGCAATTCCTACCCTATGGACTACATCAACAACTTCACTACTTGATTTGTAAACCTCTGGCGCCTCTTCCGCGATAACCGATGGGTGAGCAGCTTTTACAAGTATTCCGCGATCTTCAAGCTGCATCCGAATATCTTCACCCGAAAAACTCTTTTTTGCATGGGATCTGCTCATTACCCTGCCGGCACCGTGACAGGCACTTCCGAATGAGATATTCATTCCCGTTTTATTTCCACATAGAACATAAGACGGAGTACCCATACTTCCAGGAATTAAAACCGGTTGACCGACATCCCTGTATGCTTTTGCAACATCCTTATGACCGGCAGGGAAGGCACGGGTTGCACCTTTGCGGTGAACGTATACTCTTTTCGTTTTTCCATCAATTTCATGCTTCTCAAGCTTTGCAACGTTGTGGGCTACATCATACACCAGATCAAGCCCAAGCTCATCCTGATCCATATTAAACACTTTTTCAAAAATCTCACGGGACTGGTGCATTATAACCTGACGGTTTGTCCATGCATAATTGGCAGCAGCAGCCATTGCACCGAAGTATTCTTGTGCTTCTTTTGACTGTGCCGGTGCACACGCAAGCTGCCTGTCCGGAAGCTGGATCCCGTATTTCTTTGCGGCACTCATTAACACTTTGAGGTGGTCAGTGCAAACCTGGTGACCTGCACCACGGGAACCGCAGTGTATCATGAAAGTGATCTGCCCTTTTTCCAGACCAAAAGCTTTTGCGGTCTCTTCGTCATAGATTTCATCCACGCATTGCAATTCAAGAAAATGATTTCCGCTTCCCAGAGTTCCCAGTTGTGGGCGACCCCGTTTGACTGCCTTTTTACTGATTTGATCTGGAAGTGATCCTTCAATGCGACCATTTCCTTCACAATGTTCAATATCGGCTTTCACACCATATCCATGTTCCACAGCCCATTGTGAACCTGCAACAAATATTTCGTCAAGTTCACCCTCTGAAACCCGTATTTTACTTTTGGAACCAAGTCCTGAAGGGACTGCATCGAAAAGTCCATTTAACAGCTGATCAAGATGAGGTACTACATCCTCCTTCTGCAAACTGGAACGAACAAGCCTCACACCGCAATTAATATCAAATCCCACACCTCCGGGACTTATTACGCCTTCTTCTTCATCAAATGCTGCAACTCCACCAATAGGAAAACCATAACCTACATGTGCATCCGGCATTGCCATGGAATATTTTTGAATACCCGGCAGTGTTGCTACGTTGGCAACCTGTTCAATTGCTTCGTTCTCAAGGTTTCCAAGAAGAGCTTCGGAAAGGAATATCCTCCCTGGAACCCGCATACCATCCCTGCAGGATACAGGAAGTTCCCAGATATCATCATCGATTTTCTCTAATTTGGTAGTTAGATCTGTAGTTTGTGCCATATTTTCTACCCCCACATTATATATCCAGTGTAACCTGTACCATCACATTACCCTCGGATTCTTCTATACAAAGGTTGTTGTAGGTAACTGCTTTTACTTCGGTTTCAAACTCGTGTTTGTTAAGATCTATCTTATCTCCACATGCCGTTGCTTTTAGTGAGTAGATTTCATCTTTCTGTTTTATGCTGGACACTGAAAAACTACTTAATACGATGCAATCGACTTCAAAGACGTAAAGAAGTTCGGAAAGCCATTCTACAAGCAGCATTTCCAGATCATGGGCTTCCACTTCAATAGGCAAGCAAAATTTGCATGGAATATCTGAAGTATCAATCATAACATTGAACATGGCTTCCGCTGCATGCTCAAACGCCTCCTCAAGATTTTCCCCGTAAGCGCGAAAACGTGCATCAGCGGTGTGTTCCATGTATTCATATTTTGTACCGACGGCCATCTTATCCCTACAAGTTTTTCGTATTGCAGAATTACAGTTTATTCCACACACTATAGATTCTCTGGAGAGCTGTAATATGTGATGTAAATGCGAGAATTACTACACACCAGCCAAGGATGGTGTAACCTGCCAGTGGCTGTGCATAAATAACGTAAGCAACTGCAGCAACCATTATGAGTACAAGTCGGTCAGCCCGACCCATAAGGCCACCATAAAAGCGACCGATTCCAAGTGCCTGTGCCTGTGTACCCAGATAGCTTGTAAGCAGGACACCGACAAGTGCGATTACTCCGATTTCCCAATCCACATGCCCTCCAAAAAATATCCCGCCGATTATGAACATGTCGGCGTATCTGTCAATGACATGATCGAGGAAATCTCCTTTTTTGCTGGCATTGCCCATATATCTTGCCATGCTACCGTCCAATGCATCAAAAAAAGAGTTTAAAGCTACGAATATAACACCCACAAAAGCATAAAGTGCAACTTCCAGAGAATAATAAAATGCAACTCCTGCCAGCATGGAGAAAATGAGTGAAATAAGGGATACATAATTTGGAGTAAATCCTGCGGATATTGCCTTTTTAGCTATGGATTCCACATAGGTGGCGGTTATCGGACGAAATTTTTCAAGAGTCATAGGTGCCATTTCCTTTACACATTCAGTGTAAATAGCATTTACCCGTTATTTGCGTGCCAGATCATAAAAATATCGTATTTTACATGAATGTTCTATCTGGGTTGTAAATACGTAAGCTTCATCAAGATCCTTTCCGATGGCAATCGTTCCATGACTATAGATGATAGCTCCATGATGGTTTAAAAGAGCCCGTGAAGCTGCTTCAGCCAGTTCTTCACTTCCGATATTACCTCTGATAATCGGGACATTTCCAAGAAAAAGAACTCCTTCACTGTCAATTGGCGAGATGCTGCTATCTTTCTGAAGCAAGGAAAGAATGACAGAGTACGGACAGTGTGCATGAATAATTGCTCCTGCATCGGTATTGCGATAGATCTGCCGGTGTACTATAGTTTCAGAGGAGGCGATTTTGTCCAGAAAGGAATTGCGATCTATGGGTACTTCCACAACGGTATCTTCAGTAATTTCATCGAGAAAACAACCAGTGCGGGTGATTATAAAATTTTCACCTTTTCGGACACTGATGTTCCCAAAATTCGATTCAACCAACCCGTGGTTTACAAGCTTGCTTCCGATACGCGCCATTTCATGCCACATGAATGCTATATATGTGCAAGCAAGCATAAAATTTATTTGCTATAATCTGTATGTAAGGGGTAGTTCAATACGCCTCGGTGGCTCAGCCTGGCAGAGCGAGTGACTTGTAATCACTAGGTCGCGTGTTCAAATCACGCCCGGGGCTTCATGTACTTACTATTGGTATATCTTCTTTTAAAGGATATGGTGTAATCAGTACACACTGGGAAAAAATTAGAAAATAAAGTGTATTTGGGCCTTTTTCTGCTTGGTTTCATTTTGCCCTTTCAGTGCTGTACTCTTCTTTGGTATGCTTATTCCTATAGCTTTGGCCGCACAGGGTCCGATAATCATATCTTTGGTATTTGCAACCACTTTGTCTATAATGTTTTTTCGATACTTCTAGTCTATTCTGTATCAAGGATAAGAGAATTGTCAATAAGCTTTCCGTGAGTTAGAAAGGTAAGAAAATACTGCACCTATTATCGTACTTGTTGGCCTATATTATTCAAGACACTTGCAATTTATGTGAGAGTAGGCTTGTTTGTAAAATATCATGTTCCATGATGGCATATAATATCCCCCATGTTTCAAATTTATTTGAAACCACTACTTTTAAGTACTGGTAAAACAATTGTAAATTAGATGTTTTGTGGGCTAACCCCACAATCTTACAAATCAGCAATGGAGATATCAAATATGGAAATGAGTAAAGATGAAACGCTTGAAATTGGATTCAAATTCCATGGACACCGTTGTCCAGGAATGCCACTTGGACTGAGACTTGCCTGGGCAGCCATGGAAAAACTTGGTGTATCAAGAGCAAAAGATGGAGAGCTTATGGCCCTTGTAGAAATAGGTGATGCACACTGTGCCGGTTGTTTTGGAGATGGAGTGCAGGTTGCTACAGGATGTACATTTGGAAAAGGAAATATCAAGAAAACATATGCTGGTAAAATTGCACTGACCCTTATCTCAACTAAAGATAACAAGGCAGTTAGGGTACATGCACTACCTGAATTGTTTGCTAAAATGGAGAAATCTCCTTTCATCCAGCAAAGGAGTTCTGGTGTTCCTGCATCAAAAGTACCCACTGAAATCTCACAACCAGCAATCAATATGATTATGTCAATGCCAGATTCTGATTTCATTGAAGTCAGCGAAGTTTTTGACTACAAAGTAGATTCACCAGTGGTTCAATTCAAAAGAGTACAGTGTTCCAAATGTAAAGAAATGGTGATCGAAAAATATGCACGTGTGCTCGACGACGAGATAGTCTGCCGACCATGCCTGGAAAAGGTGCATCAGATTTAAGTGCAATTGCACTTAAATCCTATTTAATCCATTGTAATAACATCTGGATTTGGTTGCATGGATGTCATCGTAATTGCTGTAATTATCTTTTTTTTAGCCGTTATATTTTCAATGCTCGGTCTAGGTGGATCCCTGGTATATGTACCTTTATTTTACTGGCTTGGCATCGATATGCTCATAGCAATACCTACCGCCTTGCTTCTCAATGGTATAACTACCAGTTCAGCAGCAATCACGTATTACAGGAAAAAAATGATAAACTTCCATGTAGCAGCTCCTTTTGTAATAGCTTCCATTATAGGAGCACCTATTGGTGCTTACTTTACTAAGTTTGTCCCCATTGAAATATTGTTATGGATACTCAGTGCCGTGCTGGTTTTTGCCGGAGTAAGAATGTTATTCTCTGGGGGAAAAAATACAGAATCTGAAATTTCATCCATCTCTACAGATAATAGGAAGAGTTTAACCATTGGTATTTTTCTAGGTTTTGTAATTGGTATTATTGCAGGACTTCTTGGAATTGGTGGCGGCGTATTCATAGTCCCTGTTTTGATAGCACTTGGCTATGGAGCAAAACGTGCTTCTGCCACATCAGCTTTTATTGTATTGTTCTCTTCTTTCTCAGGGCTTTTTGGTCATCTGACTACAGGACATCTGGACACGAATCTCATGATTTATACAGCAATAGCTGCATTCATAGGAGGCCAGGTAGGTTCACATTTAATGCATAGCAAAATGAAATCAGAAACAATCAAACAGATGTTTGCTGTGGTTTTGTGGATAATGGCTATCAAACTTGTTTATGGGTTGATGTGATTTTAATTTGTGGGGAAGCATATGACCCGTATGCTTTCCGATATAAATTATAAATTGAGAAAAATTGATCCAAAGGGATTATATCTTTTAATGTTTTATGAGGAATTCAAAGTACAACCTTGCGTAATATAGTACTCTCGATCAGCAAGCAGTGCAATATAATTAGCAAACGTTTCTCACAAATTATTTTTAAATAAAAGCTATATTATTAAAATAATTTAGCATAATACAATATCGTGTAACAACATTTGATAATATTTTTAAATAAGTTCGTGCCAGAATATTAAGGATTTTGACAGAATCTGGATTTGATCGTTACCCTCGATTTCAGGAAAATTATGAGATAACTGCATTACGCCTTTTGATAGAATAATCAAAATAATCGATGTAAGTAATTATTTAAATAAGTGAATATAAAAATACGTATCCGACACACCAGTGACTATGTGCTTTCCGACAATTGTCGATAGTCTTATATATAAATATGTATAAAAGATAGGTAAGACACAAGTCAGATTTTATAGACTGATGGATTGCAGATGGATGTCGGCTTTCCGTCGTCTTTTAAGCTGACTACTGTCGGACATACGGTGTTATCATGAAAAGGATCACAATCAGATTGCCGGAGCAGCAACTTGATATGATTAGCTATATGGTAGCGCAGGGTAAATTTCCATCTGCAAGCGAAGCAATTCGGACAGCAGTAAGAGAATTAATTGATGAGCGGGGTGAAAAGCTTCTTCGTAGATCGGAGATGATAGAAGCCCTATCATAACAGACTTTTTTGTGTATTCTAAGAGGGGATGAACACATGCAGTCAATAGTGCAGGAAGCTTTAAGACTAACAGAACAGGAAAAGCAGTTTAGAGAAGTATTAGATGATGAAGATGATTTTGGATTCGGAATGCCAAGAATAACCATTGTTGGTTGTGGTGGAGCTGGAAACAATACCATCAATAGACTTTATAATATCGGCATTGAAGGCGCTGAAACCATTGCAATAAATACTGACAAACAGCATCTTGACCATATTCGTGCCGATAAAAAAATCCTTGTTGGAAAAACATTAACACGTGGACTTGGTGCTGGTGGATATCCCGAAGTCGGTGCAAAGGCTGCGGATCTCGCTCGTGGAACACTTGAAGAAGTCTTCAAGGACAGCGATCTCGTTTTTGTTACAGCCGGTATGGGCGGAGGAACAGGTACCGGTGTTGCTCCAGTGGTTGCAGAAATTGCAAAAGAGCAGGGAGCAATTGTAGTAGGAATGGTGTCCAGTCCATTCCGTGTTGAACGTGCAAGGACAGTCAAAGCAGAAGAAGGACTTGAAGAATTGCGCAGGGCTGCTGATACCGTAATTGTGCTTGACAACAACAGATTGCTGGAATACGTGCCCAACCTACCAATTGAGCAGGCATTTTCAGTAATGGACCAGCTTATCGCTGAAACCGTTAAAGGTATCACAGAAACAATAACTCAACCGTCCCTGATTAACCTTGACTATGCAGACATTCGTGCAATCATGGGGTGCGGCGGTGTTGCAGTAATGCTTGTAGGCGAGAGCAAAAACCAGGATAAGAGTGATGATGTTGTAAGGGCAGCCCTGAATCACCCACTCCTTGACGTTGACTATCGTGGTGCTACCGGAAGCCTTGTACACATCACAGGCGGACCTGACCTCAGCCTCAAGGAAGCAGAAGAAGTTGCATCTTCCCTTACATATGAACTCGCTCCCAGTGCAAATGTAATCTGGGGAGCAAGGATAAGGGATGACTATGAAGGAAAGATCAGGGTAATGGCCATCATGACAGGAGTGCAGTCAGCACAGGTGCTTGGTCCTCAATACCAGACAGATATTGTCGAAAAAAGGAATCCTGTGCGCAACACATCAAGAAGCTACACACGTGTAAAGAATGGGCAGCGTGCAATTGTTGAACCAATCAACAACTCCGGGAACGGCGGCTCTATAATTGATATAATAAACTAAAATTCCTTTGCCGGATAGGGACGGTTCCCTGTTCGGCTGGAATAACTTTTTTTATCTTCACTGAACTTTCTATACTCATGAATATCCTGATAGCCACAGGTCATCTTGCTATAGATACAGTAAAAGATGCCGTTGGCAATAACGCTGAAATCCTGCTAATTGACACCGAGGTTGCAGCATTCATAACTCCCGGCAAACTTCTGGATGCATACATGAAGAACCACCGATCCGGCGAATTCGATATATTGCTTGTCCCCGGACTTGTATCTGGAGATTTCTCCGGCGTTGCCAACAAAATAGGCTGCCCCATTTATCGTGGTTCAAAACATGCATATGATCTGGACACCGTAATCCGGTATGCAGATGAAATAACCTTTTCCACAGAAATACCTGCCTGTGAATTGATTGATGGAATCAGGAAAGAAGAAGCGTTGAAAACCTTACATGATCTGGAAGATAATGCATCCTCTGTATTTAATCTCAGGAATCTTAAAATCGGAGGAAATTCCGGCATGAAAGTCATGGCGGAGATTGTTGATGCCGCATCTATGGATGAGGTTGAGCTCAGGAAAAAAATCAAACATTTTCTTGAAGAAGGAGCGAATATTATCGATCTTGGCATCTCAATGACAAGCTCGGTTGAGGACGTCGAGAGAACAGTCCAGATAGCACGAAAAGTTACGGAAGGACCCTTAAGTATAGATACAACAATTGCCGAGCACATCATTTGCGCAGTGGAAAATGGTGTTGATCTTGTACTAAGCCTGAACAGTTCAAATATTGATTCAACTGCTAAGCACATAGCAGAAAAAGAGATCGCTGTGGTTGTAATACCTGATCCGGGTGAAAGCTGTGACACTCTTATAAAAAATATGGAAAAATGCCGGGAATACGGGATCAAAAAAATCATTGCTGACCCGATTCTTGATCCAGCAGGTCATGGTTTCACGGAATCGATTATTCGATACAAAAATGTTGCAGAACAATATCCAGGGATACCCCTTTTCTTTGGAGCGGGAAACGTTACCGAACTCTTTGACGCAGATTCTATAGGAATCAATGCCCTGCTCTCTACAATTGCCGCAGACATTGGTTCTTCAATTCTTTTCACTCCAGAATACAGCGACAAAACACAGGGTTCCATTTCAGAACTAAAAACTGCTGCTGCAATGATGAAGCTTGCAGAAATCCGCAAGAGTCCCCCGAAAGATCTCGGTTTTGATTTATTTTGCATAAAAGAAAAACGAAAAAGAAAAGAAAGAGAAATACCGGAAAATTTCATTTCAGCAAAACCTAATACTTATTGGGAGCTTGATCCAAAAGGACCTTTTAGGATAGGAATCGCACATGATCCTGAGGGCAGGGGCTATATTGTTGCAGAACATGAGAGGGCTACCATAATTGGTAAAAATGCATCAGAGGTTCTCGATTCTATTATAAGTGAGGGATTGATCAGCAAACTTGATCACGCAGGCTATCTTGGAATGGAACTTAAAAAAGCCGAAATTGCACTCCAATTTAACAGAAGTTATGAGCAGGATGATGTTTTCTAACGAGGTGAAAAATTGAAGCTTAATAGTCAGGACAAAACAGAAATTGCGCAGATACTGGCTGAAAAATATTTTTCAGAGATGAATTGGAAGTGGGTTAACCTGAAAAAAGATGTGGACCGAATATTCAAAGCATATGAAGATATCGAGGATCAGTACAGAGAATACCCGTACATGAGCAAGGACTGGCATGTGGAGAATTCTGCGACCAAAAGCATACATATGTGTAAAAGATGGGATGAACTGAAAGATCTTGTGGATTTCCTGAATGCATACTCTGATAATTTTGATTTTCTTGCAATGAACGATCATAAAATGTTTTGCATTGCATCTGCTGAAGGCTCACTTAATCCGCAGCAGAAAAATGCAATTCTGGAAGCTAAGAAATTACGCTACAGGATTTTTGTATTCAATGTAAAAGTACCGGATGACATTGAATTTGAGTTGATGCAAATCGGCGGAGGAATCTAAGCAGTCCCCAAAAAATTTCATCTCAAAGGTATCCAAATGTCTCAAATTGACGAATATGATGTTGTAATAGTGGGTGCAGGTCCGGCAGGTGCAACTGCTGCTGCCTATGCGGCGCAATCGGGAGCATCCGTTCTTTTGATAGATAAGAAAAAGGATATTGGTGTTCCCCTACAATGTGGAGGTTTCCTGACACATGAAGAGACCCTAAGGGAATTACTGCCAAATGCCGAACTCCCATATCAGCTTTTCGAGTACTCGAAATCATGTGTTCACACATCAACAAGTTTTCAGAGATTTATTGCTCCTGATGGTTATTCTAAAGGTTTTAAAGTCGAAGGCGATGCCTTAGATAGACGTAAATTCGACAGATATCTCGTAAAACAAGCGGCTAAAGCAGGAGCTGAAGTCCTAATCGGGACTAATGTCACAGAAATTAGCCAACATACCGTCATTACAGATGGAATTTTTGGAAAAGCTAATTACAATTTCAAAGTCCTTATTGGGGCTGACGGACCCAATTCCCTTGTTGGAAAATCCAGAGGTCTGGTCAGGAAACGTGACCCTATGGGGGTCGGAACAGCATTCGAATATGAAGTTTCCGGGGTTGAGGTTGACAAGGATGCTGTAGAGATGTATTTTGGAAAAAACTACGTTCCAGGAGGCTATGCATGGATTATTTCCCAAGGAGATGACAATGCAAACATTGGAGTGGGTGTAAGGGAAGCACTTTTTGATGAAAATATGTGTGCACGGGATTACCTGAATCGCTTTATGCATAAACATCCACAGGCTTCCAAAAAACTGGAGGGAGGTACAATAATTTCTGTTGTAGCGGGACTTGTGCCGGTTGGGGGTGCCCCTTCAAAAACTGCAACAAAAAACACTCTTATTGCAGGAGATGCTGCAGGGCAAATTATTGCAACAAACGGTGGAGGAATTGCTACGGCTATGGTCGGAGGAAAGATTGCCGGGGAAGTGGCTGCTGATCACCTGAATGGGAAATGCAGGCTTGAAGAGTATGAAAATCGCTGGAGAAAACAAATGGGACTTGAGATCAAAACCGCTGTATATATACGTAAATTAATGGATAACCTCATGAAATCCGATACACTCATGTCAACGGCTATCAGGTTAATATCTCCGGATCAAATGAAAGAGATACAGTGCGGCAGACTCCCATCTTCAGTGAAGAAAGCACTCCTAAAGCTGAATTTTGGACTTAATTAACAAAGCTCTCTGATTTAATTGAAAGTTCCAGATTTTAAATCTGGAACAAAACACCATTAATCCCTTGTGTTTTCTTGATCAAACAAATATGGGTGCATTCTTTTTATAAATAATCTAGTAACTAAATTGTATTTAAAAATAGGTTTTCTACAGAGTCAAATAAAGAATATATACTAGGCACATTATAAGTTGTCACATGGTAGTTTCTGAAAGCATAAAAGATGACAACTATAAAGTCAAACAGATCTCAAGGCTATTGGAATCTGGGGGGACCATGCTTGCACAGCATTGTAATGTGTGCGGGGCTCCATTTTTCCGTTATCATGGTGAAATATTATGTCCTGTTTGCAGTACTTTTGGCGAGCAACCGATTACTTCATCTAAAGAAGCCTCTAATGAAGAAAAACCTGTTTCTGCATCGTCTCAATCATCGGCTGCTACGACATCTCCTGCAGGAGTTGAATCCACTTCATCAAAAGAAGTTTCTGCTTCCGTGAAGTCCACTGAGCTACAGAAACCTGCTGTTAATGATGTGGTTTCTTCTACAGTTTCTACAAAGGATGTTGAATTCCAATATATTAAAAAAGTTCTTTTGCTCAATATTGAAGATATTGCGTTAAAGCTGGTTGGGGAAAGTGATATCAGCAAACTGGCACAAAGGCTTGATTTAATCGAACGAACTCTGACCCTTGCTGAACGTGTAAAAAAAATCTAATTATGCCTTGTATTCACTGGAAACAATTTCTTTTATTTTTGCAGCCGTTTTTGGTCCAATGAGTTTTACCTTTCGAAGTTCCTCTTCGCTTGCAGACATTACTTTTTCCACGGATCCAAAATGTGTTAGCAGGTTTCTTGCGGCAACAGGGCCTATTTCATTGATTGATGATACAATGTATTCCTGCTGTTCCGAAAGCAGACGCGCAGTCTTTTTCCCATGTGCGCGGACTGGTCTTTTCTCATTTACCTGTTCGCGTTTTGCAACAAGGTAAATCAGGGAAGCAGTATCTTCCGCATCTCTTGAGTAAATAACGTCGATTCCGAAGTCAAGGTTGATGGAGAGTAATGCTCCATGTATGGAATTAGGACTTATCATCCTGCTGCTGAACAATCCATCTCCTTCAAGGATCAAGATTCCTTTTTTGTAAGCCTTGGAAAGGTTTGAAATCTGCTCGAATAATTTCCCTTCAATGAGTGAGTTCAGAAAGTCTCCGGTATCTTTCCTCTCGATGGCAAGTCTGTCACTGACAACATAATCTCCTACTTCAAGGGTTTTCAGGATGAGGTTTGCTCCTATTTTTTCCAGATTGCGTGCAACTGTGCTCCTGATCTCACGTTGGTCTACAATAACTTGAATATCATCCTTGTATTCAAAATCTGTCAGATTTTGCTGCTTTTCTACAGGTGTCTTTAATTCCTCCGCGGTGTTGCCAGTTGAATCCTGCAACATTCGAATGCTGTTTTGCATATTTCTCTCTTTTCGCTTGCTACTCCAGTAGTAACCTTCATCCCGGGTTCCTTTTGTAACAAGGACAACGACTCTGCCTTCGTTCTTTCTTCCGGTACGTCCCTTTCTCTGAATACTGCGTATTTCCGAGGGGATCGGCTCGTAAAATAGTACAAGATCCGTGGATGGAATGTCTAAACCTTCTTCAGCTACGGATGTTGCAACAAGAACATTATATTTACCCTGCTTGAATCTGCTTACAATGTCAACCTGCTGTTTCTGTGTAAGTCCCTTATCTTTGTACTTTGAGCTCTGACCTATAAACTTGACAGGGGAAATGCCACTCACTTCTTCCAGTGCAGCTGTAACAATTTCTGCTGTATCACGGTAATTTGTGAAGACAATCACTCTGGAATCTGGTTTTTCTTCAAGCTGATCAGCTACAATTTTCTTTACTGCTTCAAGTTTTGGATGTTCAGATCCACATTCCTTGAGGCGGTGATATAATTGTCGTATGTGAAGATCTTCTGCAAGTCTTCTGGATGCTTTACTTGCGTTTTTTGAGCCGGCTTCATTCTCAAGCCTTTCCATGTATTTGTCAAGGGCTTCAATTCCCTGTGTTTCCGTAACTTCTATGGCATGGTTCACTTTCATGATTTCTGCAATAATTGATAATGCACTAAACACAGTAGGATCCGGTTTACCTCCTCGTATTTCTCCCTGCATTTTTCTCTGGAGTGCAAGAAGTTCTGTTTTGGATGTCTTTTTTCCAAATGGTGTACGAATCCCGAGATCGGCAAGTTTTTTATACCTGTCATCAAGCACTTTGTTCAACAGGTCTTTAATTTTTTTCATCTCATCCGGTAGGTTGATCTGAATCCATTCAATGTTTTTTTTCTGAATATACGGAGTTACGTCAGAGTCCTCTTCAGTTTTTACTGCAATATTTTTGATATGAAGATTTTTACATATTTCGGTTATTTTATCATCAGTGCTTCCAGGGCTTGCAGTAATCGCAAGGCTTAGCGGGTTTATAGCTTCCTTGAAGTAACGCTCAGATATGTAGGTGTAAGCGTATTTTCCCACAGCTCTGTGTGCTTCGTCAAATGTAATGTGAGAAACTTCTCTTAGGTCAATACGTTTTGCAAGAAGATCGTTTTCAATAACCTGCGGTGTTGATACAACTATCTTCCCGTTTTTCCATAGTTCTTCCCTTTTGGATGGTGGGATAATGCCTGTAAATGTGAGAATTTTATCTTCTGGAAGGTTCATGACCTTACGGAAAAAGTCGGCGTGCTGTTCCACAAGAGGTTTTGTAGGCGAAAGTACCAGGGCTTTGCCTCCTACTTTTTCAAGTCTTGAAGCAATAACAAGAAGTGCGACAATTGTTTTCCCCAGTCCAGTGGGCAAGACCACAAGTGTCGGGGAAGATAGTGCACGGGAAGTCAGATCAAGCTGGTAGAGTCGTTGTTCAACTGTGTCCGGTTTGATTAATGGATGATTTATGTACTGCATGGTCTCGCAGAAAGCATTTTTATAAAAAATAGGGGATTTCCCCTTTTAATGTTTTGGAAAGGGGAGCTAAAACTATTATAGAGGGACGCCTGCGTCCTCAAACCTGATTTTCTCATGAATCAGTTCGAAAAGTGTATTCTCAAGTGTATCTATTGAAGTACGGACCTGCTTCATTGTATCGCGATCGCGAATTGTCACCGTATTGTCTTTAAGTGTGTCATAGTCGATGGTAACTGCATACGGTGTTCCGATTTCATCATTACGGCGGTATCGTCTTCCGATAGTCCCGGATTCGTCATATGATGCAAGGATTCCGCGGTTGGCTAGTTTCCTGACGATCTCTTTTGCAGGTGTAGATAGCTCTGTTTTGCCCATCAGGGGTAGCACAGCAACCTGAATCGGTGCAACTTCGCTTTTTAATTTCAGGACTGTTCTTTCTTCTTCCTCTGCATCATCTGATGCAACTTTTTCGGTGTTAAAAGCATGTTCCATCAATGCATAGAAAATCCTGTCAATACCATAGGATGGTTCGACAACATGAGGTACGACAGTTTCTCCACTAACTTTTTCTTCCACTTCTTCAAAAGTAATGAGTTCGGATGGTATCTTGTATTCCTCACCTTCTACGATAACACTGATCTCTTCCTGTGACAGAGATTCTTCATCAAGCTTCTGTAGCTCATCAGCAACTGCTTTTGCTTTTTTCCGGAATAATGGTCCAAGTTTTGCCATATCCGGCTTAACTACAAATTTCCTGATCATTCTGGGGTGATCGTACTCCTTATAGATTGCAAGCTCTTCCTGACTCATCTTGGCGTGGGCCATCAGATCATAATCGGTTCTGTCTGCAATTCCTACGGTTTCAACCCATCCGAACCGCTCCATCCAGATCTCGGCATCCCAGCAATCGATAGCATAGTGAGCCATTTCGTCTTTCAGATGTTGCCTAAAACGGAGTTTATCCGGGGAAATTCCTATGCGCTGCAGAAAATTATTAGCAAGTGCAATCTGGTATGCGAGGAATTCGTGTGCAATGATATTGTTGTCGATTGCTTCACGAATTGTCATTGATTCGGGTTTACCCGTTTTCTGTGCATCCTGTGAGTAAAGTGTAAGGACATCATTTTCAAAACGTGCAATTTCTGGATGTGTTTTTTCAGAGGGGTCTATGAAAATCTCCGCTTCTGCCTGTGTAAATTCCCGCAGACGTATAACTCCTTGGCGTGGGGAAATCTCGTTTCTGTAGGATTTACCTATTTGGGTTGTTCCAAATGGGAGCTTTTCACGATAGAATTTCGCAAGTCTCTGGAAATTTACAAACATTCCCTGTGCTGTTTCAGGACGCAGGTAACCGTTACGTCCGCTTCCGGGACCAATTTTTGTTTGGAACATCAGGTTGAATTCAGTGGCATTTCCAAGCTTGCCACCGCATTCGGGACAGGTAATGTTATGCTCTAGAATTATTTTGTCAACTTCCTCGTTTGAAAGCGCATCGGCAGTTTCTATAATACCGCTAATTAGGTGATCTGCTCTGTATGCCTCGCCACATTCGGTACACTCGCAAAGCGGATCGGAAAATCCACCCACATGGCCGGAAGCTACAAAAACTTCTTCAATACCGATTGTGGGTGTTTCAATTTCCATGAATCCTTCTTCAATCACGTACAACTGGCGCCATATATTTTCAATCCTACGCTTCAAAGTGCTTCCGAGAGGACCATAATCATAAAATCCGGCTGTGCCTCCGTAGAGTTCAAAAGAATTCCATAAAAAACCACGTCTTTTAGCGAGTTCAATTACCTGTTCATACATGTCCATGATGGTTCCTCATGATAGCTGTTAATAGTAATAAGGAGATACCTCCTCCATATTTCCATAGCATTTAATGTTATCGCAGGCAAAAATATGATGATAAGTATATTGAATATATGATTACTATGATGCTAAAAAATTATACAAGACAGGCATTTATTATCAACACCGCTACCACCTCACCACAAATATACATTTATCTGGGTATAGTACCCAATGCCTGATCTTGTTATTTTATATCCCTTATGAATTCATAGCTTCTTCCACACTTTTTCCACCATGAACAACTTTGTGGATTCTCTGTACCATTCTAGTTGGATCTTCAGCCTGGAATACATTTCTTCCAATTGCTACGCCTTTTCCTCCTGCAATGAGAGAATCATGGATCATTTGCAGAAGTTGTTCATCGGTGTCCATTTGAGGCCCGCCTGCAATAACAACAGGTACAGGACAGCCCTTGACAACTTCTTTAAATGAATCAATATCGCCGGTATAATTTGTTTTAACTATATCTGCTCCAAGTTCAGCTCCTACTCTTGCAGCATGTTTAACATACTCAACATCATGTTCCGAGGCAACCTTTGGTCCTCGGGGATACATCATAGCAAGCAATGGCATTCCCCATTCATCACATTTTCTGGCAATGTGACCAAAATCCTGAAGCATTTTTGCTTCGTCATCTGCACCTACATTTATGTGAATAGAAACTGCATCTGCACCTACCTTTATTGCTTCTTCCACAGTAGTTACAAGAACCTTGTGGTTTGGATCAGGACCAAGAGAAGTTGATGCTGAAAGGTGAATGATTAGCCCCACATCTTTTCCGTATCCGCGATGTCCATATTTTGGAAGTCCCATATGGCCCAGTACGGCGTTTGCCCCTCCATCCGCTACTTTGTTAACGATTGATGGTAAGTCTGTAAGTCCCTTTAAAGGTCCGGCACCAACACCGTGATCCATGGGAATGATGATGGTGTTCCCGGTATTACGATCGAATATACGTTCTATCCTCACTGATTTTCCAATTTCACTCATATGTTTGCATTAAGGCATCATTGTACATATCTTTTGTGAATGTGCTTAACAATTCTCATTCTGGTAGCGACCGCAATATCCTTTATCCACGGCACTTTCCATTGAATAGAATACAAGTTGGATTACGCGTGCATTTTTTTGCAGCCGAATTCCGTCTTTATTAAAAACAACCAAAAGGCACTCACTACGCCCTCTGTAGCCTGCATCCCATACCGCAGTCTCTAAGGTGGCACCGCATCGTATGATACTGGAACGTGGTGTTGCAAGAGCTGCCGTATCTTTCGGGATGTTAACGATTTCATTAAAAATAATCTTGTATATGCCTGTCCCAAGTTCAATCCAGCCGTCAGAACTGAATTTAAGGGGTGTGGTTTTGGGAATGACTCTTTCGGAATTGTCAAAATCAACTGTTCCCATACCTTCTATCAAATGAATCTCTTTAAGGGTAAGTTCGATTCCGTTAGGCTGTACCTGAAGACACTCATCCTTCATTCCTTCTACAAGCGGCTGGTTGCTGTGAATCAATTCCAGTAATCTGTTTTTTGAGAGTAGTGCCATGTATCTGGTTTAGGTACCAAAAGTTCTTATCCCTTTTGGGAATCATTTTTGATTCAATCAAGTTGACTGTAATATTCGTCTCTTGCATCTACAAACGCTCTCATATTTGTAAGCGGGGTATGAGGTGCAAGCCCGCATCCGGGTGCAAGTATGTCTACACCTTTATCAATACAATATTTTGCATCTTCTTTCACATCTTTTGTAGAGCCCATAAGAAGAACCCGCACAGGCGAAACATTTCCTATCAGGCATGCTCTGTCTCCTATAATTTCTCTGGCATATCCGACATCCGTCTTTTCTTCAATGCTGATTCCTTCAAATCCGGATTCCGGTATCAAATCGAGAATTGCAGTTGCATCCCCGCAGATGTGTAATATCATCAGCCCATCTGTTCCTGATGCTATTTTTCTGTATTCTGGGAGTATCATTGACTTGAAAAATTCCGGGGGTACCAGATCAGGACCGGCTTCGGAATCAGGGATGCAAATCACATCCGCTCCACAATCAAAGAGAGCGTTTGAATATTCAATGCAAACCTCTGTTCCAATTTGCACCAATTCTTTCAAGGCATCTGGTTCCATGACTGACCACATGAGATAGTTCCGGGCTCCTGCAAGGGCAAATGAAATAGCAGCCGGACCTAACATTCCTGTAACTACAGGTACATCATCACCAACTTTTTCCCTGATAATCTTCGTAGCATTCAGGATTGTGGATATCCTTTCACTTTCAAGGAAATTATCTGGAATGGCGATATTTTGAATGTCTTCAATCTCTTTACAGGGGAAATCAACAATGCTTGGCTGGGTGTCTGATGTTCCTTCATTAATTGTACATCCAAGAGTTTGTGCAATTGCAGTTCCATCAAAAGGGCAGCGTACAGCTTCAAATCCTGCAATTTCATATCCCGCAATTGCTAAAGTGGCCATTTTTTCAGCATCATAATGTGCTTCAGGCCAGTGAGCACCAGTCAGATTCATGAGTTCTACAGTTCCGGTTTGGGTTACGGAACAGACCGGAACTTTGTCAACCGCTTCTCCTTTCACGGATTTTATGAACCTTTCTCTTAATGTAATGTCTATCATGATTTTTCATCTGCGTTCTTTTTGATACTGCTATCAAGAAATAATGATTGTGCCAGTAGATTCAGGTGTAATTTAGTTTTGAATTTATTTTAAACTTGCTGATACATATTTTTCATGGGTGGGACATATATGTCAGTAAATATTAAATGACTTATTTTCGACATTCAAAACGGCTTAAAACTCGGAGTTCAGTTCTACACTAAAGGAGTTAAACCACACAAAGGATTGAACCTTTTCAAAATTTGGTACTATGGAACTATCAATATAACGCTGAGGGGAAGAGGGGCGCAATGGCTGATCGATCTCGAAAGATGAGCTGACAGCTTTTCCAACCGGTACCCATGACGATCAATACGCTGACATATGCTGTATTGTAATCCGAAGGGATTTAGGTCAGATGGCGATAGGTGATTGCTTCTAATACACCTAGCTAATATCTAACTCTATGCTCATTATAATAATTATAATGCACCGCTGCATATCGATATTGTTAAATATCCTGGGAGTAATTATATAATTACTGTTAAAACAAACAAAGGTGGGGTAATATGAAGAAATTAAGAACCATAGCATTGCTTGGGCTTATAGCCTTAGCATCAATAACATTAGTCTCCAGTGCTTCAGCCGAGATGATCTGTATAGACTTCGAAGACAACGCATCAATGGGAGTTGATGTTGCAGATTCAGTAGAAGGAATGTACTGGAGCGACATACTAATGATAGACTGCACTACTGATAATGCATTACTTGTTGCTGAGAATGATTCTACAGTTATTGCCTACAATGCCAACGATGGGACGGCTTCAAACGTTTATCCCCAAGGATATCTGACAGGCAATGGTGTTGCTCTCCCTGCAACTAGAGCTAAAGATGGTGGAGACGTATTTGAATTTACATTCAACGGAACAATTCTTGCAAACAATTTCTCACTTGAACTCTTTGACTTTGGTGACTGGAATCCGTCTAGTGTTTCAGATCTTAATGCAACTCTGGTGGCATATGACATCGATGATAATGTAATCGATACTGACAGCTTCACAATTGGTGCAGGTGCGGTAGGTCCAGCATACGATGCAGAAAATGGATTAGTTCCTCTGAAAGTTGAAGCCCTAGGAATTGCTAGTGTAAAACTCTCACTTAACGGAGGAGAAGCAGGAACTGATTATGGTGCCGCAATCGACAACATCTGTTTCGACGCATATGATCCAACTCTCTCAACTCTTTCAACATATTGCCTATTTGCAGGTCAGGACATTCCAATAGGTACAGTCGATGTTTGGCATGACTGCGCAAACCTGTATGTGAAATATATGATCAATGAAAGCTATGAGAATTGGTATTTCACTGAGACACACTTTGATATTGGAATCGAAGCTTCAGATATTCCTCAAACCAAAAAGAACAATCCAATACCAGGACAGTTTGCTTATGGAAATGATAACCTTCACTATGTGACAGAGTATTTAGAAACAATTCCACTTACAGATCTGCCCGACGGATTCTGTGACAATATTACAATAGCAACTCATGCAGCCGTTGTAAAGATTGGCGGATTTGAGGAAGAGTTCTTTAGTAATGCAGCAGACGTAAATTGGACAAATGCTAGCGGTGGCACAGGATTGGCAATCGAAGTTGAAGATGCAGATATTGGACCAAGATGGCCTGGCGAACCAAGTTCATTAGGATATAGTGATTATGAAGGTGGAGATTGGATCTGGTACCCATATGAACTATCAGTAGATCCTATTGAAACTGTAAACTTCACACATATGTTTGAGATACCAGATGATGCCGCACATATAGATGGATCAATAAAGATTGCATGTGACGATGCTTATGTGCTCTATCTCAATGATGAATATATTGGAGAAGATGCAGTGTGGAGTAATGTAACCTCTCACGATATATATCCAATAGCCGGACAAAACAAATTGTTGATAACTGCTGACAACCGCGGTGACAATAAAGCTGGACTCAACTATCTTATACAGATAAATTATCTGGAACAGATAGAAGATGAGAGCGCTTGGGGAGCTGACTGCGAAGATCCTCAGGGATTTGAGGGTAATAACTGGGCAACATACTTCACGTACGACCCGATGTGTGAACTCTGTGAGTGAACCAAATTGGCACTTAAGTGCCAATTTCTTTGTTATTTTTAAAATTATTAAATTGAAAAATAAGTTCCTTTTTTGTGGCAGAATAAGTAGAGTCAGCGATTTGCTTTTCAGCTGCTGAGATCTTTTTGTACTTGTACAATTGCATGCTTACCAACTTCTTGTATCTTGACTCTGTACATTAATATACAAGAAACCAAGCAGGTGAACGTGTGTAAGCATTGAACTTCTAATTTTACGCTGAGGGGGAGATTCGAACTCCCGCGGCGCGTTGCACCACCGGTTTTCAAGACCGGCGCCGTAGTCCACTTGGCTACCTCAGCAATAGGAAATGAGTGTACTGACAACAGTATTAATGCTATAAAAGGATAGCGAAGATAAATCATTCTTCGCTGGTTTCAGTGTCTTCAGATTCTGTTTCTTCTGCGGCAGGAGTAACAGCTTCTGCTGGATAAGTTTCTACGTATTGAACCTTCTCCATTCCGACATTATCAATAATCTGGGTTGCAATCTGACCTTTAGCCATGAGCCAGCGCTGGTTGAAAGTTAGACCCAGAGGGACTTCAATTACCGCAGTTTTGCCCTCAATGGAAACCTCTATTTCAGGAATTCCGGTGTACAAGGTCAGCAGCCCTTTGATCTTGGCAACATCGTCCTCAAGTTTAGCATCAATTGTGTAGTTATATGTTACAGTTTTACCGGCAAGAGGATGATTGAAATCCACACGTGCACGCCTACCAATTACTTTGACTACAACACCGCGTCTGCCATTAACTTCCACATTCATTCCTGGAGAAACATCTTTCTTCTCAAAGCGGTTTACTGGAATGGATTCTACAAGTTTTGGATTATGTGCACCGAACCCCTTCTCTGGAGGGATTTCCACAGTTCCGGAGTAACCAACCTTCTTACCGATGAAGTCCTCATCGAGGCCCTGGATTGTGTGTCCTGCACCAACAATAATTACATCGCCGCCATATACTCCACGAGGGTTATAGATATCGTTTTCTTTTGCGAGTTCTTCGTCAGTTGTGTCAAAGATGTTGTCTTCGTCAAACTTCCCTGTGTATGAAACTTTTATAAAATCGCCTTTCTCGATTGTCAACATAATCAACTCTGTATATTTCAAGTATGGTAAATGTTTAGAGGTCTTCTGGCTATAGAACTCTGCCTTTATATAACTTTTTGGAACAAAGGCAAAGCAACTTTTTGCTATTAGTGGATAAGCATGAAAATACCACATATCTATTTTTCCATTATCATTTTGCTAATAATATAATATGTCAAATTAATATTACTATAAAAATATTAAAATCTACAATGAAAAACATGTCCATATTTATATACTTCAAAAATCAAGTGCGTATTTATCTATTTCAGCCAGTATATGAGGGGATGAATCTAATGGTTACTGCTCTAAAGAGCAAACTTGAAGCGGATGCTATGTACATACCGCCCCAAGCAGTGACAGAATTCTTAAATAATGAAAGCATGGCAAAGATGCTCTGTTGTTTGATTAATAACAGTCCTGCAGTTATTCTTTTTTGGCAGGGTAACGAAAGAAAGAAACTTGAATTTCTATCTGAAAACATAAGCCAATTTGGCTATGATGCAGATTTGCTAAAATCCGGTAAATTAGCTTTTGATGATCTTATCTATCCAGAAGATCTTGGATATGTTCAGGCACATTTGCTCAAACTTATAGAAGGAAGACAAGAATGTGTGTCTTTTGAATACCGTTTATATGATAGTTCAGGTGCTATAAAGTGGGTTTCTGAAACGGCTATTTGCCATAAAAATGAAAATGATCTGAATTATTCCAGCATTATTATTGACATCACATCCCGGAAAGAGACAGAAAAAACTTTACTCAAAAAAGAGAGGGATATTGCAATTCTATATTCAGCCTCAAGCCTTGCTTCGCAATCACTTGATGTGGATGATCTCCTTAATGAAGTTCTTATGGAAATGGGAGATTTACTTGACATCTGTGCAGGGGGCGTTTACATTATTGATCATGAATCCCGAGAAGCTGCTTTGAGGGCGTATATTGGTCCTAATGGAGAATATCCCGAGAAAATTCATTATTCAGTTGTTGAAAACCTTTTAAAGGGATCAGCTGATACACCCTTCAGACCTCTTGTTGCCGAAGGAACCGTAAATGTAGGCGGAGAGATACAAAGACGCACGCATTTGTTATTCCATTTGCATTCAAAAGAGCATGTAATTGGATTTGTACAACTTACTTTTCCAGTAGAACGTAAGATTTGTAAACAGAGCCTGCAGGTTCTTGAGCATGTAGGAAAACACATTGGAGTTGCCATTGAAAATGCACAGCTTTTCGAAGTAACTCAGAGAGCTTACGAAGATCTCAAATCTCTTGACAAACTCAAGAATGAATTCCTTGCAAATTTAACTCATGAACTCAAAACCCCACTCATTTCCATAAAAGGATTCAGCCAGCTTCTGGACAAGGGAAGGTTTGGAGAACTGAATGAAGAGCAAAAGAAGGCAAATTCTGCAGTTGTGCGCAATTCAGAAAGGTTAAAACGCCTGATTGACTCCCTGTTGTATATAAGTTTGGAAAAAAAGGGAAACTATAAGTATAGCTTTGAACCCCTTGACTTACGGGAAATCATACAGGATGCTATGGATATTGTTAAGACCCACTCCAAAGGCAAGGGCATAGAAATTATTTCCAGCTTACCTGAGCAACTGTCCTCGATTCATGGAGACCGTGAGCGCCTTACTACAATGTTTGTAAACATTATTGATAATTCAATAAAATTCATCCATAAAGAAGGTCAGATAAAAGTAACTATCAAGGAAGATGATAATAATATACATATAAAGATCAAAGATAATGGAATTGGAATTCCAAAAGAAAAAATTCCCCGTATTTTTGATCTTTTCTATCAGATAGATGGCTCTACAACGAGATCCTATGACGGTGTTGGGCTTGGACTCCATGTTTGCAAGAAAATTGTTGAAGTACACTATGGAACCATTTGGGTGAAAAGTCTGGAAGGAGTTGGAACAACCACACATATTCTCCTTCCAAAATGAGTTTTTTATCCACAATGTCAAATGTAATTTTTAGATTTCAATAATATAACCAGAAGTAATATATACGCCGGCAACTATTACTGCAGTAGAACAATGAGGTTGGAATATGGTTGAGAAATCGATTAAAGAAATCAATAGTCGAATTGAAGATGGCAGCGTTAACGTTGTAACTGCTGAAGAGATGGTGGATATTGTAGCAGATTTGGGAGCCGATGGAGCTGCAAAAGAGGTTGATGTCGTTACTACAGGCACATTCGGAGCTATGTGTTCTTCCGGTGTCTGGCTTAATTTTGGTCACTCAGAACCTCCTATCAAGATGAGTAAAATATGGCTCAATGAAGTTGAGGCATATACAGGCGTTGCAGCTGTTGATGCATTTATTGGAGCGACTCAGCTCTCCGAAACAGAAGGGATGAACTATGGCGGTGCCCATGTAATAGAAGACCTTATCCGGGGGAAATCCATCGATGTCCATGCCACTGCATATGGCACTGACTGTTATCCACGAAAATTACTAGACACCACTCTTAACATCTACGATCTCAACCAGGCAATTATGATAAATCCTCGTAATGCATATCAAAAATACAATGCTGCAACCAACGGTTCTAATCACAAAATATACACTTATATGGGCACCTTATTACCCAGTTGTGGAAATGTAACCTATTCTGGAGCAGGCGTTCTTTCTCCCTTGTGTAACGATCCTAATTATGAAACGATTGGCATAGGTTCCAGAATATTCCTCGGCGGTTCCCAGGGATACATCATTGGTGAGGGAACCCAACATTCCCCACAGAATAATTTCGGAACTCTAATGGTACGTGGAAATCTAAAAGAAATGAGTTCTGATTATATCAGGGCAGCTACATTTGAAGGATATGGCACTTCGCTTTATGTAGGCATGGGAATTCCAATACCTATAATAAACGAGAGAGTGGCTTTAGCTACCGCAATAACAGATGCAGATATTACAACTAATGTGCTGGATTATGGGGTTCCAAGCAGAGACAGGCCAAAATTGGCCGAAGTTACATACGAAGAACTTAGATCCGGTACTGTTGAAATCAACGGAAAAGATATTCCCACCTCCTCCATGTCAAGTTTCAAGATGGCACGCAAAATTGCAGGCGAGTTGAAGCAATGGATAAAAGGTGGAGATTTCTTTGTTTCTGAACCTGTTGAATTACTCCCAAAAAATACGAGTTGCAAACCCATGAAACAAAGAGATCGCAACTTGCTTGTGAAGGATATAATGTCAACAGAGGTTATTACCATTAATCAGGATGCAACATTTCACAAGGCAGCAAAAACTATAGTGGAAAATGCATATACTCACCTTCCTGTAGTAAAAAAAGATGGAACCATTGCAGGAATTGTAACTGCGTGGGATATTTCAAAGGCAGTTGCAGAAGAAAATTATAAACTTGTGAAAGATATCATGACAAAAAAAGTAATTACCGCCAATGCCACAGATCCGGTTGAAGTAGCTGCCAGAAATCTTGATCTTAATGGTCTCTCGGCAATGCCTGTGCTGAATAGCAAACAGGAAGTCATTGGTATAGTGACGAGTGATGATATAAGTAAACTCATTGCAAGGAGGCAGTAAAAATGATGATCAAAGTCAATATTTCAGCAGACATTGTTGGGGAGCCAATCATTGCGGAATCTATCATTGAAACTGGAACAATCCTCAACATTTCACAAGCACATTTTGATTCAAATCACGGGGAAATCATAGCAGAAGTTGAGATGTCGCAATTCCCTAAAATAAGAGATGCTCTGATTTCACGGGGTGCTGAAGTTGCAATCCTTGACAATCCAATCATGAGGGATGAAGAAGAGTGTGTTGAGTGTGGCGCCTGTATTTCCGTGTGTCCAGTGAAGGTATTTTCATTTGATAGAGAATGGAATCTCCAGATAGATGCTGACAAATGCATTCAGTGTGGAACTTGCCTTAAAATGTGTCCTCACAATGCTCTTATTCTTGAGGTTTAAGGATAATAAATATGAAAGAGCTTTATAGACTCAAAGAAACTATTGTCACAATAAAGGCCGATGAGCAGGAATATATTGAAGTTGCCAAACAATCAATTATTTCAAGCCGTCTCCTCCTTGAGCAGTATATATTAAAGGATCCTTATTTTAAGATCACACTTGAACCACATGACTGTCTGGACAATGCACCTGAAATTGCTCTCAGGATGGCTGATGCTTCCAGACAGGTTGGAATTGGTCCGATGAGTGCAGTAGCCGGAACAATTTCAGCATTTGCAGTAGAAGCAATGGTAGAGGCAGGAGCTTCTTATGCAATGGTAGATAATGGGGGCGATATTGCCTATATCACCGACAGACCACTTCTCGTAGGAATCTATGCCGGCACATCACCAGTTAAAGATCTGGCATTTGTAGTCCAGCCAAGTGACCATGTTAAAGGTATATGCACATCTTCGGGAACAGTCGGGCCATCTATTAGTTTCGGAATGGCAGATGCAGCCATTGTTTTTTCAGATAATGTATCACTGGCAGACGCAGCCGCTACAGCACTTGGAAATGCCACTGAAATCGGATCAAGGGGTGTTGAAGAATCTTTCAGAGTCCTTAAAGGAGTAAATGATATCGATGGTGCTGTGGTTATTCAGGGAGAGAATATAGGTATGTGGGGAAATATTCCCGAAATTGTACGGGCAAAAGTGGACCCTGATTGTATTACAAAAGGATGAAAAACGGGATATATCATCGATATCAGATATTTATCCCATCAAAGCGCCCTTCCTGTGAGATGGCTACCTGAATGGAGACCCCCTTATGGGGCTTTACAACCATCCCTTGATCTTCTATTTCAAAATAGACTCTATCCACGATCTTTTTGTCAGCTTTTCTCCAGCGATTTAATCTCCCAATCTCATCAACACACAGTTGAATAGCATTTAAATAACATTTCTGTCTATTCTGGCTAATTACATTGGAACAATTCCCGGTGACATTATGACCCAACAGGAAAAAGAGGCAACTTTACCTCCAAAAGAGAATTTCAGTGAATGGTACAATGAACTGCTACAGTTAGGCAGGATCATGGATGTACGGTATCCTGTAAAAGGATTGTATGTTTGGTATCCTTTTGGTTATTCCATCCGGAAAAAAGTCTATAACATCATGCGTTAGCTTCTTGATAAGGATCATGAGGAAACACAGTTTCCGTTATTGATCCCAGAACATGAATTTATGAAAGAGGCGGAGCATATCAAAGGCTTCGAGGATGAGGTTTACTGGGTAACACACGGTGGAACATCTCCTCTGGATGTGAAGCTTGCCCTTCGTCCTACTAGTGAAACTGCTATATACCCAATGTATAAGTTATGGGTTCGCTCCCATGCGGATTTGCCTCTGAAGATCTACCAGATTGTCAACACTTTCCGCTATGAGACAAAACACACACGTCCACTTATCCGCCTGAGGGAAATCACATCATTCAAGGAAGCACACACCGTACATGCTACATGGGAAGATGCGGCAAAACAGGTTGATGAAGCAATACGTATCTACCTTGAGTTCTACAAGAGACTAGCAATTCCAGTACTTCCGTCCAAACGCCCTGATTGGGATAAATTCCCGGGTGCTGACTATACGATTGCTGTGGATGCCCTGATGCCTGATGGCAAAACATTACAGGTTGGTACTGCCCATCATCTCGGCGATAACTTTGCAAAAACCTTTGAAATAACCTATGAAGATCCAAATGGGGAGCAGGTTTATGCTTTCCAGACATGCTACGGTGTTTCAGAGAGATCCCTTGCTGCATTGATTTCCATTCATGGAGATGACAAAGGGCTTGTTCTTCCGCCAGAAGTTGCTCCGGTTCAGGTAATCATTATCCCAATTATTTTCAAAGAATCCGAAGAAGTGCTTGATGCCTGTGAAGAGTTAAAGGGACTACTTGAAGATGCAGGTATTTGTGTCAGAATCGATGCAAGTGACAAAAGACCTGGCGCCAAATACTATCGCTGGGAAATGCAGGGTGTCCCATTGCGGATAGAACTTGGTCCAAGAGACCTTAAAAACAATGCTGCAATACTTGCAAGACGTGACACCGGTGAAAAAGTCTCTGTACCACTTGACGGCATAGTTGACGAAGTCCGAAAGACCTTTGCAGATATTCAGGAAAACCTTTATTCCAATGCTCTTCAGTATCTTGAAGATCACATCTATGAATCCGAAACCATCGATTCCATAAAAGAAAATCTTACTTTAGGAATCGTGAGAACGTACTGGTGCGGAAGGCAGGAGTGTGGCCTTGAGATGGAAGAAGTAATTGGTGCAGGTATTCTTGGAATACCCACGGATCAACCTTCATGTGATACCAAAACCTGTCCGATGTGCGGTTCACAAGCTACAAGTAGTATATATATTGCAAGGACTTATTGATCATAAACCCCATCTCCAGTGATTATTATGGAAACACTTCTCCCAAGAGATAATAAAAAACCTGAGAATCCAGTCTTTGTTTGTGTTTTGGCAAACACCGAGACCGCTTACATTGAGGGTCTTTCGGCAGCAGGAAAAACAGCAAAACTAACAGATTATACCCCGGCGGGAGATGCCGAGATTCTGGAAACCGGGAACATTGTGAGTGTTCCGGTGCTTCCCATGACTCCACCGTATAATACTCCCACTCCGGGACTTACTACGCGGGCAGTACTAAGCCTTACGGGTGTTCCCCATGTTTTCGTGAGATCAGGGATGAAGCTCACTCCCAAAGTTCCGATGATTGATCTTGAAGTAGAAGCTGGGGCCGATATACGCAATAAAGTTGCGGTTAAAGATCCTCAGGGAATTTTTGAAAAGGCGGAAACTGTTGGAAAGGAACTCAGGGAAAAATACGATTTTTTTGTAATCGGGGAAAGCATTCCTGCAGGAACCACCACTGCTTGGGCGGTACTGGATGCTATGGGTTATGATGGAATTGTCAGCAGCAGTTCTTCTGTAAACCCTGTAAGCCTAAAGGAAAAAGTTGTAAATGAGGCTCTTAAGTCTTCCGGGATAACTCATGGAAGCCTTAGAAACGATCCTTTTGAGGCTATTCATTGTGTTGGCGATCCCATGATGCCTGCAGTTGCCGGTCTTGTTTCAGGTATAGGTGATCGTCGCATTATCCTTGCAGGCGGGACGCAAATGGCTGCGGTTTTTGCTATCATCAAGCATCTGGGTATAAATACGGATAATCTATCAATTGTAACCACCAGTTACGTGGCAAATGACGAGTCTGCCACATTCAACTATTTGATTGATCAGCTTGGTGCAGAAATGTTCCATGTTGACCCAGGATATGGTCAATCCTGTCATGTGGGTTTGCAGCAGTATGAAAAGGGTCATGTTAAAGAGGGTGTAGGTGCCGGAGGAGCGCTTTACCTTGCACATCTTTTAGGTGTTACCCGCGAACAGGTACGCGAGGAAGTAGAAAAGATCTGTGAGGAACTTGCGGATCTGATTGAGGAAAAGGAGTGAGCGTATTACCTTTTCCTACCGCTAACTATATTATTGATGAATTGCATCCACATGATCCCTTACGCATGAGCGAGGGGTTGTGGCCTAGCCAGGAATGGCGACGGGCTCCAGCGGATAAATGATGAGCAACGGGTCTACTGAGACTTATCCGACGGGGTAGGTCTGTGAGGAGCCGTTGGAGCACTGATATGTGTTCACCAGAACCTTCAAATGCTGCTATGTGCAGCGGTTCGGAGAGACCCGTCGATCGTGAGTTCGAATCTCACCAACCCCACGTTCTTTTTATTTATTTTGTACGGCTTTTTTGCGTGACAACAACCTTTAAATGTAAGTATCATCTATTATCGAGAGTTTCCGTTTACGGGGAGAGACCCGTTGGCATGTGGCCTCTCAGGGGCTGAATCATAAAGAACGGAGCACAGGTGGAAAAAATGTCCAAACCATTTTATGCATATATAAGAGACGCATGGAAAGATCCTGATAACACTTATGTAAAGGATCTCCGCTGGGAAAGATTACAGGAATGGAGACGTCAGGGTTCAGTTGAAAGGCTAAGGCGCCCAACACGTATTGACAGGGCACGTTCCCTTGGTTACAAAGCCAAACAGGGAATTATTGTTGTCCGTGTACGTGTACGCCGTGGTAGCCTTCGCAAATCAAGATACGTCCGTGGACGGCGTACCCAGCACATGGGTAAGAACAAAATCGTTGCAGAGAAGAGCCTCCAGCGCATTGGTGAGGAAAGGGCTGCTCGCAAGTATCCGAACATGGAAGTTCTCAACTCTTATTGGGTTGGTGAAGATGGAAAGCTCAAATGGTTCGAGGTAATTCTTGTAGATCCAAGCCATCCGGCAATCAAAAATGATAAGGATCTTAACTGGGTATGCAACAAAGCATCTCGCGGGCGTGTATTCCGTGGGAAGACCAGTGCTGGACGTAAGGGGCGTGGCATGAGAACAAAGGGTAAAGGTACTGAAAAGAACCGCCCAAGCATAAGATCTAATGGCAACAGAGGAAAGTGATCCATTACATCATTTTGCGTGCCACAGCGCATGCAACCGAAGATCAGGCAAGGGTCCTTCAGGCCCTGAGCCTCTTTTTGCCAGAAAATTATACAAAAAATTCGTCCGGTGATTCTGGCAATATTGATTACATGGAGATAGAGGGGCACCATGGAAATCCAATGGTTCTCTATTCTGTAACCCTCAAGCGCAAACCTGAAATCAAAGCTTTTACAGAAAAGCTCAATGCAGGTTTATCCCCGGAATCTCGTGCAATTCTTCTAGGGGAACTCCATGAAAGACTGGACGATGAGCTAATGCTTCACTTACGTTTTGATAAACAACATGCCTATTTGGGTCATCTTCATATTTCCGATACAAAGGACCCCACAATAGTTAAGTTAAAGGTAGCTACTTATCCTAAAAACAGGGAAAAAGCAATTCAGGCAATGGAGGATCTCTTTGCCGCATAAATATTATGACCTTTGTGTACATGCTTACCCTGATGGAGAGCATAATTGCAGCCAGATGCTGGCTATGTCACAGCATCTTGGTTACAGTGGGATATGTATTTCAAACCATTCCGATTCGGAAAGTTGTGAAGAAGTGCTATCTTCCAATGTTCAGCTTGAAATGTGCAGCGGTATTGAGGTTCGTGTATCAAAACCTTCCAAACTTCATGGATTAGTGGGCAAATATCGCACCAAAAAAGATGTTATAATTGTGCACGGAGGTACCGAATCCATCAACAGAGCCGCAGTTGAAAATCCAAGTGTTGATATTTTAAATCATCCTTTTACTTCCAAAGATAGCGGGATAAATCATGTTCTTGCAAAAGCAGCCGCTGAAAATAATGTTGCTCTGGCGTTTAATGTCGATATCCTTATCAAACTAAAAGGTGGCAAACGGGTTTATGCCTTATCCAATTTCAGGAGGAATCTGCAACTTGCCAGGAAGTATGATGTACCGATGTTGTTAACTAGCAATGCAGCATCTCTATATGATCTTCGTGCTCCCCGTGATCTCATAGCTCTTGCAGGACTATTCGGGATGACTATAGAGGAGGGTAATCTTGCACTTTCGGATATTCCTGCAGCAATAATATCACGTAATCGCAGGCTTGCTAACTCTGTTCGTGATGGAGTACGTGTAATTGAAAGGGAAGGTGATATGTAATGAAAACCCTCCCTCCGACACTTAGACCCCAAAGAAGGTATATTGCTTTTGAAGTAATTTCCGAGAACTCTGTTTCAAGGGAAGGATTATTACGTGAAATCTTCCCTGCTGCATCATCTCTCCTTGGAGATCTGGTTTCCAGCCAATGTGAGATCAGATTGCTTGATTTCAATTACCCTTTTGGAATCCTCAGGTGTTTGCGAGGTTCTGAGGAACTAACACGTGCCGTATTATCGATTATTACTTCCATAGATGGCAATCAAGCTTTTATTCATGTACTGGGCGTATCCGGTACAATTAGGGCAGCAACAGAAAAATATATTGAAAAGCGGGAAGCCTATGAAGTGCACAGTCACATATAAATGAAAAGAAACAATATTATACGTTGTTGTTATTATCAGATTCATAAAAATTAGTAGGAGATGAAGTAGAATGCAAATGGCGCCACAAATGGGTTACGATAGAGCCATTACTGTTTTTAGTCCCGATGGCCGACTTTTTCAGGTAGAATATGCTCGTGAAGCTGTTAAGAGGGGTACAACAGCTGCAGGTATCAAAGCAAAAGATGGGGTTGTGCTGCTTGTTGATAAACGTATTACAAGTAGATTGATTGAAGCTGAATCCATTGAAAAAATTTTTCAGATTGATGAACACATTGGAGTAGCCACATCAGGTCTTGTGGCGGATGCAAGGGCTCTTGTTGACCGAGCACGTGTAGAGTCTCAGATAAATATGGTTTCCTATGACGAACCAATAAATGTAGAGGTTCTTGCCAAAAAACTCTGTGATCATAAACAGACCTACACACAATATGGTGGAGTTCGTCCCTACGGTACTGCTCTTTTGATTGCCGGAGTCGACGGTAAAATTCCAAGGCTCTTTGAAACCGATCCAAGTGGTGCACTTCTTGAATACAAGGCCACAGCAATAGGAGCCGGGAGAAATGCATTTATGGAAGTCTTTGAAGAGAAATACGACTCCGATATGAATATTGAAGATGCTATAATGCTTGGAATGGAAGCTCTTTATCAGGCATCAGACAGGAAGCTCGATGCTTCAACCCTTGAAATAGGAGTTGTCACTGCAGAAGATGGCATTTTCAGGAAATATTCTCCCGACGAAGTTAAAGACTATGTGGAGCGCATTCTTGAAAAACACAAAAATGATGCTGAAGAGCAAAACGATGAAGAATAATTATTGAAAAGGCGTGGTGTATTTTATGATATCACTTGATGACGCACTGATTGCAAGACTTAAGAAGGGAAGCAAACATTTTGAAGTTTTTGTAGATCCAGACGGTGCTCTTGAATACAAAAAGGGCAAGGACGTTGATCTCGAAGATATTCTTGCAGCAGATTCTGTTTTTACAGATGCAAAGAAGGGTGACCATGCTTCAGAATCCCAGTTAATTGAAAATTTTGGTACTGACGATATTTACGAGGTGGCTGCTAATATCATCAAACATGGCGAATTGCAGCTCACACAGGAGCAGAGGAAACGTATGCTGGAAGAGAAGACAAGACAGGTAATCAGCATAATTGCCCAGAATGCCATTAATCCCCAGACACGCGCCCCGCACCCCCCTTCCAGAATCGAGCGTGCTATGGAAGAGGCCAAAATCCACATAGATCCTCTCAAGACTGTGGATGAGCAGGTTAATGCTGTTATGAAAGCTATCAGGCCAATTATTCCCATCAAATTTGAAGAAGTAGATGTTGAAGTACATGTACCTGCTTCATATGCGGCTAAATCCTATGGTGAAATTGCTCACTTTTCCACTATTATCAAAGAAAACTGGCTTAATGATGGTTCATGGGTGGGTGTTGTGAGGATGCCTGCCGGATTACAGAATGATTTCTATGGTCTTGTAAATCGTCTTACAAAAGGGGATGCAGAGACTAAGCTTCTCTGAGAGGTAATTGTGATGGACCGTAAGATTGTTTTTCCCGGTCAATTTCTCTCAGAGAAAGCTTCCGATGCCGGTAACGGCACATATGTTAAACATGGGAAGGTTTACTCTCTCTTTTACGGAGTTGCAAATTTCAAAAACAAAGTAAGCGTGGTTCCGTTTTCAGGGCGCTATTTTCCCCATGTAAGAGATCATGTAATCGGGAAAGTAATTGAAGTGACGTCATCCAACTGGATATTTGATATCATGTCTCCCTATGATGGTCTTTTACATGTTTCGGAGTATCCACGTCGTCTGGATAGCTCCATGATGAAGAAAACCATGGACATAGGTGATTGTGCTATCTTGCGGGTAAAAGATGTAAGCGCTTTCATGAAAGTTGAACTGACGATGAGGGGTCATGACCTGCGCATTTTACGTATGGGCAGGATTATTGAGGTGCAGCCTTCCAAGGTGCCAAGGATCATCGGTCATAGTGGATCAATGGTTTCTATTCTAAAGCGTGAGACTAACTGTGATATTTTCATTGGTCAGAACGGGCGTATATGGATTAATGGCAAAGATTCGGATATGGAGCATCTTATTGAAGCAATCCGTATGATTGAGAATGAATCCCATACCTCCGGACTTACGGATCGTGTTGGTCACTTCCTAAAGGGCGACGAGGAAGATCTAGGAGAGGCAGAGTTGGTTGAGGGAGAATTCGAAGGTGTTGAAGATGAAGTTCTGGACATGGAGGAAGATCTCCTGTGCCCTGATGAGATTGGCTATACGGAAGACGCATGCAGAAAGATGGATGTGCTGCTTGATGATGAAAGGCAATGATTTAAAGTTATATAAGCAAGCAGGAATAATGTGGAGAACTGATGATGAGTGAAAAACCAGAACATTTTATTGATGAAAATGGCATACGTCTTGACGGAAGACGTGTTGATGAAATCCGTCCCATGAAAATTGAAATAGGTGTATTATCAAGGGCTGATGGTTCGTGTTATCTTGAATGGGGTAACAACAAAATACTTGCAGCAGTTTATGGACCGCGTGAACTTCACCCACGCAGGTTACAGCGTCCCAACGAGGCATTTGTAAGATATCGATACAATATGGCTGCTTTTTCTGTTGAAGATCGCATTAGACCTGGACCCAGCAGGCGTAGTACTGAAATTTCAAAAGTAAGTGGAGAGGCCTTTGAACCTGTTATAATGATCCAGTATTATCCGGGTGCTGTGATTGATGTAATGACCGAAGTCCTTCAAGCAGATGCTGGTACAAGGACTGCAGCAATTAATGCCGCCACTCTCGCTCTTGCGGATGCTGGTATTCCTATGAAAGGTCTTGTGGCAGCATGTGCTGTGGGGAAAGTTGATGGACAACTTGTTCTTGATCTCAATAAACCTGAAGACAACTATGGAGATGCCGATTTGCCCATCGCTATGACACAGGATGGCGAAATAACCTTACTCCAGATGGACGGTCACCTAACTCCGGAAGAGTTCAAAGCCGCTCTTGAAATGGCAAAGAAAGGTTGTGAGCAGATCTTTGAGATACAGCGTGAAGCTTTGATGTCCAGATATGGCGACATCGAAGTGGTTCCTGTGGCAGAGAAGGAAGAAAAGGACTCAGAAGAATCCGTAGATGTTCTGGAAGAGCAAGGAGAAAAAGTTGAAAATTTAGACGAGGAAGAATTAACTGACGAAGAAATTGTCGAACCAGAAGCTGAAAGCGACTCCGAGGATTCTGAAGAATCAACTACAAACGCTGAAACTGAAGAAGATGAAGGTGAAAAAGATGAGCAGTGAAGTAATTTCCCGCCTCACGAAGGATTGCATTTACAACCTTATGCTCAAAGGAAAACGTGAAGATGGACGTTCCTTTGATGAGTTCAGGGATATAGACCTTGAAACTAATGTTATTGATAAAGCCGAAGGATCTGCAAAAGTGCAAATTGGTGATACGTAGGTCATGGTCGGTATCAAACTGCAAGTTGGGACGCCTTTTCCCGATGCTCCAGATTCTGGAGTAATTATGACTAGCATGGAGTTAAACCCAATCGCTTCTCCCAACTTTGAAGCAGGTCCTCCAAGAGAAAATGCAATTGAGATGGCAAGGATCGTAGATCGTGGAGTTCGTGAATCCGGAGCTATTGATCTGAACAAGCTTTGCATCACTGAAGGAGAGGCAGTCTGGATGGTCTTCATTGATGTTCATGTTTTAAATGACAGTGGAAACATCCTTAATGCGGCTTCACTTGGTGCAATTGCTGCACTTATGACCACAACTGTGCCTGCCGAAAGGGAGGGTTATGGTGAAGATATATTGATGCCAATTCGGGATATGCCGGTTTCAGTATCCCTTGTCAAGATTGGTGAGGAGATGGTTGTAGATCCCACATATAGTGAAGAATCAGTATGTGAAGCCCGAATTACTGTAACCACAAATCAGGATGGATCAATTTGTGCCATGCAGAAAAGTGGTTCAGGTACTCTTTCAGAAGAGCAGCTTTTATACTCCATAGATGTAGCACGAGAAAAAGCAGGTGAAATACGCGAAAAGTATTTATTAGAGATATAAATCTAATACAAGGTTCAAATCAGGAGATTGATTATCATGGCCAAAAAATATACCAAAAAAGGACGAATAACCCGCTCTGCAGGCAGGTTCGGTACAAGGTATGGGCGTAAGGACCGTAAAATAGTGGCAAATATCGAAGAGCGCATGCATGCTCCTCACAAATGTAATAACTGTGCAAGGCCCTCTGTAAGAAGAATTGGTACAGGTATCTGGAAATGTAAAAAATGCGGATATACTTTTGCAGGCGGTACCTATCTTCCCTCTACAACTATGGGCAGGGCAGTGTCAAGGTACGTCAAAAAAGCCACGGAACAGGTTGAGTAAAATCTATGGATTACAAATGCACAAGATGTAAACGCCCGGTGGAAATTGATTACCAATACACCGGTATTCGCTGTCCATATTGTGGAAACCGCATTCTTGTGAAGGAAAGGCCTACCAGTATTAAGCGTATTAAGGCTGAGTGAGAAGAATGTTAATAACCTCTTCTCGTTCTCCTTCACAATCAACACGTTCAGTCTGTAAGTGGCTGGCTTCTTTTTTTGGATGTAGCTATTTAAATCGTGGTAAGCGTAGCCTTGGTGAACTTCTGGAAATGGATAGTTCTAATCCTCTTCTGCTGGTAGGGGAGTATCATGGGAATCCTTCAAGCCTTCTATTCTATAGAGAAGGGATTAAAAAGCTCTCTATCTGGATGACAGTTACATCGCCATTGGAAAAACTCCCGCGCCGCCTTCCTAAACCTTCGATGACGGGAACTGGTAACCTTGCAACGATTCTTTCTTCCATTCTTTTGCTACCGTCTAATGATTGCAACAGTAGCTGCCTTAAGGTTAGTGATGAGTCAATTGAATTTTGCAATGAGGGTAGGCTGTTATTTAGGTTTAACATTAAGAGTTTCAAAGTATATGATGGGAAAAAATGAGGGTATCTGTAAAATCTATCTTTGAGACTAATTATGCAGAAAAAATCTATCTCACACTGCTCCCTGAACTGGATAGGCTGGTCACGGATAGATCTTCCATTTCTTTTAAAGCGGATAATGGACTTATTATCCTTGAAGTTGAAGCAGATGACCTTGTATCCATGCGTTCGACTCTGAATACATGGTATCGGCTGGTTAATGTGGCTTATGAGTCATGCCTAATAGCCGATGCGTATAAAACTTCTGTGACTTTTTATAATAAACAGCCTTTTTAATCTGTATTTGCTGTACTTTTTTAATATTGTCATTTTGCAAGAATAAATGCAAAGGACATGAAATTCAATTGTAAATTTTCCTAATTCAAACTTAATAATGATACATGTAAGGTAATCCTGCACTTCAACGTAGAAAGATTAAAATCACTTAAAATCTATTTTGAGGCAGGTGAAACCATTATGAGTTCAGAAATACCCCCACAGGTCCAGAATCAAATTGCTCAGTTGCAGCAGGTTCAACAGCAGGCGCAATCTCTTGCAATTCAGAAAAGCCAGGTTGAATCTTTACAGAAAGAATCTGAAATGGCACTTGAAGAGCTTGAAAAACTTGATGATGATGCAGTTGTTTATAGAACAGTCGGTGATATGCAAATTCGTTGCACAAAGGAAGATGCAATTAACAAGCTCAAAGAAAGGTGTGAAACCCTGGGACTCAGGTTACAGTCAATTTCAAGGCAAGAAGAACGCATTTCAAAACGTTTTGCCCAGCTTCAGGAGCAAATAAAGCAATCTATGGGTACACAGGGATTCCAGGCGCAATGAGCGTCTGTGATCTCAGTTTTGCTTTATAAATTCATTTTATCCTGTCGGGATCCAAATGCAGGTAGATGAAGCTGGGTTTTATAGCAGGTTACTGGACTATCACAACATTCTTTATTTGTGCCACAGGAATGCTGATCCAGATGCTGTGAGCAGTGCCTTTGCACTCTCAGAAGCCATAGGTGGAACCATTGGTCTTGTAGATGGAAGCAATCGTGTTGCTTCTCTTCTTATAGATAAACTGGAAATCGAAATTGTAGAAAACCCTGATCCAAAGGACTATGACATTGTTGTTGTAGTCGATACTTCTACGAGTGCCCAGTTAAATAATATTGAGCTCGAGCACTATTGTGTGATTGATCATCATGCAACTACAGCACTTATAGAAAACGCCTCCTTTTACCTCCATCGTCCTTCTACGTCAGTTGCAGAAATTGTATACAAAGTGCTGACATGCATGGGGGCTCCGATAATGTATCGCACCGCCATAGGACTTATGACTGGAATAGTAACAGATACCGGACATTTCAAACATGCCACAAGTGAAACTTTTCGTACCTTTGCAGATATAATAGAAGCAAGCGGTGTCGAATATGCAGAAGTGCTGGAACTGATGGCTGCGACTCCACAAGATGTTTCCATGCGCATCGCCCTGCTCAAATCCGCAAACCGGGCTCATATTGAACGTGTGGGTGATTGGCTGATCGTTGTTTCCTATGTCAGCTCATTTGGAGGAACGGCTGCTTCTATGCTAATAAATATTGGAGCAGATGTTGCTCTCATAGGGACTTCGAAAGACGGTTCTGTGCGGGTCAGCGGGCGTGCTAAACGTGATGCTGTTAATGCCGGTGTAAACTTAGGTCAGATCATGGAAGAAATCAGTGAGAATTATGAAGGGACCGGTGGTGGGCACGCAGGTGCTGCAGGTATTGAGGTTAATGCAGAAATAGATAACATTCTTCAGATTTGCAAGGATAAGGTTGTTGAAATTCTGATGAAAAGGCAGAATCCGGTTATCTTATAAATATTGATAACAATCCTGTAGTAAAATCATATTTACGCAGGGAAGGCAAGGTCTATGATAGAATACTGGAATCCACAGATAGAGCGTATGCCTGTAGATGAACTTGAAAAACTACAGGAGCAGAAGTTAAAGAATCTTGTTTCTTATGTTTACAATCACTCTCCCTTTTACCGGAAACGCTTCGATGCAGTAGGCGTAAAACCCGAAGACATAACGTCCCTTAAGGATCTAACTAAACTTCCCTTTACCTATAAAAAAGATCTTCGAGATACATATCCAACAGGCATGTTTTGCGTTCCAAACAAACAACTTGTTCGGTTTCATGTATCGTCAGGTACAACCGGAAAACCAACTGTTGTTGGTTATACAATGAACGATATCAAGGAATGGTCAAAATCCCTTGGAAGAGCGCTAACATCCATTGGTGTAGGACGTGATGATGTACTTCAGGTAAGCTATGGATATGGCTTGTTTACCGGAGGCCTGGGTATGCATTATGGTGCAGAGGAAGTAGGTGCTACTGTTCTTCCTATAAGTACAGGAAGCACTGAAAAACAGCTTGAACTCATGCAGGATCTTGGTACAACAGCCATTGCATGCACTCCTTCATACTTGCTTTACATGAGTGAAGTTGCAAAAGCAGAAGGACTGGATTTCGCAAAAGACACACGTCTTCGTGTTGGTATTCTTGGGGCTGAACCATGGACTGAGGAAATGCGTAAACGCATAGAAGATGCTACTGGAATTAAAGCATATGATATATTCGGGACATCAGAGTTAAGTGGCCCGTTGTTTACAGAATGTAGATACCAGAATGGTATTCACATATGGGCAGACCAGTTTCTTGTTGAGATTATTGATCCCGATACCGGTGAGCCTCTCGTTGATGGGGAACGTGGTGAACTGGTGATAACAACCCTTGCCAAGGAAGCTCTGCCGCTTATCAGGTACCGCATTGGTGATTACACAGTTTTGAACAGGGAACCCTGCAAATGTGGTCGTACTCATCCCAGAATCATGCGTGTTTCAGGACGTGTTGATGATATGCTTATTGTTCGTGGAATCAATGTATTCCCCGGTCAGGTTGAATCAGTACTTATGAAGATTCCCGAAGTTGGTGAGCACTTCATGATAATCGTGGATCGCATCAATGAACTTGATGTCATGAAAGTCCAGATTGAAATGAATGATGAGGCTTTCAGTGATAAGGTCAATGACATTATGGCTCTTGAAAAGAGAGTTTCCGAATCTCTGAAGAATGTCCTGAATCTTTCTGTTAAAGTGGAACTTGTAGAACACGGTACTCTTCCACGTTCAATGGGCAAATCAAAAAAAGTAATTGATAACAGAAAGCTATAAACAATATCGGGAAAACTTACTTATAGTAAATAATAATGGGTTGGTAAAATGGATGATAATCTTATCAAACAGATTTCTCTTTTCGCAGAAAATAAACCTGGAAGGCTTGCAAACATTGCGTCCAAATTTAAGGAGGAATCAATAAATATCCGTGCTTTCACAATCGCCGAAGCCGGTGATTTTGGAATAATCAGGATGGTTGTTGATAATCCAGATAATGCACATCGTGTTCTCCATAATGCAGGCTTCACGGTTTCTGAGACAGATGTCCTGGGAATTGAAATGAAAGATGTTCCCGGACAGCTTGCAACAATTGCAGACCTGCTGGGGAAACACAATGTCAATATAGATTATGCCTACGCCTTTGTAACACGTACTGAAAAGGCTTTTTTAATAGTCCGTGTAAGTGACATAGAAAAGGCTATCAAGATCCTTAATGAAGGTGGCATTAATCTTCTCACTATGAATGATATACAGAGCATTTGAGTGCTCTGTCAATACCTTTTTTGTTCATATGTCTTCTGATTCAATTTTAAAGGATAAGCTTGGTGGCTCTCATACCACTGTAATTGGAGGTCGAACTGGTAAGAAAATTCTTCGTATAATTAGCCAGCATCCAAACATTAAGCGAATAATTCCTTCAATTATTTCCGTCAGGGGGAAAAGTGCTTCCGGTGGCAGGTTAACTGCAAAAATCCTGCGTCCGGATAGCAGAGGTAATTTGAGACTTCTGTTATCGCAAGGTACTTCCTCACAGGAAATACGTCTTGTTACAAACGTAGGGAGTCTTGAGGAAGGCGAAAAGCTAATGGATGAATTAAACGCTATGCTATCTTGAAAAGGAGTTTATCATGTTTCTGGGAATTGATCACGGAACAAATGCAATGCGTTTTGCTGCTATTGACAATTCTTACAAAAAGCATTTTGAAATACCCAGACATGAACTCTCAAATATAGATGAAAAGGAAATTATTCCAATTCTCATGGATAATTTTAATATTCAAGCAGATGAAATTGAGCTTGTTGCAATTACATATTCAATGGGAGACGGTATCTCCTGCATTGAAAATATAAAAAATGTGAAAAACAGAGGTGTGCAGAGCATTGAAGGTGCCGGGGAAAAAACCGGTGCCGGAACTCTTGTTTTTGATGCAATACTGCATAGTGATCTTCCGGCAGTAGTGATTCCGGGAATACATAAAAAAAGCAATACTGATCCGAGGCTGAATATTTTTTCTCATTCCACCAGTCCTGAAAAACTGGGTATTGCCTATAATGCCGCCTGTAGTGGTGCCATGGACTTCATTGTATCTGACATGGGTTCAAATACAGTGACTGTGGGAGTTGCAGATGGCAAAGTGATAGGGGCTATCGATGCCTGTATTTTTGCGCCGGGAACAAATCATGGTCCGCTTGATTTAGAGGCAATCCGAAATGTAGATGCAGGAAAATGCACTGCTAATGAGGCTTTCATGAACAGCGGTGTCCTGAAAAATACTGCTTATACAACATCTTCGGAATTACTTGAAGCATTTGATGAAGGCAAACAGGATGCGGCATTTTCAATGGATTGCCTTGGTCTGTTTGCAGCTATGGAAATTACAGCTATGTAGGTTTTATTGAGAGATTATGGAATTGACAAAAGCAGCTTGTTCCTTGCAGGTTCAATAGGAGAAGTGGAATATGTGCAGGAGCTTGTCTGGAAACATTCAGGCTGCAAGCCAAAAATACTTGGAAAATGGAGTGCTGCACTTGGCTGTGCCATGATTGCAAAGGATATTGCATCAGGAAAGGATGAAATCCTTGGTATTCCAGTAAGGTACTCTTTATAAGATTATTGTCTTGTGCGGTTCACTCTGAATCTCAAAAAACTCTGCGATCGTCAGTACTGCAGTTAGTTACTTGGCGGTGTTAATTATCCATAGTTATATGTCATAAAGGCTTAGATTTGAATTGTCTTATAGTTAAGAGTTCAAGTCATAAAATGAACGCTAGAATTGGTGTTTTCTCTGTGTGTCTTCTATAGCTAAAAAATTGTCAATTTAATAGAGCTCTTTTCTCCTATCAGTAAAAACAGGAATAAAACTGCGGACTTCCTTTGACAACGCAGAGTCAAGTTCCCCCATAATTATTCCCTCTTCCCTTCCGGCTTCTTTAACAATATTGCCAAGTGCATCGATTATCATTGAATGACCGAAAAAGCTGTTTTTCGGGTCGTTGCCTGTACGGTTACAGGCAATGTGTGGGATTTGATTTTCGATAGCTCTTGCCTTTGAAAGAGTCTTCCACTGATCACATCTGGGATCAGGGAATTGTGCAATGGTTACGAGGATATCAGCGCCCTGCAATGCAAGCTTACGTGCAACTTCAGGGAATCGTACTTCATAGCAAATCTCAAGTCCAATTCTGAGGTTTTTGCTAGGGATTGCAAAAGAATTGATCTCACTTCCCTTTGAAAAATAGGCATTTTCCTCCTTGAAAAGGTGTGTTTTTCTGTATTCTCCTATAAGTTTTCCGGAATCTATATAGAAGCCCATGTTTGCATATTGATTATCTTCTTCCTTTAATTCAATTAGGGAACCGATAATCACACACGCATTTTTTCGGGATAATTTCTTAAATGGTTCAAGGGTAGGGTACGGAGGAAGTTCTGCCTGTTGCTTGATATTATCATAGCAAAAGCCTGTGGAGAATACTTCTGGAAGCACCACAATTTCAGCACCATTCTCAACAGCATTTGTTGACATTTCAAGTGCTTTCCTGATATTTGCCTTCTTTTCGCACAGATCAATATCTAACTGTACGCATGCCACCTTCATATTTACATCTCCTCATCATCACAATATTTAGTGCACTTTCCCTCAATGAAAATAACAGATATACCCTTCCTGACAAGTTTGCCCTGAATAACTTTTCTTAGTTCTTCCTCGCTTTCGTCATCTGCATTAATAGTCATAACATCTTCAACCAGTTGCCTGACCACATTGGTAAGGTCAGGAGCTTCCTGTCCACCTGTCATTGCAGCAACATGGTTTTTCAGGATTATTATTAAGATATCGCTGTCGAGTTGGACTGCATTAATAAGTCCAACTATTCCGAAATGTGCAAGTCCAAAATCCCCTATAACTGATATTCCTTTTGTAGAAAAACCACTGGCAACTGATATTGAAGATCCCAGTGCAAATCCAGTTTCAACTGCCCGTAAAGGAGCCGGTGCACTGCGTATCAGGCATCCGACGTCACCGGCTATCGGGACTTCCAATTTCCCAAGAATCCTGTAGAGTGGAAGGAATGGACAATCCTCACAAAGTGGTCTGGGTCCCCTGGAGGCAATGGTTTCAATTTTTCTTGTTGCTCTAACCTGATCCTTGTCAATTTCACTGATTGCAGTGCTTATATCATCATCTACAATTATGCCATAAGGAAGATGCCCAGTCATCTTGCCTTTTACCTTCCGGCTCATTGCCATGTGTGATTCCAGATAGGTTTCCGTCTCTTCTGCAACCAGAATATTCTCATGTTTATCAATGAATTTTCTAATTGCCTTATAAGGAAAAGGTGCGACCATGTTGAGAACAAGATGGGAACAATTAACCTTATTTTTGCTTATTACTTCATCAACAATTGTGGAAACGTATCCTGATGAAACAATACCCAGCTTTTCTTTATTTTCACTTAAACGGGATGCTGCTCTTTTCTCACTTTCAGCGACAAGATAGGGGTAAGATATTGCATGGAAGAGCTGATGTTTCCCTTTCATTGTGTAATCCCAGATAGAAAGATCATAGGTAGCAGTTGTTTCTGAAGAATCTGGGAAGTCTACTTCTTGGAGGCTTTCCAACATTCTGGAGGTAACCCTTATTATTACGACAGAATGACTTTTCTCTGAAATCCTGAATGCATCGCTTAATGCAGTTGCAGTATCCTGTGGTTTTGCTGGATCAAACAGGGCAACTTCAGCCAGTGTCCCAAAGTATCGGGAATCCTGTTCATTCTGAGATGCGGTAATACCGGGGTCATCACCTACAATTATCACAATTCCTGCACCGATTGTATGGGTGGTTGATGAGATTAGCGGATCAGAGAGGACGTTCATACCCACATGTTTGTTAATTACTAATGCCCGTGTTCCTGTTACCGATGCACCAAGAGCCATCTCCAGAGCGACTTTTTCGTTGGTTACCCAAAAGGATTTGTCACTAAAAAAAGAATCTTTCAGAAACATGTTCATAAGAGAAGTAATCGGGTAGCCGGGAACACCGCTGACAAGCCCGATATTGCATTTCCTTGCTGTTTCAAGGATTGCTTCTGCACCGGAAAATTTCCTTTTAGAAGCTTTTGTATTCATAGAATTTCAGCGTCCATTATTACTGATTCATCCGGGCGTGCAAACCATGCAATGGCAGCAAGAGCACCAATAAGGCCATTTCCGTCCATCCAGATTTCTATACCGTTTTCTTCGGCATATTGTTTAGCAAAAGCATGAGTAAGTTCACCACTGCGACAGAGCTTACTGTATTCATAAGCTTCCCTTGCTTCAAATGAAGAGAGCGCAACCATGCCTGTTTCACCTGACACACTATATTTTTCAAGTGCTCCTCGAATAGATTCAAGAAGTTCTTTTTTAGCATTTTTGTTTACGCATCCGAATTCAAGCACTGTAGAAACACAGTTCTGAGTTTTTGCAGATACGGGATAAAGCTGTACCAGAGACTGTGATAAATAAACAGAATCAAGGCTGTCAACGCAGTGGGCAATGTTGTGCGTAAGACACCATGTTGCACCTTCATCCTTGGTATCTGTGTCATCAATGCCTATGAGAACACGCTCTCTGCGAGGGACTACGATTGTCCCCTTTGCCGCCCTCCCACCACCTGATTTAGTTAATGAGGTATTGAGTACTCCCCGTGCCATTGCCCTGCAACGGGTGGCACCAACACCTCCTCCCCCAAGACCTGCATAGGTGATTTTTACATCTGAGCCTTTAACTTCAACTGCTTCAATACCTGCTGCAGCAGAAGACGGAATAAGGTTCAGCTTTTCACATCCGGTTTTCACAAGAAAACGATTCATGTTTCCGAGAACTCTTGTATTCAGGATTAGCGGTGAATGTGAATAATGGTAGCGAGACCATGCTGCGCCACCGTAGCAGTTGCTGTCCTCTATTATTTCTGCGAGAGTATTGTCCTCATTGCAAATGGCATAAATACCTTTGTAGGGTACTGCATAAGGATCTAATAGCTCAATTTCTTTCATCTGCTGCTTTAATGGTATCCAATAACTTAAATGTTTTTTTGGTTCAGAAATCATGGAATGTATCCTTGATCCTTTAAACTGACATAACATCCATCTCCGATGATTACATGATCCAGTACATCTATTCCCAGCAGTTTTCCCCCGTCAACCAGTTTCTGGGTGACTGCAATATCTTCCCTGCTTGGGCTGGGATCTCCCGACGGATGATTATGCGTGATGATGACAGATGCTGCGGATTCAAGGAGTGCTGATTTGAAAACTTCCCTCGGGTGAACGATGTTTGAATTTAGGGTTCCGATGGACACTATTTCTTCCCTGATAACATTGTTTTTTGTATCAAGATGTAGGGTTGTGAGGCGTTCTTTTTTCAATTCCCGGACCTGAGGATAAATCAGCGAGTACACATCAGCGGAAGATTTGATTTTACGCTTTGGCTCCTCACAAAAACTCTCAAGTCTTCTTGCCAGTTCAAAAATTGCTGCAATCTGGGCTGCTTTTGCATTTCCAACCCCATGAATTTCCATAAGTTTTGTGAGGCTTGCCTGACTGAGTTGCTTGATATTATACTCAGAAAAAATACGATTACAAAGACTTATAACATTTTCCTTTGCCGTCCCTGTTCTCAGGATAACCGCCAGCAATTCGGAATTGGAAAGACTTTCAGCTCCTCTTTTCATAAGACGTTCGCGAGGTCTTTCTTCTTCAGGAAGATCTTTTATTCTGATGATCCGATCATCCATGGTTAAAATAAAAGAACTATTATGTATTATATTTTTGTGTTGTGAATCAATTTATTAATTAAATAATATCAATCTATCAACAAAAGTCCCCACCATTCAATATGATCGGTAACAGGAAACTCGAGTTTAATCCCTATGTTTTCCAGTGTTCCAACCACGTCTATCCCCATGTTTTTTATGGCTGGCCATGTGTTAAAATGGCTGCCTACAATCATCCCCACTGAATCAGATATTTTAGTGTATTTTAAAGCACTTTTATGTAACTTTAAAGCATCTGTAGGCAGAGGTATAATTTAAGATATTGGCTTTCCAGAAATGTTTTCAACAAAGTAACTGTATTTATTGATTCTTATATATCTCCAGCATAATTACATATTAATACCTTAATTTCCAATCCCTATCCTATGAAAATCATTGCAGTAGTAGGGAACAAGAATACGGGGAAAACCACTTTTACATGCCGTTTGGTTTAGGCTCTCTCCGCAAAAGGAAAAGTCGGAACTGTCAAATTGATGACAGATCACCGATTTGATTCTCCTGAAAAGGATACCGGAAAGCACTTTGATGCAGGAGCCACCATGACTTCCGCTGTTGCTGAAGAAGGGGTTGTAACAATCAGCCGTGATGAGGGGCTTGATAAAGCACTTGACATGCTTGCCGATTCAGGAATGGATTTTGCAATTGTTGAAGGAGCAAAAAAAACGGATTTGCCAAAGGTTGTACTTGGTGATCTCGATGATGGCGATGAAATTTCAAATGTCCTTTTCCGCTTACCTCCGCGCTCTGATTGGGATATGAAGCCGGTTGTGAAGGCAATAAAAGATCTTCCAGAATACATGACGCTTGAATCCCTTATAAAAAAGGTAAAACAAAATCCTGCTTTCCCAGAGGTCGGGTGCATAGGAACCTTTGTTGGAGTTGTCAGGGAAAATACCGACGGAACAATCACGAAAATGCTTGATTTTGAGAAGTATGAAACTATTGCTGAGAAACATATGGAAGCAATTTGTTCCGATCTCCGGGCACAGGAGGGGGTTATTGATGCGGTCATGTATCACAAGTATGGAAAACTCATGCCGGGTGCTGACATAGTATACATTGTTGTTGCAGCATCCCATCGCCAGGAGATGTTTTCTGCTTTAAGGGAAGGTATAGAGCGCCTTAAAGCAAATGTACCAGTATGGAAAAAAGAAATAACTTCAGAAGGGGAATTCTGGGTACATGATACCCACTGAATCTACCATTTTCAATTTATCGGTAAAGTCATCTGGCCGTAAGGCATCACATATATTCTTGCATCTGGATTCTCTTCCAGCAAATCATCTACTACTTTTTGGATGTCCTTTACCGGTTCAAAGAAAATATCCCTCACATCGTCATCAGGCATCTCCGAGTGAATCAGCAGTTTATGCTTTTTTGCGAGCTGGGCAATAAATGCAGCTTTGTGTGCTCCGAACTCGAAGTTGTTTTCAAAAGCATCAATTATGGATGCCGGGCAGGTATGTTCCCTGCACCATCTTTCA
>NZ_JASGLW010000011.1 GCF_030156785.1 Methanohalophilus sp.
ACGGGTAGAAGTATCAACGGCATGTTCAGGAGTATGGCACCAGCTATTGCAATTATCTCCCCAAAATTGGATGAAAGGAGATATCGCGTAAACTTTAAGGTATTGTCATATTCTCGCCGCCCTTCCTCAACACCCGAAACCAGACTTGCAAAGTTGTCATCGACTAGTACCATGTCGCTGGCTTCCTTTGCAACATCAGTACCCTTGATTCCCATTGCTATACCAATACTTGCACTTTTTAAAGCCGGCGCATCGTTCACACCATCACCTGTCATCGCAATGGTATGTTCCCCTTTTCTCAGGATATCGATTACACGAAGTTTATGCGCAGGTGATACCCTCGCAAGGATTTTTGTTTCAACCAATGCATCTTTCAATTCGAGGTCAGACGCATTATCAACATCTTTTCCCTGCAGCGTACCATGGCTTTTCAGACCAATTTCCTCTGCAACAGCCTGTGCAGTGAGAGGTGAGTCACCTGTCATCATTATGACATCGATCCCGGCACTGCGGCAGAATTCCATCGCCTCTTTCACTTCCGGTCGTGCTGGATCTAGGATGCCGGCAAATCCAAGGAATATCAACTCCCTCTCCACCGAATCTGCGCTCATCTCAATATCCGGCGGCAGATCCCGATACGCTACAGCAAGTACCCGCAGTCCCCTTCCTGCAAGATCTTCGTATGCCTTGCGAAAATCTTCTTTCTTTGATTGAGTCAGGTCAGTTATACTTTCGTCAACCAGATACTTCGTTGACAGCTCAAGTATTATTTCCGGTGCGCCCTTGACATATGCGGTATTTATCTTCTCATTGTGATATATCACCGTCATTCTTTTGCGCACCGAGTTGAAGGAAAACTCTGTAACAACGGGAGATTGAGGAGAAGTTATATCCGTTTTAAATCTTTTTGCCTTGTGGGCGGCCACAACCAGTGCACCCTCAGTAGGCATACCGATTATGGTCCATTTATTTCCGGTATGTGACAGGGCCGTATGGTTACACAAAAGTCCGGCATCCAGGAACCTGATAAGATCTGGATGTTCATCCGGCTCTATAATTTCTTCCCCTATCTTAAACTCACCTTTTGGTTCATATCCGATACCTGTGACCTCATATGTGCCTCCGGGAAGGTATATCGTTTTGACAGTCATTTCGTCTTTGGTGAGTGTACCTGTCTTGTCAGTACAGATAACAGATGTTGAACCAAGCGTTTCGGATGCAGGAAGCTTTCGTATCAGACAGTTGCGATTAGCCATGTTCTTTATGCCAAGTGCGAGTGTCAATGTGACCACTGCCGGAAGGCCTTCAGGTATGACTGCAACGGCAAGGGCCACACCTATAAAGAACATCTCGATGAGATCCCGCTGTTGCAGGATTCCCATCAGTGTAATAAGGACTGCAACAACAAGGGAGATCTCACCAATATGCCTCCCGAGTACATCTAGCCTCTTTGCAAGCGGTGTTTCTTCCTCTTCCACCTCCTGTGCAAGCTCAGCAATTTTTCCGAATTCGGTGTTCATGCCGGTTTCAACAACCACGCCTTTGCCCCAGCCATTCGTAATTGTCGTACCCATATACCCCATGTTGCTGCGCTCTACCAGAATTGCTTCTTCCGGCACAACTCCGACGTTCTTTTCAACCGGTGTGGATTCACCGGTCAGCGGGGCCTCATCCATTGACAGACTGTTGGACTCAAAAATATACACATCCGCAGGCAGATTCTCACCGATTTCAAGTACTACGACATCACCCGGAACAATAAGTGTCGCATCGATCTCAGCTATCTCACCTGCGCGAATGACCTTTGATCTCTGCCCCAGCATGTGCTTTAGAGCTTCAATTGCTTTTTCTGCTTTCCATTCCTGGGTAAATCCCAACACCGCATTCAGCAATACGATCAGCATGATTGTGCCGGAATCAACAACCTCACCTATTGCAAAAGAGATAAATGATGCTACCAAAAGTATGATTATGAGGACATTTGCAAACTGCCTGAGAAAAACCTTCAGTTTTGTTTCTTCTCTCTTGCTTATGATTTCATTTCTGCCGTATTTCTCAAGCCTTTTCTGCGCCTCTACGGTACTTAAACCATCAACTGATGTGTCGAGTTTATCAAATACCTCATCAGCTGTGAATGAATGCCATTTAGCCAAGTTTGATGCCCCATGCACTCCTGTATTTGTAAATATTAAGTTGTGGGATATTTAATATTTAGGATATAACCATGCTAAACTTGCAATGCCAATAAATCTTAATTTTCGACATTCTTCCTGATCACAAACCTCAACACTGATGAAACAAGCACCCAAATATGCCAATCGCCTCCAGCACCCTGAAATCATCTGAGAGCTAAAAGCAAAGGAGACCCGCACAAATATTCATATAGGCTACTGGAGCCTAAATTTTATCCTAATTTAGCTATCTTCCACCTATCAATCAGATTGGAGAATAAAACTGGAACAATAAATTTAAAAGCTATGCTTGAGGCTATGATAACAGAATATAAATCACTGCCAATTAATCCATTCTCAAATAGAATTTTTATGATGATAATACTGGTACTGAATCTCACCGAAAGACCAATTCCCAATAAAATGGATTTTTTTATTCCCAGCTCGTCTCTTGCAACAATGTAACTACCCAGAAGTTTTGATCCATTGGATACTGCAACAACTAAAAGGACAAGTAAGGGATAACTGACAAGATAATCCATATCCAATGTAGCCCCTACCCACAAGAAAAATATTGGCGCAAAAAAACCATAACACATTGTTTTTACTTCACTATCTATTAATTTCAACCTCTTTTCTGGAAGAAAGTTTCCAATTCCGATTCCCGCAAGCAATGCAGCGAGAGGTGCTGCCTCAGCATATTCTCCTATTCCTAAAAACAAAAACACTACAAAAATTGTAAAAAGAAATGTAATTTCAACGTTTAAAAAGTCAAATTTGTTGCCTTGTTGTTTAAGCTTGGTAAATCCTATTGTAAGTATAAAGAGAATAAATAATGAAATTATAATCAGACTGATATCAAAATGGACCTGTACACTGGAACCAACTAAAAAAGTGACCAAAATTAAGGCTAATATTTCGATAGTGTCATCTAAAGTTCCTATTCCAATTATTGCCTGTCCTAAATCAGTATTTATTAATTTAAATTCGTCTAAGATGGGAATTAAAATAGCCTCTCCAACAGTTGCAAAGGACATGGCTACAAGAAAAGATATAAACCAGTTATTTCCAAAAATAAAATGAACAAGCAAACTTCCAGAAATAGCTTCCAAAAAAATAATGAAGAATGTAGCTTTAATAATAAATCTGCCTTTCTTTTTCATTTCCTTCAAATCAATTTCAAGTCCTATCATAAAAAGCAGAAAATACATCCCAAGTTTTGCAAAGAAAATAAAGATTTCCGAAGAAGTAATAGAAGTAACCGGGTTATATATAGCGAGCAATACACCCAAAAGTAAGGCAGCAAAAATCCAAGGCACTTTTATTTTTTCTATTTGCCTTCCGATTACAAAAGTGAGTAAAAATGCAATGCTTAGAAACAAGAATATGTTTATCATGATTGTATAGTATTTATTTTGGTGTTGTTTGGTTGCTATAATAGGCCACGGAAATCTCATTAAACTATAACTGAAATGAACATTTAGCACAAAATTTTTACCTGCCGGACCTCAGAACTCCACTATTTGAGCCATTTAGTTCCCACAAAATTGATTCATTTTGTCTGTTTTAGCTCGATATGGTTCACATCTCACATAATCCTTATGTCTTGGATTTTATTGCGCAGATTCACTTTCCTCCTCAATTCAAGGATGATTATTTATTGTGATGGCTCTTCTATCTTATTGCAGATTTTTGTTTCTGCATTTGAATGATAATCATATCTGATTCGATATTGGGCGAGATTATCCAAGTCTTGAATATAAGATCTAAGACAAATATTTCTACAGAATGGGTTATCTGTTTATCCCTGTATGATCAAGCAATTTGTAGAAAGGAAGTTTAATAAGATCTGTTATAAGAAAGGACGTCAATGAATAACCCCATACAAAAAGTGCTAACCCCCAACCCATTGCAGGAAGTAGGATCCCATAAACCGTGATTAATGTAGCAATAAGTTGCGTGACTATCACTGCTATTAATAGGGGCTTTGCTGGTTTCACTGACCAAAAGGGACCTTTTGTTCTTGCTACAAACAGTGCAAAATGACCAGCCACAGAAAGTTTTAGATATATAAATGACTGGAGAACTTCGTGGGTTAAATGAAAAATATGCAAGCCTATGTAAAGAATTCCAAATGAGCTGGCAACCCCGATAACTCCAAGAAAAGTAGCTATACTTAACAACGTCCTCATATCCCATTTTTCCGGCATATCAGAGTATTTGACATTGTCGTAAGCAATGGTCATGATTGGTATGTCATTCAGAATTGCTAACAAAACGATCATTAATGCAGTAACTGGATAGAATTGAAATAACATTACGGAAAGGGTTATGAAAAGCATCACGCGGATTGTTTCATTAATCCTGTAGATGGAATAATTGTTCATGCGCTGGAATATTTTACGGCTTTCCTTGATTGCATCGACAATGACGGAAAGTCCCTGGCTTGTTAGCACGATGTCAGCAGCTGATTTGGCTGCGTCCGTAGCACCGGCAACAGCAATGCCTGCATCGGCTTTTTTCAGAGCTGGTGCATCATTGACCCCGTCTCCAGTCATACCTACAATGTGTCCACTACGCTGTAATATATTAACAATATGATACTTATGCTCAGGGAAAACCTGGGCAAAACCACTTGCGTTTTCAACAATATCCTCTGCTTTTCTGTCGGGAATATCCAGAAAGGAAGCTACTGGCATGATCCTACTTGAGTTTAGGTTCACCTGCCTTGCGATTTCCCTGGCAATAGCTAGATGATCTCCGGTAACCATTTTAACATCCACACCCATGGATTGTGCGCTTTTGATGGTTTCTGCTGAATCTTCCCGGGGTGGGTCGTAAAGGGCAATAAGACCGGTAAAATGCCATACTCCATAAGCATCTGTTCTGGCAACACCTAATGCTCGATATCCTCTGGCAGCAAACTTGTCAACATATTCATCAATTGGCACGTCAGATACGTCTTTCCTGTCCACAAGTGACAGAATTACGTGAGGCGCACCCTTGGTTACCCTGAACTTATTACCACTGGAATCCTCTACTGTGGCTTCTGTCCTTTTTGAAACCGGGTCAAATGGTTTGAATGCAATTACCCTATACTTATCAGTTATGCTGGCAAAGTCCTGCATGTCACTGGTTTTTGTAATAATGGCATTGTCAATCGGATCCTTATCTTCTTCTCTTGATGCAAGTTTGGCAAACAGGAGCACATCTTTTTCGGAAAAATCACCAAAGGCTTCTATTCCGGAAAGAGTAAGTTCATTTTTAGTAATAGTGCCCGTCTTATCCGAACACAAAACATCCATGCCGGCTATTTCCTCAATGGAAGCAAGTTTACTGACAATAGCTCCTTTTTTAGCCAATGACATTGCGCCAGCTGCCATTGTGACTGTAAGTACTGCAGGCAGAGCTGCCGGTATCGCTGCCACAATCAGTACCAGTGCAAATTGTAAAAATTCCAGCATACTTTCATGTCGGAAAAGTGCTACAAGAAATATAAGAACTGAAAGTGCAAGGGCAAACACGATCAGATAATCGCCAATCTTGATTATAGCCTTCTGAAAATGACTTTGTTTTTCGGCCTTTTCCACTAACTTGGCCGTCTTGCCGAAATACGTGCTCATCCCGGTAGCAACTACCATTGCGTCCATTTCACCCTGACGTATAATGGATCCGGAATATGCAACATCAAGAACATGCTTATCTACAGGGAGGGATTCTCCGGTTAATGTAGATTCATCTACCAGCAGAAAATCTCCCTCAATTAGTTTGACATCCGCTGGAACAATGTCCCCTAAGCGTAGCCGCACAATATCACCAGGAACAAGTTCACGAGCAGGCAGCCAAATCCATTTGTCGTCACGAAGTGCTCGCGCTTTCAGAGCAAGTTTCTGTTTCAATAATTCAATAGCATTATCTGCTTTGTGTTCCTCTCTAAATCCGACTAGGGCATTTATGATCAGTAGCGAAGTGATGATCCAGAAGTCGGCCCAGCGATGAAGAACTGCTGACAAGACTGCGGCAATCTCGATCATCCAGGAAATCGGGCCCCAAAAATAAGATAAGAATTTTATAAATGGATGAGATTTCTTTTCAGTGATCTCGTTTGGCCCATAGTGCAGGAGTCGTTCTCTTGCTTCCGAAGTAGAAAGACCCTTTTCACTCGATGACAAAATTTCAAATAGTTCACTTGGAGGCAAATTTTTTGCCTCATCTGTGCCTATTACCGGCAAACCCATAAAAGAGAGATTTACGTCATTCAATAAGTTTGTTATGCCTACCATTTTCGGGAACTACATTCCGATCAAAGGGACTATGGCTCAAAGTACAATCGATCTGAGACGGAAAAGTTGTATATACTGTGTAATCTGACGTATGTCAAAAACGCGACAGAGTTTTTAAAGCAAGTTTTACTTCTGAAATAAACTACCATCACGATACCTATATACGCATCGCAGACAGGGAAGAAGAATACATGTTGTGGAAAAAAGTCCAGAAAAACGGTTATGTCTGGAAGCTCTAAAACAACATTTGATGTGAAATATCTGCCGATAAGGAATATAAAATATAGGAAAGAACTCTTAAAGGTAAAATTCCTAATATATATGATTTATTTTTGCAGAATTGATATTGGAGATTAATTATAACGGCGAGATCAATGGATAACCTTAAAAAATTCTTCAAACTTGATAAATTCGCAGAATTTAGTGGAATTGAATTGCTGGAAGTATCAGAAGGATATGCAAAGGCAAGCATGGAGATCACAGAAAAACACTTCAATGGAATCGGAACCGTCCATGGAGGAGCAATTTTTACACTTGCGGATTTCGCATTTGCAGCCGCTTCAAATTCCCATGGAACTGTCGCTGTCGCTATCAATGCAAATATATCATTTACAAAAGCAGGAATTGCGGGAACACTGTATGCCGAAGCAAAGGAAACAACGCGAACCCCTAAAATTGCCACATACACAATTACTGTAACCGATGATTCTGGTGATATTGTATCTATTTTTGACGGGATGGCGTACCGCAAAAGGCAAAAACTTGAAGATTTTGCTGATTGATTCAATCAGAGGGATTTCAGATACTCAACCAATTCATCATGGTCCTCAAATATAATATCCGCATCTGAGAGCAAGAAAGGTTCTATGTAAGTGGGGACTGCAACACAATACATCCCAGCTTGCTTTGCCGCTTCCACGCCCAATATTGCATTTTCAATGACAATACACTCTTTTTTATCTACACCTAGCATCTCCGCAGCTTTGAGGAAAGGATCAGGGTTTGGCTTTGCAAAATCCACATCGTCGCCTGTTATAACTATGTCGAAAACAGAAGGATATATGGAATTTATGATGGAATGTACAATGCTTCTGTCCGCACCGGAAACTACTGCAAGAAGAAACTTTTCTTTTAGAGACGGGAGAATTAACCTGAGGTTTTCAAATGGAGTAAAAGATGCTCGCTTTTCAAACTCTCTCCGGTATTTTGCCAGAATCCCATCAAGGTCAAGGGAAGATGGATCAATACCCGCCTTCTCAAGAAGCTTATAAACGATATCTATGGTCTTTGCTCCTTCCATCTCGTAAATAATTTCCGGATCTATTGACACGCCTACTTCAGCAAATACTTCTGAGAGAATTGACACATGTGAAGGCATGGAATCAATAAGAATTCCATCCATATCAAAAATTAGTGCTTTGTACATAGAAAATCACGATTTAATCATTTATCCATCAAATGTTTGTGCCAAAGGATTCCTTTTTTTGGACAAGTACTATTCTGGCACTTTTCATTGTTGCAACCTATTCTGGAGTTTTTATTTAAGCATAAAAATCTGAAAAATAACTGCTCACAAATTATGTGTCTGTTTTGTCCTAATAATTATGTCATCATACGTAAATTTATTGTGTTTATTCCGACCTGACAAACTCTCCTTTTTGAGCAACATTGAAAACAAAAATGCAACACACTATATATGATCTGAATGATACATAAAGGAGATTAATACTATCAGGACACCGTTAATATATGATCAATGCAATGTGTCCCATTATGGGAACTATCGGGAAACCCCTGTTGTTAATAATACTCGACGGATGGGGATATTCACCTGAAAAGGAAGGAAATGCTATAGCCTTTGCAAATACACCTAATCTTGATAGGCTGATAAAAGAATACCCGAATTCACTTCTTGATGCGGCAGGAGAGGCAGTTGGATTACCGGAAGGTCAGATGGGAAATTCGGAAGTTGGACACCTAAATATTGGCGCCGGCCGAATCGTGTATCAGGACCTTACCCGCATAAACCTTGCCATCCGTAACGGTGATTTTTTCAATAACAAAGAGTTTCTCAGGGCAATCCGGAATGTAAAAGAGAACAATTCCAGTATTCACCTGATGGGACTATTTTCCTATGGTGGCGTTCACAGCCACATGAACCATATGCGAGCACTTGTTGAACTGGCAACTCGACAGGGACTAAAGGAAGTCTTCATCCATGCATTCCTAGACGGTAGGGATGTTCCCCCCAGAACTGCCCTTGGAGATATGAAAAAACATGAGGATTTCTATGCTAATGGAATCGCCAGAATTGCCTCAGTTGCAGGAAGATATTATGCAATGGACAGGGACAAACGCTGGGACAGAACAAAACTTGCATACGATGCCTTAACAAAAGGAAAAGGGATTAAAGCAAATAGCAGCGTGGAAGCCGTGCAGAATGCCTATGACAGAGGAGAGAACGATGAGTTTGTCAAACCCACCGTTATAGTTGATGAAAACGGTGAACCTATTGCCACCATCAAAGACAATGATTCAGTAATCTTTTTCAACTTTCGCCCTGATCGAGCTCGCCAGCTAACCTATGCTTTTGTAAAGGATGATTTTGAAGGATTTGAAAGAGATGTAAGACCCCATGTTTACTATGTGTGTATGACCCAATATGATGAAAATCTGGATGTGCCAATTGCCTTTCCGCCGGAAGAAATCCGGAATACACTTGGAGAAGTATTGAGCAGGGAAGGAAAGAAACAGTTACGTATTGCTGAAACCGAAAAATATGCACATGTTACATTTTTTTTCAATGGTGGTGTGGAACACAAATTCGAAGGGGAAGATAGATGCCTTATACCATCACCAAAAGTTGCCACCTATGATTTAAAACCGGAAATGAGTGCTTATGAAGTAACTGAAGAACTTGTCCGGCACATCCAATCAGGGAAATATGATGTAATTGTCCTCAACTACGCAAATATGGACATGGTCGGCCATACCGGATTTTTCGATGCTGCCGTGAAAGCGGTTGAAGCTGTAGACGACTGTGTCGGCAGGGCCATAAGGGTACTACAATTAGAAGGTGGAGAGGCATTAATAATTGCAGACCATGGAAATGCGGAGAAAATGATAGATCTGGACAGCAAACAACCGCATACAGCCCACACAAGCAATCCTGTAAGATGTCTCTGTATTTCTAAAAGAGTCAGTAAAATTCGAGACGGAATTCTTGCAGATGTCGCACCTACGATTCTTGAAATGCTTGGATTGAAAAAGCCACCCGAGATGACCGGCAATTCTCTCATTGAGATTTAGAACCACTGATCAAGGGTTTTCTGACCACTTTTTTTAGAAGCAGTCTCCAACCTATCAATTGCTTTGAGGACACGTTCTTCAGAAAAATCGTGTTCACCACACAGAAAGGAAACAATCTTATCCCTATCGGGGAGTTTCCAGATCAGCTGGTAATCATCGATTACAGGAGGAGACATGAAAAATGCTTTTATCTCATCAAGACCTTCAATATATTGGCCTTTTGATTCCAGTATATTCTCAATGGTTCCGTATTTATGTACCAGTTTAAGTGCAGTTTTCGGACCCACATTTTCAAGACCTGAATTGAAATCCGTTCCAACACACATTGCAAGAGCAATCAGTTGTTCACGATCAATTTTAAGTTTCTTTAAGGACTTATCCAGATCGATAATCTCAGGTTTAACTTCGACATAAATGTTTTTACGTGGGATTTTCCGTTTTCCTGTAATTGTCAGATTGCGTACGACCCGCGGAGCGCCAAACAAAAGCGAATCATAATCCTGTGATGCACTAAAATCGGCATCTCCCTTAATTACCATATACGCTGCCTGGGCTTCACCTTCAGACGGCGCATTGACAATCGGAATACCCATATATTCCAGCAAACGTCTGGAATCATCCACCATTCCGGGTTCAAGTGATGAAGATGCCTGTGCATACTTATAGGCTTCTTCCATGAGTCCTGCAGCTTTCGCTTTATCTCGCTTAATTGCTGCTTCCTCACGTATTTTCCTCCTACATTCCAGTGTCTCTGATTTGAATGAAGGTGGTTTTCCATCAAAAACCATAATTGGACGAATACCTTCTTCAAGAAGGTTTGTAAATCGATAGAGAATACCGGAAAGATGGGATGTAACCCTTCCTTTTGAATCCTTTAAGGGAGTACCATCTCGCTGACGTATGATACTTAAAAACTGGTAAAGCGTGTTGTAGGCATCAATTGCAACTGTTTTGTTTGAAAGATCTGACAATTCCACCGGGGTTTTTTCCAGCAATTCCCCGATATCAGTACCCATAAGAAAAACCTGCAAAAATTATTCGTTTGAAAAAGCAATTGGTTCTGAAACATCTGGACGGATATCTATGACAGAATCATCGTTGGCATTAATTTTGCATATTTTTAGAATATTACCAACCCTATCGATCACTTTTGCTCTTGAGACCTCCACCTGATGAACATCATCATTATTTCTACTTTTATGAACAACAAGAACTTCCTTGCCTTTAAGCGATGTTTTTCCTAACTTGGAAACAAGACTTTTGACAATCTCTTCAAATTCTGAATAAATCAGAATTTCCGAATTCTTTCCTGATTTTTTAATAATACCTATAGGTTCAAGATCAATGCGCATAATACGCAACCTCAAAAGATGAACAGTTAGTATTAAACATCCATACGTGAGAACCTATTAATATCCCTTTCGGCATATGTCGATAATTGTTGTGATTAATAGTTACTAATTCGACAAAAAAGATCAGCGGTAATTGCGCCTGTTAAATGCTTCGAGGGCATCTTCAACAACAGCCGTGACCTCGTTCATTCTGTGATCAATGTTTTCCTCAACGCTCTGCAGGCTTATACGCATGGAACGGTCTCTTGAATCAATGCTCTCTTCGAGACGGCGAAGTCTCATATCTACAGACAGGATCATGGCTGCCAGCGCACCTACCATGACGATGGCAGAAAGAACTATAAGAGAGTTTGCAGGGCTATACTTGAATCGTCCAAGCCATTCATAGGTGAGTACAAAAGCCGAAAACACCATAACAACAGAAAATACTATATCCCTCATCTCCATCATAGGACCTCATCTGCTTGCAATAACTCCAATGTAAGTGATGTTACTATTTAAGACTTACATAATGTTAAATAGTGTACTGACAATGTGGTTTGCAAATATTTATACAAACTCCTAAAAAAAAGAGATGGTTAATTGGCTGAAAATAACCGGGATACAACTGCCTACATACCTATAATAGCAATGGGAATACTAATCCTCATCGTACAGGTTATGGCACTTATTCTTGCAAATCCGATGGACAAACTGGGAATGCAGGCAGTGGAAGACCCACAATCCACTGCCAATTCCATTTATTATATCGCTATAATTCTCTTATTCACACTTTTCATTCTGATAGCAATCAAGAAAAACATAATGTGGATAATCCAGCTTGTAATTCTGGCTGCAGTGGCATCCACACTTTATTACGGATTTTATCCATTACTCTATCTATTGGGAATAGGTGAAATTATCGCAATGATCCCTTCAGTTTTCCTTGCTTTAGGGCTTACTGTCTTACTTTACAAATATCCCGAATGGTATGTAATCGACATCATAGGAGTAGTTATAGGAGCAGCAGCCAGCTCTATTTTTGGGATCTCGTTTGGAATAATACCAGCCATCGTCCTGCTTGGACTGTTGGCAATATACGATGCTATTTCAGTTTACAAGACAAAACATATGATAGACCTTGCAGAAGGCATCATGGATCTGAAACTTCCAATCCTGTTCGTAATCCCTAAAAAGAAAGATTATTCATTTATTGAGGACAAAACCACAGAAGAAGGGGAACACAAAGCATATTTTATGGGATTGGGAGATGCAATTATGCCTACGGTACTTGTAGTTTCCGCAAATATATTCACTGAATACAACGGAATCATTTCACCTGCTGCTGCAGGAGCAATGTTTGGAACCCTTACAGGATACATTGCATTAATGGTTCTCGTAATGAGAGGAAAACCACAGGCAGGATTGCCGTTTCTGAATACCGGAGCAATTGCAGGATACTTCATAGGTGCCCTGATTGCAGGAATGCCTCTTTTAGGCTAAAATAAAGACAAAATACCGGGACATCTCAAACAGTTTCTTTTCTGTTATTGAGATTACATACATCACACTCTTCAGTAGAATCAGAATTGCCATTTATTTCAGAATCAAGAGCACGTGTCCCTACGGACAGAACCGAAGCGTTTGAAAGTGCACCACCAATCAAAATAGCATCAAATATCTGCTCCTTGCTCAACCCAAGCCTACGGGCCACACGGATATGCATTTTCAGGCAGTGATCGCACCTCAGGGCAGAAGCAACACCAATGCATATTAATTCTATTGTTTCCGGTTCAAGCCGTTCAAACTCCCGCATGATGGAATTATCATACATTACCTTTGGAATCAGGAGTTCTGGCATGTCTTTCATGAAATCAAGGATGTAGGGTACCTCACCGTAACGATTTTTCACCGTAGAAAGTATTTCAGAAACTGCTGTCTCTTCGTCCTTTTCAAGTATTTTTTTTATATCATCGAGATCCATATCCCAAATCCACCTTAAAATGCCGATTATATGACAAAACCAGTATCTGATTTACGCTTTATTTTTACAAGGATATAGTCTTTCATTTTGGATGGTGTGATGTTAGCTACATCCGAAAGCACGGTAGATTCATCCAGCTCTATATTTTCAACTGCTTCATGATACTTGTCAAAAGGAAGCTTAACTCTAATTCCATCAAGCTGCAAAGTCAACGGAGCCGGAGTTAATACATAATTGATATCCGGAATTTGCTCCTGTATTTCCTTCATAACCCTTGCCGGAAGCACTGACACAGGATCTCTGGAGAGGTTTTCCCTCATCTGATCCACGATTTCCCCAACAATCCGGTTCATGTTTTCAAGACTCTCAATTTCTTGACCCTTCCTCATGCGATGAGAAATCCTGCCAATATTACCTACATAAGCATCCGCGCCGGGAACGTCCTCAGTATTAAGATCTGGGCCACCTGTCACAATTATAGGGATGCGGACTCCTTCAAAGAGTTTGGTTTTCTTATTGATAATGCAATCGCTGAAAGTTCCGAAAGTGAAAACAGCTACATCATGTTCATTGATGAGCTTACGCTCATAATCAGATGAAAGCGCAACTCTTCGACCCATTCCTCGAGCCAGGCCGATCATATTAGTATTAGCTCCATCCCGACGGAAGTGTTCGGCAACATCGCATGCTGAATGTGGTAAATGGTGATAAGCAAGAGTGGGAGTTACTACTGCAATTTCTACTCCTGTAAGGGGAGCTTTTGTCAACTTGCCAAGAAGCTTTTTTGCAAGCTCTTCCACAAGATGAACATCTCTTTTTGGGATCAGCATGTTGAGAGTTACTTCAGTTGCAGCAGGAGTCTTCTGTACAATATATCCACCAAGATCCTCCAGAAGTTCAACAAGCAGACTGTGCTTGTGAATACCGCCCTCATAAATGTAAGGTTCGAGAACTGCTGCCATTCAAATCAATCTCCTTTTAGTTTTTCAAGAAGCATGTTAGCTTCCTCCACCCACTCCGGCTTCATCTGGTCTTCTGTAGCAACAAAAATAAAATCTGAACCTGTCAGGGAATGATATCTGACCCTAAACCCTTCTGGTGAAGCACGTATTGCCATATCCGCCAAGGTGGCTTTGAGCGATTTATGAGGATCATCCACAACTATATTTTTGACATTATTCACCTCATCCGAATCTCCGGTAGTTACTATGAGAGTGCGCCTTTCAGGCTGATCAACACTATTCCTACCATATTTGTCCCACAACAATTCAAGAAGTACAGGCAAAGGTTTCTCTTCAGTAAGTTCTATTAAAACAGTACCTTCTACTTTTCCCGTGGAAACTTCGGCAATATCAGAAACTTTGATGAGTGGTAAAACTCTCCTGAGTGTAGCCACCATAAGGAAAAGGGATTCTTCCGGCCTTACAACTACATGAATTCTGGATATTTTTCCTGCCATTGCAAGATCGGTGAGAACATCCTCCACTATCTTACGATAAGGCTTGATTTCGGATTCAAGGGTTGTTTCAACCACAAACTTCTCGATTGTTGCCACAGGAAATCACTCCTGATCTATGTAACCGGATACCAGAAGAGCGGCACCCACTGCTCCAATCAATTGAGAATGAGGAGGTACCAGCACTTTTACTTTCAAGAGAGATTCAAGCGCCTTTGGAACACCTGCAATCAGAGATGAACCTCCCACAAGGATAAGTGGTTCCTTTACTTCAATTTCCTGCAACTGTTGTTCAAATATTTGCTCAACAACACTATGACAAGCTGCAGCTGCCACGTCCTCAGGAGCCGCACCTTTTGCAAGAGAGTTTACAAGAGACTGGATACCAAATACAATACAGTAGCTGTTCATCTCCACATTTTTGTCGATTCCCTTAACTGCCAGATCACCAAGTTCTGTTATATCCACACCTAATCTTTTTGCAGTCATCTCAAGGAAACGACCTGATGCTCCTGCACAAATTCCACCCATGGTAAACATTCCGGGAATTCCGTCCTGTACGGAGATAGCTTTGTTATCCATTCCACCTATATCAATTACCGTTGCGCTTCCCTTTTGTTTACCTGCAAGGTAAACAGCCCCTTTCGAATTAACAGTGATTTCTTCCTGTGCAAGCTGTGCATTAAAATGATCACCAATGAGGAAACGACCATAACCTGTAGTCCCTATAGCCTGGATATCTTCCCTTTTAAGACCCGCCTGATCAAGAGCCTGCTGAAGTGCCTTCTCCGCACTTTCAATGACCTTTATTGTGGGAACCCAGCCTTCGCCGATAATTTCATTGTCACGCATAATGACAGCCTTGGTGGTGGTTGAACCCGAATCCAGCCCAGCTGTCAGACCTGTCTGCTTTTCACGGGCAAGCAAGTGTTTGCGGCGTGCAATTGTTGTTAGGGCTTCCATCCTTGTCAGGAGGGTTGCTGCAGCAGTGCGTTCAGTAAATGAATAGCTGATGACAGGAAGACCCGAATTCTCGAAAATATACCTGCGAACTTCATTACGTACAATCGCAGCTTCAGCGCACCTGAAACAGGTTGCAACAAACACACCATCCACATTGGCGATACCTTCAACAACAGCTTTTGCCCTTGCCATCATGAGCTTCAGATCAGGACTTGCAACTTCAAGTCCGAATTCCTTATCAATGTTATCGAGGGCCGAGATATCCATTTCAGGATAAACAAGTTTTGCATTAAGTGATTCTGCTGCAGATTCCAGTTCTTTCTGTACACCTGCAAATTCTGAGCCGCAGGAGACCAAAGCAATTTTTACTTTATCCTTCATGCTTCAACCTCCCCTTCTGGAAGAGATTTCAGGAATTCAGCTATTCTGTAGACAAAATCATGCCCTTCTTCTTCGGTCCTCGGATAAATTAACTCAAGAATCGGTATATCACGCTGTCTTATGAGGAATTTTGTCAGTTCATTGGTCCGGGCACATCCCATACAACCAAATGCTGCAATACTTTCCAGTACGATAATTGCTGCTTCTGCATTCTCAATCATCGGACCTATAAGAGACATCCTGCCCCTTACACCTGCCGGAACTTCGACTGCTGCATATTTAAGACCGCGCTTGGGGTCTTCGGGGGTAATGTTCATTGGCGGAGAATCAACGCCAACCGTAGAGATTTTTTCATGTATTTTCTCCATCATTGCCAATGGAGTATGTCCAAACCTTTCTACAAGATCAGAAAGGATTAGACTGTTTGTGGGATAAATGAAAACTTTTGCCAAAACTACACCTCATAATTCAGATTCGATAATCTCTTTCAAATTTGAAACCGGAAGTTTTCCGGAAACTTTCGGCTTTTCTATTACATTCCCCCTCTCATAGTCATCAAGTGCATGCCCTATAATGGGAAGCATCTGTACTTCCTCTCGCAAATAATGGAAACCTGGCCTCGGACCTCCACCCCTGCTTGCGCGACATCTTCGTTCGTCTCCCGGCGCGAAGCCTCTTTCTTTTACGAATATATGATTGCGATCAAGAGAACGCACTTCCTCAACCACTCTCTCCACAGCTTCCCGGGGACCTGTAACCATCGTACCAAAGCAGGTTTCTTTAATGGTAATATCAGTTTCAGACGCATATATTTGCATTGCAGCATCAGAAGGAAGTACACTATCAGAATCAATAACAACTATCTTAGTCACATTAACCTCATCATTTTCCGTCACCATCACTTCCTCCGTTCCATAATGTACATGGTATCCCCTTCTTCTAAATTTTCAAGCTTTTCAGGTTCGAGAACTTTTCCTATTATATTAGTACTGGAAAATTTTTCCCCCGTGGAACCAAAAAGATTATCATCAACTGTTTTAACACCAATTACACCTGCTCTTTTAGCTGCCTGGTTTGTCACACCAATTTCCATGGCATTAGCCTTGTTCTTAGAAGTGTTTTCCGGGAGTATTTCCTTGTATTTCTCAGCCTCCTTATCGGCCTTAAACAGGAATGTGTTGCCGTATTTCATGATTAAATTTAGCGAGCCGACCGGCTTGAAATTCATTGAAGTCGCATGCCTGAAGAAATCAAGTGTTTTTGGAGCAAGATTGTCATACAATTCCACTTCCACAACAGCATCTTTTGGAACACCTGTTGCTTTTACAGAACCATTTGCAAGTATCTCAATTGTTGTTTGCGGCTCAATTGAAACGATTATTGCATCATCTCCCTGGTATCCATCAGGAATCAGTTCAATACCTCTGGATTCAAGTATCTGTTTTGCTTTTTCAAAACCAATACCCAACAATTTTAGTGGTTCCGGAGATGTCCTCACAAAAAGATTATGGCCTTTCTGTGCCATATTCACAAGTTCAATTCCATCTGTCACATGACCTATAACCGAATGCATAATGCTGGCAGTTCGATCATCTCGCGATATGAAAAACTTGCCCGTACCATAACCCACAGTCCTTACCCAAACGCTACCTGTCTTCCTTGCCTCAAAGTTTTCATATGCACAGGCTTCACCAAGCAAACGGCTGTCTGCAATAAATGAACTTGATGCATAATCAATATTGAAAGTCCCATCTTCTTCAATCAATGAAAAAAAATGATCTACGCCTTCAGGTGCTTCTGCATCCATTTCCACGTGAATGTACGTGTATAACTGATCACCATCTTCAAGCTTGACACTTACATCATTAGTCAGGAGATGATCGCCTTCTTTCTCCCATTCAATAACAGGCTCGATGGAAACAATACTATCACCTTCAGATAAACCGGAAAGGACCTGCTTCCCCGCTACAACCCTTGCGAATGCACCGCCTTCCGGAGTCCCGTAAGTTGCAGTATGAGGAGTTAAAGAAAAAATTAAATGGTAATTGGAAGGATCAAATCCTCCTGCACCAAAAAAAACCTCGTCACGATTAGCATGGATTTCTTTCCTTGTGGGCACTAGATCTTCACTAAAAGGGCCAAAAGCCAGAGCACTCTTAGTACCCCATCTAAATGATATGCCTTCGTAATTCCTGTAATTAGTATGCCATTGTTTTGCCAAAGGAGACTTAGGGTCAATTAGTTCTATCCGAATGTCACCTTTTGTGGTAGTAAGAAGGTATTCCTTAACTTCTGAAGCCTTTACATTTTCCGTGTGTTTAACAATTCCCACGGAAGATCCTGGGGAATACGGAGCATTCGATGACTCGATGGCATCCAACACTGTAGATCCTGCCCGAATTATGCAGTTCTCGCTGTTAACCGTGATGTGGATTTCATCGCTCGTATAAACTCCTCCAAAGAAATATAAAGGATAACTGGCTGATAAAGTTACTCCCTTGCAGCCTCTCTAAGCTCTTCTTCGCTCAACTGAGAAAGAACAGTCTCCGGTTCGCCAATATCCACTATTTTTGATTCTCTCATTAATGCAACCCTATCACATATATCTTTGAGGAAATCCATGTCATGTGATACAATAACAAAAGTATCCCCCATTTCATCCCGCGCTTTCAGAATAGATTTTGCAACTTCAACACGAGTAATTGGATCCATTGTACCTGTAGGCTCGTCCATAATAATAATGTTCGGCTCTTTCATCAAGATCTGGGCAAGAGCCACCCTGTGGCGTTCACCTTCGCTGATCTCATCTGGCATTTTTGGTAAAATCGAACGTGCTTTGTTTTCTGTGAAACCTGTTGTAACAAGAGTCTGGATTGCTTTGTGTACCGCAAGTTCATAGGGCAAATCAATTCCAATGGACTCCGTAAGGTTATCAATAATAGTGCGATGAGTGTAAAGTCCATATTCCTGATGCAGGATGCCCATATATTTGACTGCACGACCCCTGTTCTCAGGACCAGGAACCGTCATATCCACCCATTCATCACCGACTCTCACACAGACGGTACCGCTTGTAGGTTGTATATTGCCCATCAGGATTTCGGAAGTTGTGGTTTTACCGGCGCCACTTGTACCTGCAAGACCAAATATTTCCCCTTCTCTAACATCGAAACTTATACCATTAACTGCATAGACAACGCCCCTTGACACAGATATATATTTCTTAACAAGATCCCGTACTTTTATAATCGGTTCGCCAAGAACAGCATCTCCGTTCGCTTCAAGAGAAGAAATATCTTTCATGAACTCCCCTGCAACCTCACAGGAATCGCCTTCACAAATAATTTCCCCGTCTTCAAGGATGATTGCCTTGTCAGCCAGATCTTTAATTACCTCGGACCAGTGAGAGGTTATAACCATGGTCATATTGTAGGTTCTGACTGCATTTTCAATCACATCATGCACGACTTTCGCAGTGCGTGGATCAAGTGTTCCTGTAGGTTCATCCGCCAAAAGCAGCATAGGGTTTCTGACAAGCTGACGAGCCAATACAACCCTCTGCTTTTCACCTCCGCTCAAATCACGTGCCACATGCATCATACGGTGACTAAGGCGCACTTCTTCCAGCAATTCAACCGCCTTTTCCATTGCATCCGGACCACTGTAACCAATTTCCGTGAGGGAATTCATAACATTGGTAATTACCCTGTCATCACCGTAGAGAGCAAATGTACGCTGAAGCATGATAGCTATTCTTTTCGTAATGGATCTCCGTTCGTGATCATGCAGGGGAAGTTTTACAAAATCAGCTTCAAATGGCTGTAGCGTGCCTTTGCCGCAGGAGGAGCATTCTTTGCCAACCATGCTTGGAGGCTCCATATAGCCACATTTTTCACAGCGTGCAAGGTGATACAGAATAGAGCCTGAAATATCATCATATTCTTCACTACCCCTTAGAGCATGCATCAGTACAGTTTTCCCTGAACCGCTTCTTCCCAGTATACCTACAATCTCGCCTTCATTTATGTTGAGATTAATATTCTTTAGGACTTTTACTCCTTCATAGGATATTGTAAGATCTTTGATCTCAATGAACAGTGGCATCAAAGTTTCCTCCAGCACGGAATGTAAAACGCACCCTTTTTTATACAATATATAATTTGCTTGACAGTATCAATTGCCTACACAAGATTTTGCAGTTGAAAGGCACATCTGCATTAAATGAAGCCATACATAAACATAACGCATCAAAGCATCACTGTTAACATTTGAAAGTTGGCCATTGATAACGATTATGCTATAAGAGGCTAAACTATGTCAATGACCTCTGCAATATCATCTATTACCCTGTCAGCTACATTAAATAAAACATCTGGTCTATTATCCCCCTGCTGCCTCGTGACGACCGCAACATCTGCCGCACGCAAAGCAAGGAGATCATTCAAACCATCTCCAACCATAACAACGCTTGAATATTGCTTCTGGAGTTCCTTGACTATATTTTTCTTGTCTTCAGGAGTTGCTATGTCATAAACCCCTTCAAGAGGGATTTCAAGATGTTTTGCAAGCCTTTTGAGATTCCACATACTGTCCCCGGAAGCAATATACGCGTCGACACCGTGTTCCTTGAGCCATGAAAGAACCTTACGGCTGCAGGGAAAAAGACGTCCTCCGGTACTCAATACATAACTAATATCCTCCAGATCCTTATCGACAATCAAACCTGCTTCAACATAAAAGATATTAGGACATCGTTTTCGAACCCTGCAAATAACTTCTTTGAGATCACTAATAGGGACATTGCTACTTTTTATTATGGCTCGTGTTTGCTCAATGGAAAAATCACCATTGCTACACACTATGTCAATTTCAATATTATTTCGGATGATGAAATCAGCTATTGTAATATCCTCTGACTTATTAAAAATCTCCTCACAATTCATATGCATCACAATAAGGGCACGACCGGGATACTCTGCAACCAGCATAGTGGTTTCGATATCCTCGAGTATTTTTCCGTCAGCCGTTGACTTGGCAACCCTATACATATGAAGCAAGGTTCCGGCACTGTCAAACACAACAGCCACTTTCTTACCCATGCCAAATAATCAGAGGAGGGGGATTAATAGTTTGTGTCTGGTGATATAAAGATTTTACATTCACAGAGTGTTTAAGTCATTGATTAATAGTTCTGAAAATAATGTTAACCACCTTATGCATGATTGAAACACCTTTTATTCCACTATTTCAATCTGCGAAGGCTCGTTTACAATAATCTCGGGACTCCCTGAATACTCCTGTATAAGCCCTGTTACCCGAACTTTCTTTCCATAATACATGGAATCAGGAGAATCCGGGAACTTATCCCAGTCATCCGACCAGATAACCACCGAAAAATACCCTTCATACGGGTCATGGAAATTGAGGAAGATAATTCCTTTGTCCTCAACCTTTGAAGTGCTTACCACAAATCCTTCGACGATTTTTGTTTCCCCCACATAGCGGCCTGCATCCAGATAATCAACAACCTCACCGATCAGGTTTGTTTTAATTCCCCATATTCCCAGCCTGTTTTGCTTTGCATACTCTTCCGCATTCTCAAACCGATGCTGGTATTTAACATCCGGTTCATAGGCCTTTGCTTCCGCAAATCCATCCCGGACAAGCTGTTCATTTACAAGAACTCCATCGACCCAGACATATCGCAAGAGTCTTCCATACTTGTCCCGGTTGCTTGTATCGCCTTCAAGCAGGACTTGCTTTCCCATTACAAGTTCTGAAAGAGCGTATGTTGCTTCACTATAATAAGGTTCATCGACCTCAGGAGTATCAATTCCTATGAGACGGACTTTCTCACCTGAAGAGATCACAAAAGTATCACCATCCACCACCCTAACAACAGTATCGGTACTGTTTGGGATTCCTGAATCAAAAGGACTGATACAGCCGGAAAAAGCGATCCCCAGCAGCAGGAAAAAATACAGCAAAAACCTTACGCAAACCATTCAATTATAAAAAATTGTCTACTTATATAAAACTGTTTTGAATCCATGCCCGTTAACATTTTACTAAAAGAACAGATATATGCAGAGCAGATACAAAATGCACATTTCAAAAACTGTGATCCTTATAGCAATCCTGATAGTATTTCTGCAACCTGCTGCAGCACAGGACATAGAGTACCTTTCAAAGCAGCCTTGGGATCATAACCCAATCACCGTGTTCATAGACGAGGCAAATGTTCCAGAACATTACAGCCCGACATACCGAGAGCAAGTAGAGATTGCTCTTGAATACTGGGAACAGGGCGGAAATGGAAAACTGTTCTACACACCTGTTTTTCAGATAGTGGATGACCGAAATGCAGACATTTACATCCGCTGGATAGAAAACCTCGAGGGAATGGAAGGAGCGTCTGAAGGTGTTGCAGGATATGCAGCCCCGACATTTGCAGGAGACAGATTCCTTCATGTGGATATCGTGCTTGAAGTCGGAAATTATCAGGGCTATTCGTGGGTCCAGTATGGTGATGCAAACATGCAGGAGCTGGCCAAACATGAACTGGGTCATGCACTTGGCCTTGGGCACAGCTCTAATAAGCGAGATATAATGTATCCCACTTATGAGCAGAGGGATAACCTCAATCCCATACTTCTCAACAGAACATGGCCGTATATTGCAGCAATCAGTATTGTGATTCTGGCTATAATTGTATACCATGCAGCAGGCTGGGCACTCATGAAAAGACGAAGGAAAGAAATTGAAGAGGAGGTCTTCAAACGAAATCCTTGAACATTTCTGAAATCTGCAAGGACATACTGCGTTATTTTGCAGGCGAATAGGTTGATTTTTCAGGATATGAACTGGATCTCTCAGAACTTTCTGATTTTGAAAGACGTGTTCTGCAATTCACACGCCTGATCCCCTATGGTAAAACCCTTACATATTCCGAACTTGCAGAAGCAATTGGAAACCATGGGGCTGCAAGGGCAGTGGGAACAGCACTAAGAAAAAATCCATATCCTCTGCTGATACCCTGCCACAGGGTTGTGAGAAAAGATGGCATCGGGAACTATGCCTTTGGGGGTACGGATCTTAAAAGAAAGCTGATTGAAATGGAAAAAGATGGCTGTAGATCGTGAAAAAGCTCAGGACTTTGAAATCCGCAATTCATAAACTACATATAATATAGATTCCGTTATTTCGTTAACTTGATATAGGGACAACTGTTATTCCCAACAATTAATTAACCGATTATTATTCCCAAAAGGAGTATGTTACATGAAACAGCAGGTTGAAGTGAAAGAACTCAAGGAAGGCAAATACGTAATTATCGATGACGAACCCTGTGTAATCAAGAGCATTTCAAAATCCAAACCCGGAAAGCATGGTTCTGCAAAAGCACGTATTGATGCAATTGGACTCTTTGACAATCAGAAGCGCTCCATTGTCAGTTCCGTATCTTCCAAAATCTATGTACCAATAGTCGAGAGAAAAACTGCACAGGTACTTTCTATCTCAGGAGATGTTGCTCAGTTAATGGACATGGGTGACTATTCCACATTTGAATTGAAAATTCCTGATGAATACAAGGACAGGGTCAAGGAAGGAGAGGATATTAGCTACATTACTTCCCTTGGCAAGATGAGAATTGATCTTAGATAACATATGTTTTACCAGCCTTTAATGATGGATGCTCTGGCGGACTACAGGGATGCCCAATATGTGATATTTGGTGTTCCCTTTGACCGCACTTCATCCTACAGGGCCGGAAGCAGGCATGCGCCCGATGCCATGAGAAAAGCATCGGAAAACTTTGAAAGCTATAACCACTTTTTTGGAATTGATCTGGCAGAACTTCCCATCCACGACGCCGGGAATCTTGAAATTTATGCAAACGTAGAAGATACTCTGCGCGATCTCTATTATGATGTGCGGGAAATTGTAAAGGATGAGAAGATCCCAATAATGATGGGTGGTGAGCACTCATTATCCCTTTCCTGCATAAAGGCATGTGCAAAGGATACAGAAGATATTGGAGTTGTGGTTCTTGATGCGCATCTTGATTTCCGAGATGAGTTTGAAGGTGAAAAATACAGCCATGCATGTGTTTCAAGGCATATCATTGAAGAAGTTACGGATAATTATGTGAGCATCGGCGTTCGCAGCGGACCACTGGAAGAATGGAAATTAGCTAAAGAAAAAGGTATCAGATATTATACCCCTGAAGATGTTTTAGAAACCGGTCCTGAAGATATTGTCAGGGAAACAATGGAATATATGGACACCGAAAAAATCTACCTTTCCATAGATATGGATGCACTTGATCCCGCATACGCGCCGGGGCTTGGAACACCGGAACCATTTGGCTTACAATCCATGCAGGTAAGAGATCTGATACGGGGTTTTGCCCCTTATGCAATTGGTTTTGATGTAGTGGAAATATCACCTCTTTTCGATAATGGACAGACTGCAATCCTCGGGGCAAAGCTATTGAGGGAATTCATCGCAGCACATGCATACAACAACAGAGGCAGCAAGTAAATATATGCCTTATAACCTATTTTTGATCATAATGAGTCAGGAAATTGAAGTTAAGTGCCCGGCATGCTCTCCGAATGAGCCGACATGGCACAAAATAATTAAGCAAGGACAGAATCCACTGGCAAAATGCAGCAATTGTGGTGATATTCATCCTTTTGAAGAGAAAAAACCAAAGATGAAATTGCTGCGTGCAATAATCAGCCGTGAAGATGAATCATTCACATTCCACGTTCCTTTTGAAGAAGATGACATGAGGTTTGTGGGCGAGGAAATAATGCTCGAGGATGAAAAAAGCGGTGAAGTATGCCCTGCTATCATAACATCCATCGAGGCTATGGGAAAGAGGGTTGAAGAAGCGATGGTATCTTCTATAGACACCTTGTGGGCAAGGGCTATAGATCAGGTAATAGTCAAAGTTGCAATACAGCGCGGGGGTCGTACTGTATCCCAGACACTAAGTGTTCCGGGAGATCAGGAATTTGAAATTGGACTTGACGTCAGGGTCGGCGGTGAAAACTTCCGGATAACGCACATAAAGATCCGAGATGGGCAGTTTCTGTATAGTAGGGGAAAAAAGGTTGAAGCAAAATATATCAAGAGAATTTTTGCAAGACCTGCCAACAAGAAATGGGGAGATGGAAGAACTGCATGGAGTATGAAGAGGAGCGCCAGAGACTGATTGATTCACTTCGCGAACAGGGTATTGGGGAAAAAGTACTTGAGGCAATGAACAGAGTACCAAGAGATCTCTTTATACCCAAAAAGCTCCAGAGTGCTGCTTATTGCGATTCGCCACTGCCGATTGGAAACAAGCAAACAATATCTGCACCTCATATGGTTGCTATCATGTGCGATCTTCTTGAAATCAAAAAGGGAGACATTATTCTTGAAATCGGCGCAGGTTCTGGATATAACGCTGCCGTCATGGCAGAATTGACTGGACCGGAAGGAAAAATATACTCAATCGAAAGAATTCCAGCATTGGGAAAATTTGCAAAGGAAAACCTTCTGAAAGCGGGATACGATAACGTTACGGTAATTGTTGCAGACGGAACTATGGGATATAAAGAACATGCACCATACGATCGTATTTGTGTAACATCTGCGGCACCATCTATTCCAGAACCCCTTGTTGAACAACTCCGGGAAGGCGGTATTATGGTGATACCTGTGGGGAAATATATGCAGCGTCTGTTGCTAATCAGAAAGCAACTCGATGGTTCCATCGAAGAAAGGGACTGTGGAGGAGTTATTTTTGTACCGCTTGTAGGAAAATATGGATTCCATATCCACGAATGATAAGTCGTTCTTTTCGATGAACATATATATCATTGCACATTCTATATATCGATATATAGAATAATTGGATGAGGGATATACATCGAAACAAGAAAGGTTCAGCAAACAGGCGGTTCCACGTACATAATTTCCCTGCCCAAACAATGGGCTGTTAATGCCGGCATACAGGCAGGTTCAAGGGTAGCTATAAATAACCAGCCGGACGGCAGTCTTAATATTACAGCACTTGAAAGATCTTCCCAACCAAAAAAAATGAAAATGGACATAAGCAACCAAAGAGGTGCAGCACTTGTCCGGAATCTTATTGCAGCTTATGTTGCAGGATATGACATAATTGAATTAAAATCAAGTCGCATTTTGGCTGAGCAAAAAAAGGTAATACGTGACGTATGCCACAAACTAATAGGCCCCGAAATTATTGAGGAAACTTCAAAAAGCGTACTTATTCAAGACCTGCTAAATCCTGAAGAAGTTTCCATTAAAAAAAGTATTCGAAGGATGTTCCTTATATCCAACTCTATGCTAAAAGACGCAATTTCATCCCTCAAAAATGCTGAAAAAGACCTTGCGCTCGATGTTATGTTAAGGGACGACGAAGTGGACAGGCTCTTTTTATTAATTTCAAAGCAATTCAGATCCCTCTTCAGGGGCACTCGCCTTGCAGACATGAGAGAAACATCAGTGGACGAATACCACGACTTCAGGGTAGTAGCTACATCCCTTGAGCGTATAGCAGACCACGCACAAAGAATCGCTTCTGTTGCCAAAAGGCTGGATGCTCCCGTTCCTGAGGATTTGATGACATCGCTTGAGGAAGCCAGCACTGAATCGAGGATAATTGTTGAAAACGGTATCGAAGCATTATATGGGGCTGACGTTAAATTAGCAAACAAGGTGCTTAACGAGATGGGACACTTTAAAACAAAAATCGATACTTTAAACGCCAGTTTTCTGAAACTGGACAACATGGAAATGGCAATTGGATTGGGAAGCGTGGTAGACAGTATTGAGCGTACTGCGGATTATGGAGCCAACATTGCAGAAACTGCCATTAACATGGCAATTGCTACAAAAGCTGGGGATAATTGAACATCAACAACGATTATTTATAGAATAATAATGTCTTCATCAATGGCTATCTCCACATCAAAATGGAGGATATAAATTGGGTGTAATAAGATCATTAAAAAGGAATTTTTCCGGATTTTTCCGTAAGCTTTTCAACAAGAAAAATGCACGGATAGGAATATATGGTCCGCCAAATGCCGGCAAGACCACTCTTGCAAACCGTATCCTCAGGGACTGGACCGGAGATGCAATGGGCTCCGTATCAAGTATCGCCCATGAAACCCGCCGAGCCCGAAGAAGAGAAGGTGTCACAATACAGGCTAACGGCAATTCCCTTACACTGGACATTATCGATACACCAGGCCTTGCAACTAAAATCGATTTCCATGAGTTTATGGAACAGGGGATGAATGAAGCAGATTCAAAGAGGCGTGCAAAGGAAGCAACTGAGGGCGTGATTGAAGCGGTCAAATGGCTGGAAAATCTGGACGGTGTAATCCTTGTTATGGACGCTACTGAGGACCCATTTACACAGGTAAATGTAACTGTCATAGGAAATATGGAAGCCCGCAGCCTTCCATTATTGATTGTGGCTAACAAGATTGATTTGCCGGAAGCAAACCCCTCCACAATAAGAGATGCGTTCCCACAGCACCCACTCGTGGCGATTTCTGCACTTGAAGGGAATAATATTGATACTCTCTATGAAGAGATAGCAAAGAGGTTCGGGTGATCATATGCAGGGCATTCAAATGGATCTTTTGTCAGAAGACAGGCTTTCCAGAATGACCACTGTTGAAAAAATCAGGTTTATTCTGGATGAAGTTAAAAGTGGAAAAATCCTTGTGCTTGAAAGGGGTCTCACCCCGCAGGAAGAAGCAAACCTCATAGAAATGACCATGACACTTATTGACCCTGATGACTTTGCAGGTATTGAAATGGAAACGTATCCGGCACACGAGGATACTTCACTGATGGGTAAGCTTTTCAAAAAGCAACCTAAAACACGCCTGACCGTAATCGGACCTGCAAACAAGATCAAAACCCTCCGTAAAGACAGGGACATGATCACTGCACTTGTATCTGCGACAAAGTAAATGACGGATACCTATGGAGGAAACTGAACCACTAGAAAAAACAGTTCCTGCCTCACAATCTCTATCATCTTTTGAAATGGGCAGGGATGACGTTAATGTAGTCTGTAGCTATGGAAAAATATCTATCTGGTTCGGTAGGCAAACGCCTGAAGTTGTGGTAGGAAAAGTCCTGATTGGTATTTCATCAGTAGATCGCACGGCAGTCCATGAAATGGATATTGTCTGTCCATTTGAAAAAATTACAGAATATGAAAGCTATGGATATACCCTAGTCTCATATGCAAAATGCAGTCAAGGGTACAGAGCAACGTTCCAGATTTCATTTAATAACAATAAGGCTTTATTCCACCTTGCTGAACACATCCTGCAAAAACTCAAAACCAGTGATATGAACATGGATGTATACTGGACCGGGGATGATTCGGACATCACAAAATTATCCGAACAGCTCAAGGATATCAATGGCTGGAATATTAAGGAAATAAATTACAAGGAAAACAGCGGCAAGGATAAGTAAACTTGAGGAAATTACATGATACAAAAAAAATCTTGTGATGCGTGTGAACATCTAAAATCATCCATGAAACTTATGGCCAATCACCTGCTTGATGTGGCAAACGGACTGGATGAGGAAAGTATCAAGCAGGCAATAAAGAACATTCTTGATGCCAAGGCCATTTTTGTGATGGGAGCAGGAAGGTCTGGGCTTGTTGGAAAAGCATTTGCAATGAGACTCATGCACCTTGGATTCACTTCATATGTTGTAGGGGAATCTACCACACCTGCAGTACACAAGGGAGATCTTGTGATTGCGATATCCGGATCAGGAGAAACACGCTCCATAGCTGACCTTGGGGCCATTGCAAAAGAAATTGGTGCAACACTTCTGACTGTTACATCCAACAAGGACTCCACCCTTGGTCGGATATCTGACACCGTAACAGAAATTGCAGGCCGCACAAAAAATGACAGTGGTGGATACCTCGAGAGGCATATGAAAGGAGATTACACTCTCCTGACACCTCTTGGCACTTCTTTTGAAATCACATCTCTCGTATTCCTTGATGCTTTGGTTGCAGAACTTATATACATCACCGGTGCATCCGAGGCAGATCTTAAATCCCGCCATGCAAAGCTTGAATGAGATGATGAATATGGTAAGCACCTTTGCAGAAAGAGTTCAAGAAATTGACATATCTGGAATCAGAAAAATGTTTGAGGGTGCTGGCCCAAATGCTATCAACCTCGGCATAGGCCAACCGGATTTTGATACCCCCGAACACATAAAAAAAGCTGCAATACAGGCAATTGAAGAGGGATTTACCGGTTACACCGCAGGACCCGGAATACCTGAATTAAGAGAAGCATTGAGCCACAAATTCTGGGAGGAAAATTCAATTGAAGTTTCTCCTGATAATATTATCGTAACATCCGGAGCTTCTGAGGCTCTTGAGCTTGCCCTTGGTGCATTTGTAAATACAGGAGACGAGGTTCTCATAGCCGACCCCGGGTTTGTTTCTTACAAAGCTTTAACTGAAATTATGGGCGGGTACATAACAGGCATTCCTCTTAATGAAAAGCTTTGCATGGACCCGGAAACCGTTAATGAAATGATTTCACCAAATACCAAAGCGCTCATAATTAATTCACCTGCAAATCCTACCGGTGCAGTCCAATCAAAAAGCGATATGAAAGCATTTGCAGAAATTGCAGATGATAACAACATAATGCTTATCTCAGACGAAGTGTATGAGCACTTCATCTACGAAGGAGAGCATGTAAGCCCTGCTATATATTCTGACAATGTTATCACAGTCAATGCAGTATCCAAAACCTATTCGATGACTGGCTGGAGACTGGGATATGTGGCTGCTTCACCTGAAATCACACAACAGATGTTGAAAATTCACCAATATGTCCAGGCATGTGCAACCTCCATATCACAAAAAGCAGCCCTTGCCGCCATCGAGGGCCCAATGGATCCTATAATGGAAATGAAAGAAGAATTCAGGAAAAGAAGAGACCTGCTACTTTGGGGCCTGGGCAAACTTGGAATGAAATGCACAAAGCCTGATGGTGCATTCTATGCATTTCCGGAAGCTGAATCAGGTACAGCAGAAAAACTTATTTCAGAAGGAGTTATTGTTGTTCCCGGTGAAGCCTTTGGAGAAAATGGTAGTGGCCATATACGGATTTCGTATGCAACTTCAAAGGAGAACATCAAAAAAGCGCTGGCCATCATGCAAGAGGTTCTTTTATAACCTTTTCGTTTAACATTTTGATAAGCATGTCAACTGCATTATCAACCCCTTCACCTGTCATGGTAGACATCTGAACATCTGCTTCGGACTTAATGTTGTTCAGATCTTTTTTATTGGCACCTACCAGCATTGGAAGAGGAAAATTTTCTTTTATTTCATACATCAACCTCAACTGATCCTTCATTTCATAGCCACAGTATTCACTTGGGTCAAGGATAAAGAACACAATGGCATCGAGGTGCTTCAGGGCTGCTATCGCCTGCATCTCCGCTTCATTCCTGTCTGCCATTGGCCTGTCAAGTAATCCTGGAGTATCAAGTACCTGATACCTCACGCCGTCACGTATGAAATGCCCTATTGATACACCTTTGGTTGTAAAGGGGTATGATGCAATTTCAGGTCGTGCCCCGGTAATCGAGGATACAAAGCTTGACTTCCCAACATTCGGGTAACCTGCGACTACTATAGTTGGCTCATCCCTCACATCCGGGAGTTTGCGTAGCTTATTGCGGACATCATTAAGATAAAGGAGATCATCTTCAATTGATCCCATGATAGAAGCCATCCTGCCAAAAGCCTGTTTACGAATCTGCTGTGGGGATTCGCTTTTCCGGATTTTCTGCACATGCTGGCGGGATATTTCATGGATTTTGGAAGATGCCCATCCGATTCTTGAAAGGGACTGCCTGAGATCATCAACACCTGCTATAACGTCAACCACATCATAATAGAAAGGTGACAGGTGTTCAAAACTCGGAAAACGGCGGACTATATTCCCCAAGTTATCAGAAAGTATGTTTGCTGCTGTCAGCATCATGGATTCGTTTGCTTTTAGAAGTGACTCCCTGCCACTTACCTGCTTACCTGCCATTGCACGGCTAGCTCTCCTGAAAGCTTTATCCAGTAATTCATCGGATGTAGGGACAGTATTTATTTTTTCAAAAATCATTGTATTGTAACCTTCCGCACATGTAAAACGTGATAATGTTATATATTGTTATATAATAGTATTGCCAGAGCTAATTACTTATACCATTACCACTGACATTTCCAATAAGAATAGGGTGATCGAATGGAACTTACACCTATCCAAAAAGAAATACTCATTGCTGTTATCAATTTACAGAGACAAAAAGACGGTGCAGTTAAAGGTGAAGAGATAGCAGAGCTTATTGATCGGAACCCTGGAACCGTCCGGAACCAGATGCAATCCCTGAAAATGCTTGGATTGGTGGAAGGAGTTCCCGGACCAAAAGGAGGTTATCGGGCCACGGGAGATGCATATGAAGCTCTCAATATGACTGCAATGGATCATGAAGCTGTTGTACCCTTATACCTCAATGGAGAGATTGTAGAAGGCACAACTGCCTCTGAAATCAGTTTTACAACCGTGCGGCATCCAAAAATGTGCAGTGGTAAAATACGGGTAATCGGCAACATACGTGATTTCCAGACCGGGGATCAGATACAGGTGGGCCCAACCCCTGTTAATCGTTTGATTGTCAGGGGAGACATTGTAGGAAGAGATGATTCCGAGAATGCCCTTTTGTTCTCAATAACTGAAATGGTATCCCTACCTAAAAAAACCGTAAAACAGTATATTACCCACAAACCTATCACCGTAAACCTCAACTCATCAATACAGGAAGCTGCAAAAGTACTCGTTCATAACAATATCCATGGTGCAACTGTGGAAGATGGGGGAAAAATCGTAGGAATAGTCACATTTACAGATATTGGAGAGGCACTTGCAAACGGTAAAATTGACCTTAAGGTAAAGGATATAATGTCTGAAGATCTGATCACGATTGATGGCGAGGCTTCACTTATCGATGCCGTCAAGATGTTCAATGAGCATGAAATCGGCAGGCTGGTGGTCACAATCGATGGAGTCCCAAAAGGAATTCTTTCACGGACAGATGTACTCCATGAACTTATAGTATACTGATTAGTGACGTCTGCGTTTAAATTCCTCAGCAATTTCCTCAAGGGAAATGTCGTTTGCTGAAAGCATTACAAGCAGATGGAAGAGTAAATCACTTGATTCGGCAATGATCCTATCCTTGTCACCATTTTTCACGGCAAGAACAGTTTCAAAGGCTTCTTCACCTACTTTTTCCAGTATTTTGTCCATACCTTTTCGGTGCTGGAACAAGGAGCAAACATAAGAACCTTCAACTGTATTTGATTTTCGATCTTCAATTGTGTCATAAACGTCTTCCAGCACAGATAACTTGCTTTCCATAAAAAATTCTCCTTAGACTTAAGATGGCTAACGGGCATCATAAATATTATTGTTTTCCTTTTTGTGCACCATTATATAAAATCAAAACCAAATTTGCTCTATGAGTGGTTTCGCTGCACTTTGAAGTAACCGCCACGGAAGTGGCAGGTATACGCTGTTGTTGCCGTTGATGCATCTGGACAAACTTTCTGGATTGTTAATAACATATAAAAAATAACTTGTTGACGTTGACAGAAAACCAATATGACGGTAGACCCTTAGCTTTCTAGCCAACGTCTGATCGTGAGATATTCAATGATAAATATATCTTTTTTGGTTGCTTTTAAATTTTTCTTGGATCCGTAATCTCACCATAAAGCGCAGCAGCTGCCGCCGTTGCAGGAGATCCAAGATATACAAATGACTCGGGGCTTCCTTCCCTTCCACGGAAATTACGATTGGAAGTTGCGAGACCCACTTCGCCGTCACCCAGCAGTCCGAAGGAACCACCCATACATGGACCACAGCATGGAGATTCTACAATAGCACCTGCTTCTACCAGCTGTTCCACATAACCCGCTTTCAGAGCTTTCATATATTCAGCTCTTGAAGCAGGAATCACAAGCAGCCTCACACCAGAAGCTACCGGTTCGTTACCCATGAGCTGTGCAAGTATCTCTATATCCTCAAAGCGACCGTTGGTACATGAACCTACAAACACCTGATCAACTTTTGTGCCTTCCACTTCAGAAATTGGCTTTACGTTGTCAACGTTGTGCGGACATGCAACCTGTGGTTCAAGACCTGACACATCGTACTGACGAATGTCATGATAGGAGGCACCTTCATCTGGTGTCCATTGTGGATCGAGTTTGAATCCGGGAATCCTTTCCTGAAGATATTTCTCCGTAACTTCATCCTGTTCAATGATACCAGCTTTTCCGCCCATTTCAATGGCCATGTTCGACATTGTCATCCTTTCGGAGATGCTAAGGGAGGATACTGTGGGTCCTGCATATTCGGCTGCCATGTATCTGGCACCCTCCGCCCCCACATCACCAATGAGATAGAGGATCAGATCTTTGGAATAAACCCTCTTCTGTAGCTTTCCGCTCACTTCAAAACGAATAGTTTGTGGAACCTTAAACCAGAGTTTTCCTGAGGCCAATACTGCAGCCATATCTGTTGAGCCGACCCCTGTTGAGAATGCACCAAGTGAACCATAGGCACATGTGTGTGAGTCAGAACCTACCACAAGGTCACCGGGTTTTACGTGACCCTTTTCAGGAATTACCTGATGGCAAACCCCTTCATAAATATCATAGTTCTTGATGCCCTGCTCAGAAGCAAACTTCCTGAGTTTGATGTGGTTTGCTGCTGCATTCAGTGAATCTGCAGGAACCTGGTGATCAAAGATAATAACAATTTTTGAAGGGTCCCAGACTTTTGACTCTTCTTTATCCTTCATAATTTCATAAAAGCCATCCACGGCCAGAGGCCCTGTGATATCATGGGTCATGGCAAGATCGATGTTCGCAAGGACAAAATCACCCGCCTTAACATCGTTGCCGGAAGCCTTTGAAAAAATTTTTTCTGCAATGGTCATTGGATTATCGGACATGGCAATCATGGCAGTTTAATGCACCTTTCATAAATAAACCAATCGCTGGATGAAGAATGCTGTATCCTTCAAGCTCTCCTCTGATACCGGCAGACTATATGAGAACATGGTTTTTATCCGGCTCCTGCAGTTGGGTCAGGAGATCTACTACTGGCAGAACCAAAAAGGTCATGAGGTCGATTTCGTCACAAAGAAAGGGCTTGAACCAACCCAACTGATACAGGTTTGCTACGATCTGTCCGACCCCGATACAAAAAAACGCGAAATTAACGGTCTGCTCGCCGGCATGAAGAACTTCAGGATGAAAGAAGGTCTCATAATCACGTCTAATGAGTTCGGCGAGGATGAAATTGAGGGAAAGAAGGTGAGGTATGTGCCGTTGTGATATTGGATACTGGAGGACGGGGATTAAATGATCATCGGCCAGCTATTCCCGGATTTGGTGAAAATGTCGGCTAATTCAGTTTTCACGAGTAAAGCAATGACCGGGTGCAAAATATTGACTATCTTCAAGCAAAATATACATACAATTGAAATTTTATAACCTGCTAAGGTCAAACTCAGACGTCCCTTTCGTATCATATACGATTATCCGAGAAGCCTTACAAATGTCGGATGACAACCTTTCTTCAAGGACAACACCGGATTCAAGGAATTTCTCATATATTTTTATTGTATCCATTAATTCCACGACTTTCCTGTGGACAACATGAACAGCGAGATTCCTTGCAGCTTCCAGAGAAATGAATTTTCCAAGACCTTCGCACTCGCACACTTCCAGCTTACCATTATTCAAGAAAAAAGGATAAGTCCGGCAAAGATACGGACGATGATCATAGATCTGGCATTCTGAATTATTGTTAAGGAAAATACAATCCATATCAGGAGTTCTTTTCAACATCCAGCCAAATGTATGAAGTATACCGTTTTTGTCAACTAACTGCCATTGTTCTTTATCAGAAAGATCTATCATTGGGATTACAAAACCATCTTTTAATGATTGTTTTTCAAGGAGAGTCATGTCTTCAGAATTTAAGAGGACTGAATTATCCCCAAAACTTCCCCTACAACATTTTCCACAACGTATACATTCAAAACCAATTGACATTATCTGGCTGGCAATTGAATCGATATCGAGATTTTCAATGACCTCCAGCTCTTCATAAACGGAAGAAAATAGGGCAGAAGTGTTGGATTTACTCATCCAGTTCCTCTACACCAACCGCATTCAGGAATTTCTTGACTACCGCCTCATTCACAAGGCGTAGGAGAGTCTGGCGATCCTTTATCCCGCTGAAGACACCAAGCGGGATCTGGGCAGCTGCAGCAGTGCTGTGACCCCCTGCTGAATTTTCACCAAATGCTTTCTTCAGAACTTCACCCAGATTTATCCGAATGTCATTGCTCCTGCCGGATATGTAAATCCACTCATCCGAAACACCGAAAACAATGGTTGTAAAAATACCTTCCAGATTCAGCAAATATTCCGCTGCCTGTGGCAGGGTATCCCTGTCCCTGATGGTCCCCACATTTGAAAGGAGATAGCTTCCAAAAACCTGCCGGTTCTTGATTGCTTCCCCGAGAACATCAAGAGTTTCAATAGACATTGACGGTCTTTCAAGTTGCTCCAAAATCTCATGATCTGCCAGAGGATACAGATAAGAAGCTGCCGAAAGATCGGCTGATTCGGTATTCCTCTTAAAATCCATTGTATCTGTCCGGATACCATAAAGAAGAGCTGTAGAAAGTACACTATCTATTTCAATATTAAGCTCCTGGAGGTATTTTGTCATGATAGTGGACGTGGCTCCTACATTCGGGCGAATATCAACAAAATCCGCATCCACTTCAACATCACCAACCGGGTGATGATCAAATATTAGTCCGACATGTTGCCCTTCTTCCAACATGTTATTCGCACCGGGTACAGCACAATCCACAAGGGCAAGCTCATCAAATTCCTCAATGGAATGATTTTCCATCCTATGAAGTTCAATGCCTAACAGATTTACAAATGCCTTGTTTTCTTGATGGCCGATTTCACCATGATACAAAATTGTGGCTTGTACTTCATGATGCTCCGCAATTTTTTGAAGGGCAAGTGCACTGGCCATTGCATCCGGATCAGGGTTATCATGAACAATAATTCCAAGCTTTTTATGTGCACGTTTTTTGAGCCAGCCTGACAGTTTGCTTCCAAGCATCATTGATTCAGCCCTCCCAAGGGATATTGCAATCGATTTGGAAACAATCTTGGAGGGCACGAATACAAAGTTTGCACCCAGCTTCTCCATTTCCTGTTTATTGATAATGTCTGATGATCTGGCTATACAATAAGTGTCCGGCCCGAACAGATCCCTAGCATTTTTGATTGCCTTTTTATTGGCATCATTATCAGAACTTACTACCAGGACTCCACTCAATTTTTTACCAACGAATTGTTTGAGTGTCTTAAGGTCTGCAATATCACCTTCTGTAGCTTCATACGCTTCTTCGCGAAGGGTCTCAACCTTTTGAGGGTCCTTATCAACGATAATGAGATCTTTTCCCATTTCTCGCAGTTCTTTAGCAATTGCAAAGCCTATACTTCCGCTTCCAAGAATAAGATAAACGGGTTTAAAACGTGTCTTTTCAGGAGCTTCTGAATCATTTGATCCGGCGGGTATAAACCATACCTCCCTGCTACAATAGAAATACTATCTGATATTAAGATATTTTGGAGAAACTATTTGAAGGAGAGAATGTCAAACAATAAATAATAATAGCAACAGAAGATGAATACGGGGTTATCATGGATTCTATCACATCTGCCAGGATGAGGGCAATCGACGCCAATTGTTCCTACCTTGGTTTAAAGGGCATACAGTTAATGGAAAATGCAGGTGCAGCAATTGCCCGGGAGGTTACCTACAATGTCAGCAACGGGAATGTGCTAATTGTAGGAGGCAGAGGAAACAATGGTGGAGATGGATTTGTAGCGGCAAGGCACCTGTCGGCACTTAAGGATTTGAAAGTGAAGATTATCCTCACTGGAAAGCCCGACACCATCCGCACCGAGGATGCAAAAGCAAATTTCAAGTTGCTTGAACACTGCGATATTGAAGATATTCGTGTCTTTGACAATTCTCCCATGACACATGATTGGTTCAAAAGTGCAGATGTCATTATTGACGCACTCCTTGGCACAGGAGTAAGAGGAAGAATCAGAGAGCCTGAATCCACATTAATTGAACTAATTAATTCCAGCAATGCGAAAGTAATTGCAGTTGATACTCCATCCGGGATTGATCCTGACACCGGAGCCGTTTCCGGTAAGGCAGTCAAAGCAGACATAACTCTGACGTTCCATCGAATGAAAACCGGACTTGAGTCCTCAGGAGCAAAAGAATTTACCGGGAAAATCAAAGTAATTCCCATAGGCGTCTGTAGGGATGCAGAAGTTCATGTCGGCAGAGGAGATCTTGAACAGATTACCAGAAGAAATCCTGACAGCCACAAGGGTGATTCCGGAAGAATCCTCATCATTGGCGGTGGCGCATATTCAGGTGCACCGGCTCTTGCAGCAACAGCTTCCCTGCGAACGGGTGCAGATATCGTAACCATTGCAGCACCAAAGAGTGTCGCAAAAACAATTGCATCGTTTTCCCCTAACTTAATCGTGAAAGAATTAACCTCTGACAGGTTATGTATGGAAGACATTCCTATACTTGAAGAGCTTATTAAAGAACATGACGTTACAGTAATGGGGATGGGTCTGGGGAGAGATAAAAAGACACTTGAAGCCGTGAAACAAATAATTCCATTATGTAACAAACTTGTGCTGGATGCGGATGCGTTGTATAAACTGGAGTTTCCAACGCCTACTGACTGCGATATAATAATTACACCCCATGCCGGAGAGTTTCGAAAACTTGCAGGCAGTATTCCTGAAGCCCCCGATGATAAAATTAACTTTGTGACAAAGTTTTCCCTCCAGAAAAATGTAACTACCCTACTAAAAGGCAGCACGGATATTATTTCAGATGGAAAACAATACAGGTTAAACAAAACTGGTAACCCCGGAATGACAGTAGGAGGAACCGGAGACGTACTTGCGGGAATTGTCGGGGCATTGTTTGCACGTTGCGATGCGATTGATGCGGCAGGAAATGGAGCATTTATCAGCGGTGTTGCCGGAGACCTTGTGTTTGTGGAAAAGGGATACGGTCTTCTTGCAACGGACATAATTGAAAAAATCCCAGAAGCAATAATGAGGGGAGGTACAAAACATGACTGAAAAAAACCGGAAAATATCTGTGGATATCGAAAGGCACAGACTCAGGATAATCATCAATCACGGAGAAGATGAGGAAATAATAAAGCTTAATATAACGGAAGCACACAACCTGCTAAAAGCGCTTGAAGAGACATTGAAAGATTACGAGCAAAGGCAGAACATTCGAATAGACTAAAGAAATAAGGTGGTTTGTTGAAAGATTTTACCCATATTAAAAACGGCCGTGCCCAGATGGTGGATATTGCAGGGAAGAAAAGATCTTATCGCAGGGCTACTGCCTCCGGTAAAATCTATTTGTCAGAGGACAGTTTGACCCGGATTCAGAAAGGAGAAGTAGAAAAAGGTAATGTGCTGGCAACTGCCCGTGTTGCCGGAATCATGGCTATTAAAAAAACACCGGAATTAATCCCTTTGTGTCATCCACTTCCAATTGACGGGATTGAGATGGATTTTGAGGTAGATAAAGATGGAATTTCCGTACAGGCAACCGTGAAATCCATTGGTAAAACCGGTGTGGAAATGGAAGCAATTACGGGAGTCAGCTGTGCACTTCTCACAATATGGGACATGGTAAAAGCAATTGAAAAAGATGATACTGGAAACTATCCTACAACTTCCATCGGTGATATCAAGGTACTTGAAAAAGTAAAAGAAGAACTTGAGGATCCCAAGTCCTTATAAATCACAAATGCATTGCTAACTAATCATATCATTATTTAAGAGGGGGAATATTATGAAAATAATACCCGGACCTGCATCACAATTACTCGCTTCAAGGGTTGCCCAGCAACTTGGAATCCAGCCTACAATCTGTGAATATAGGCAATTTCCAGATGGTGAATTCTATACACGCATCCTTGACGATGGAATAGATGACGTAACCATAATCCAGAGTACACCACAGGATTCTGACCTGATAGCACTTCTTCAGCTCATTGATGCATGCGAGGAGGCACCACAAATCAATGTTGTTATTCCATATATGGGATATGCACGACAGGATAAGGTATTCAAACCCGGAGAACCAGTCAGCGCCCGCGCCATCGCCCGGACTATAAATGCAGACAGGGTTTTTACTGTGAACGTCCACGAACAAACAGTTCTTGAACATTTTAACGCAGATTCTTTCGACTTGGATGCATCACACCTTTTGGGAGATTACATCCGTTCATTGAATCTAAAAGACCCGCTTATTATTGCACCTGATGCAGGAGCACTGGACCTTGCTGAAACTGCAGCGACTGATGTGGGAGTCCCTTATGATTACTTTGAGAAAACCAGGCACAGTGGAGAAAGTGTCACCATAAAGGACAAGGAAATCGATGTTGTGGGGAAGGAAGTAATTATTATTGACGATATGATTGCAACTGGTGGGACAATGGCAGAGTCAATCCGTATGCTGAAAGAGCAGGGCGCTACTGAGGTCTATGTTGCATGTGTTCATCCGGTACTTACAAGGAATGCCGTTGTAAGACTTTATAATGCAGGTGTTACAGACATAATATCCACCGATACCCTTGAGAAGGTACAGAGCAAAATTACTGTTGCACCACTGATTGCCGATGCAATAAAAAAGCTCTGAGAGGAGTGAAACCAGATGACTCTTCCACAAAAATGTCCCCTTGGCAACACTGACGGATGCAGAGGCAGGGATTGCCATCTGTACCACATCGACTGGAGAACCGGCGAGGAAAACTGTTCTATCGGATATCGCTATACTCACAAGACAAAAGGGTCTTCCCACACCATTGAAGATACATATGCAAGGGATGTAAAACTTCGCAAAATGGAAGCTGCAAGAAAAAGAACAGAAGTTGTGGAAGAAACAGCCAAAGACACTTCAAACTCTAACATAGATGAAGAACCCCCGGTTTCCAAAGAAGGGGAAAAAACATCAAAACTTGATTCCCTGATGGACGAACTCCCCGAAAACTACGAAGAGGAGTTCTGGGCGAATGAAAGTTGAAAAACCTGAGAAATATAATCACAGATCTCTTGTAGTCGGGATCTATAACAAACTTTTTGATGAATTCGGGAAACAGAATTGGTGGCCTGCCGAAACTCCCTTTGAAGTAGTTGTTGGTGCTCTGCTTACGCAGCAAACCAAATGGCAGAATGTGGAAGAGGCCATCAAAAATCTTAAGCAAAGGGGTCTGATGGATGCGGAAAGTATTGCATCTTCAGATATTGAATTGCTGGAAGAAACTATTTATTGCACCGGTTTTTACCGCCAGAAAGCCAAACGTTTAAAGCAAATATCTACTTTTTTTTCGGAAAATAAGATGGAAGAAGTGTTTTCTCTCCCTCTGGACGAACTCCGCAACACTCTCCTTTCACTCAACGGCGTGGGACCGGAAACCGCAGACAGCATTATACTTTATGCCGCCAACAGACAAAAGTTTGTTATAGATGTTTATACCAAGAGAATTATGAAATGTCTTGGCATTGAAGGAAATTATTCGCAACTACAGGAGTTGTTTGAAAAGAATCTTCCGGATGATGTCGACGTCTACAAGGAATACCACGCTTTGATTGTGGAATACGCAAAGAAATATTGCGTTAAGAAAAAATGCGATATATGTCCCCTTACCGGAGAATTCAATGGACCGGATTACCTATGATCAGATCAGCAAGTCAGTCCATACGATTGATGATATTGAAAGTATCTCACTTGAGTTTGGACAACCAAGAGGCGTTATCGGCACTATTCTGAACCAGAAAATTGTGGAACACGTGAAAAAGAATTTTCACAATATGCAAAAGAATGCAGAGAAGAATCTGACACTCTGGATGAACGGCATGAGCATTATTGAAATAGCTGAGATATACAAATTTCCACCTACTCTTGTAATATCCAACCTTCTGAGGCAAATGGGATACTCTAAAAAGTATACCATCAATCATCTTGAGGAACTTCCGGACAGGAGACTTGCGTCTGAGATTTCTGAAGCACTTGATTCAGACGCCTTTTTCTCACCATGGGCACACCACATGCAGGCTCACAGGGGTCAGATGGGGGAGGAAATAATTGCAGAGTGGCTTGACGAGAAAGATATTACTTACTATACTGAAGAAGATTTAAGAGACAAAAATTTGTCCAAAACACCTGATTTTTTGCTGGAGGTACCGCTGGAAGTTGAAGGAAAAAAAGTCAGATGGATTGAGAGTAAAGCAGTATTTGGAAGTCAGCAAGAACACGAGCATTATATCAAAAGGCAATTTAGTGAATATGAGAGGTTATACGGAAGCGGGCTGATTGTTTACTGGTATGGCTATCTTGATGACATATCCCTGGAAAAACATGTGATAAAAGATTACAAACTTGAAGAGGAAATAGAAAATAATACTTCAAGAAAGATCATTGAACTGCTGAACTTTGTGCCGGGTCTTTCATGAGTTGTTTTTATAAAGTGTCTTTTTTGTGTGTACATGAGAGAGTTCAGATCCATTGTACACCACAATTTTTTCAGCCAAATATGCGTGAGTTCCCAGAGATTCAAGCAACGAGTCAACTTCAGCACTTTCAGGATCCTGTTCCGTGTTCATCTCTAAAATATCCTTCATAACAGACATTGCGTTTTTTTGAGTAGGACTAGTTATCCGAGTCATTGGAATAAAATTAATTGGCAAGTATTAAAAATCTGTCGATTTTTTATTTTCGCCTGCGATACCATGAGATCAGAGATGAACATGATTGATTGTTTTAAAGAAAGGAGGCTGACAAATTATTGCTTATCCATCCAGATATACATTGTGATAAATTCTCAAAAGAAAGTGTTTTTGTCATGTGAATTTAAAGGTTGAAAGAAACCTAAAAGGAAAATTAACTGCAGCATATGCAGGATTTCTAACTTGAACATAATAATAAAATTTATATGGATTCTCGGACTTACCCCTACTAAATCTACAATCAAGTGAGCTGTGCAAAATGGTCAATGGTGCGAATCTCGGTTTTGAAGAAAAACTTTGGCAGGCGGCGGATAAATTAAGGAACAACATGGACGCTGCTGAGTACAAGCATGTAGTCCTGGGTTTGATTTTCCTGAAATACATTTCAGATGCATTTGAGGAGAGGTATGTGGAGCTTGAAAATGATGAGTGGGCAGACCCCGAGGATCTGGATTACTATTTGGAAAAAAATATATTCTGGGTTCCACCTGAAGCCCGCTGGGAATACCTCCAGAAAAACGCAAAACATCCAACTATCGGGAAGCTCGTTGACGATGCCATGACTGCCATTGAGAGAGATAACTCTTCCCTCAAAGGTGTTCTTCCGAAAAACTATGCACGGGAGGCATTGGATAAACAGAGGCTTGGTGAGCTTATTGATCTTATCGGAACAATCGGCCTTGGGGACCGGGAAAATCGCAGCAAGGACATCCTTGGGAGAGTGTACGAATATTTCCTTGGGATGTTTGCGGATGCGGAAGGCAAGCGTGGAGGCCAGTTCTACACTCCCCGGAGCATCGTGAGGGTGCTTGTAGAGATGATCGAGCCGTATCATGGCAGAGTGTACGACCCGTGTTGCGGCTCCGGCGGGATGTTCGTGCAGAGTGAGAAGTTCATCGAGGCACATGGCGGACGGATTGACGATATTGCAGTGTATGGTCAGGAGTCCAACCAGACAACATGGCGGTTGTGCAAGATGAACCTCGCAATCAGGGGAATTGATGCAAATATCAAATGGGGAGACTCATTTCACAATGACCAGCATAAGGACCTGAAGGCGGATTTCATCCTTTCAAATCCTCCATTTAATGATTCCGACTGGAAAGGTGATCAGCTTACCGATGACAAAAGATGGAAATTTGGGATCCCACCAAGAGGCAATGCGAATTTTGCATGGGTGCAACATTACATCCATCATTTGTCCCCCACGGGTATTGCAGGATTTGTGCTTGCCAACGGATCTATGTCCTCGAATACTTCTGGCGAGGGGCAAATCAGGAAAAACATTATCGAAGCCGACCTTGTGGATTGTATGATTGCCCTTCCGGGGCAGTTGTTCTACAATACCGGTATCCCGGCATGCCTGTGGTTTGTCGCCCGGGACAAGAAGAACAACAAATTTAGAGATCGGCGGGGCGAGATCCTGTTCATCGACGCCAGAAATATGGGTGTCCTTCGGGACCGCACCCACCGGGAACTTACGGAGGAGGAAATTCAGAAGATCGCCGATACATACCACGCATGGCGCGGTGAAGGCGGCGAGTATGAAGACGTCCCCGGTTTCTGCAAGTCCGCAACCCTCGATGAGGTCAAGAAACATGATTACATCCTGACACCCGGGCGTTACGTAGGTTTTGCCGAGGAAGAAGAAGATGACGAGCCCTTTGAGGAGAAGATGGAACGGCTGACCTCGGAACTGGCGGAGCAATTTAAGGAGTCACGGGAGCTGGAGGAGAAAATCAGGAAGAATTTGGCGGAGATTGGGTTTGATTTCAGTTGAAGAATGTGATTTTATAATCAGGGAAAAGAAGCTGGATTATGCGCTTCCTCTGAAAGAAAATGAAACTGTTGAACTGAAACTGTCTACTTCCGAGCTCAAGGAAGCAATCATATCTATTGTTGCTATTCTGAATAAACACCAGAGTGGGGAACTGTATTTTGGTGTGAAGGATGATGGCACGGTTTTGGGGCAACAGCTTGGCAGGGGTACCTTAAGGGATATTTCAAGAGCGATTTCGGAGAATATAGAGCCATCTGTCCATCCATCGATCTATCAGGTGGAGATTTCGGGTAAAAAGTGTGTTCTTGTGGAATTTTCGGGAAATAAAGTTCCTTATTTTGCTTATGGACGGGCTTATATCCGTGTGGCTGATGAGGACAGGCGGTTGAGTGTCCATGAACTTGAGAATATGATCCTGAGTAAGAATCGGGATAAGCTGCGCTGGGATACTGAGGTATGCAGGGATGCGACACTGGATGATATCAGTGAAAGGAAGCTACTTTCGTTCTTGAAAGATGCCGAAAGGCAGTTCGATGGCGATTTACGTAGTTCTCTTGACAAATTGAAGTTGCTTTCCAATGACAAGCCTACGAATGCGGCTATTATTCTTTTCGGGAAGGCGCCTGAAGACTTTTTCCCGAATGCGAGGTTGAGGTGTGCCATGTTTGCAAGGGATGATACCTCTTTAATCCTTGATATGCAGGATTATTACGGTGATCTCTTTTACCTGATAGCCCGGGCTGAGAAGTATGTGCTTTCAAATATCCATGTGGGTATGAGACTTGATGGCCTGAAGCGGGTTGATGTGCCGGAAATCGACAGGGATGCCTTGAGAGAGGGAATTATCAATGCATTCTGCCACAGGGATTATTTTGAGTATGATTCGGTGAATGTGGCGGTTTTTAAAGATCGGGTGGAGATCAGGAATAAGGGTCGCCTCTATGGCGGGCTTTCGGTTGAAAAAATCAGGTCAGGAATGTTTTCTGAGCGCAGGAACGAGTTAATCGCCGACATTTTCCACGAGGCCGGTCTGATTGAGAAATGGGGCACTGGAATCCAAAAAATCCTGAATGCTGAACCGGAAACGTGTTTTGAGGAAGTAGGTACGCAGTTTATTGTAACTTTTAGAAGAAATGTGTCAGAAGAGATCAACATCACTGGAGATGAGCCTGATGATGGTTTGCAGGAAAATCAGAGGATAATTCTACAGCTTATGAAAAGTAACCCCCGTATTTCTAAAAGGAAAATTGCCGAAATTATCAGGATTAACAGCAGTGCAATTGACAAGAATATTGCTACACTAAAAAAGAAAGGATTTCTCAGACGAGTAGGTTCACCAAAGAGCGGGCATTGGGAAGTGCTCTCCGATAAATGAACAGGGTGGGTAGAAAGGTGGGTAGAAAGGTGGGTAGAAACATGAAAATAAGGATCAATAAAGGCATCGTACCAGAGAAGAAAACAGGGTAAACATTAGATAAAACAGGGAAGTAACAGAAAGACATACTATTAAAATTGGTGCTCAGATGAATGGTCAAAAAGGTAGTCAGAGTCATTAGTAAAAGCGCAGGAAGGGTGCATAAATGACCGCAAAAGAAGGTGTTAAGGAAGCTGAAATCGGGCTGATTCCTGAAGATTGGGGACTTAAAATAGAGAATGTAAAAGATACTATCGAGATTGAGATTTATGCTGATGAGATCGTACTCCCTAAGGATTTCAATAATAAAACGAAAAACTTTATTTGCATAGGATGTTTATTTGTTCCCCTTTCAGAAAAAAAGAAGTTGGTGCATAATTTAAGCAATTCCAGGTGTTTGTATGAGAAAAATGAAGAATGGACTTGGGATTATAAAAAATGCTTGTTTTCAAGAGATGGAGATTCTCAATGTAAAAAACAATGGCATGACCAAAATACGTGTGAGATTCATCATGCTGACTTAAGAAGTTCTCGCTCAAATAAGTCACAGAAAGATATCTCTAAAAAATGGTTAGATCTTCTTATTAGGCATAATAAGCGAGATAAAAGAGAAATCTATTTTAATATACTATATATTGAGTTAGACAAATTACAAATTGAAAATTTTGGTCAAGAAAAAGTCCATGAGAATATATATAATAGATTTTTTAGAACAACTATTGATTATGGAATGAAATATTTTTTTAGTGGCAATAAAAAAATAGTTGTTAAAAAAGTTATCCACGACAAAGGAAGTATGGAATTTCATAAATATTTTCCTTATTTAAATCTAATTAAACTGGATTTTCAATTAGGAGAAAACATGGCTATAGAAAATACTGATGTCATTTTTGTCGATTCAGATCATAGAAATTATTTAGAAGATGATTACGAATTAGTAAATGAAAGTCAGTTAATACAATTTATAGATTTAATAATTGGTTCAACAACTCAAAATATCTTTTACCTTTCTAATGATTCATTAAAAAAAGAAGTTGCTATGATTATACGACCTTTGGTCAAGAGATTGTTAGAAAATCCATATAATAAGCATAGCTCTTACAATTACTTTAAAAAACAAAAAATAACTTTTTTCCCAAAAAATAAAATCGAAGATGCAAAAAGAATATCATCTGATTTGTACTCTAATCTTTTTGAAGAGTTTGGAAAGGATAATTTTTACACTAAAAAAACATTAGACATGCCTGCATATGACCCCAACCAAACTGAGTTGTCCTCATGGTGTTCGAATGAAAACTAAAAATGAATTCAAAGAAAGTGAAACCAGCAAGATTCCAGAAGGTTTTCATCTGATCACCCTTGGAAAATTAGTTACCTTCCAAAGAGGCTATGATTTACCCAAGAAAAAGCGAAAAAAAGGCAATTATCCCGTTGTAGCTTCTAATGGAATTGTTGATTATCATAATGAATTTAGAGTAGAAGGAGCAGGTGTAACAATTGGTAGGAGTGGAAATTTAGGAGAGCCATTATACATAAAACAAGATTATTGGCCATTAAATACTACATTGTATGTTAAAAAATTTCACAATTCAGATCCGCTTTTTGTTTATTATTTTTTAAACACATTAGATCTAAAAAAATACAATTCTGGAAGTGCTGTTCCAAGTCTGAACAGAAACTATATTCATCCTATCAAAATAATCGTTCCTGAAAATATTGAAGAGCAAAAAAAGATATCTTCATTTTTGAGATTATTTGACGACAAAATCGAACTCAACCGCCGGATGAACACCACCCTCGAACAAATCGCACAAGCAATTTTCAAACACTGGTTTATCGACTTCGAGTTCCCGGATGAGAACGGGCAGCCCTACCGATCCAGCGGCGGCGAGATGGTGGATTCGGAGCTGGGGGAGATTCCGGCGGGGTGGATGTATAAATCTGCAGAAAGTATTGCTAATGTAGGGATAGGAAAAACTCCTCCTAGGAAACAGGCAGAGTTGTTTTCGAAAGATTGTAATGACGTTAGATGGGTTTCTATACGCGACATGGGTGAATCTGGAACATACATGCTCGATACAAGCGAGTATCTTACAGAATCTGCTGTGAATAAGTTTAACGTGCGCGTTGTACCTAATAATACGGTTTTATTAAGTTTTAAACTAACAATTGGACGTGTGGTTCTCACAGATGGTGAAATGACTACTAACGAAGCAATTGCTCATTTCAAACTTACCCATGAGCCATATGTTTCAAGTGAGTATCTCTACCTTTATCTACGAAATTTTGATTATGAGAGACTTGGAAGTACATCCTCTATCGCCCAAGCTGTTAATTCAAAAACAATAAAATCTATGCCAATCCTTGTTCCGCAGCGAGAAGTACTTAATGAATTTACTGCTAAGATATCTACTATTTTTGAAATGATAAAGTCCAATCAAAAGGAATCTAGGAATCTTGCTCAAATGCGTGATGCATTGTTGCCCAAGCTGATTTCAGGAAAATTGCGAGTGAATACTATCGGCAAAAATGGAGGTCAAATATATGAGAATGAAGAGTTTAGTTAATTACTTAGAACAGCAGCAAAAGCCCCTAATTTCTTCAGAAGATTCACTCAAAGCTTGGTACAGTCAAGATGATTCTTTAAATTTTCTCCTTAACTCAACGGATGACGATGTTCCGGTCTACATATGTGGGAAAAATTATTTTCTTTATTCACTCATTGTTCCATCGGACAAATTGAAAAAGGGTTATGTAGAAGATTTGCTTGGATGGAATTTCAATGCAGACAGTGGTTACGGTTATGGATACTCTTTTTCAAAAAACGAGCCAGTTCCTTTTCTTAGCGATCCAATGGAAAATACTGGTTCAAAAGTATTAGATGGCAGCTTACCTTTATTTTTCTTACGTTATTTCTATGGTTATAAGGATCATGAAAGTTATGTTGAAATTAACCAGAAAATCAGCCATGTGCTTGATATCCATTGGGTTGAGGAAAAACATGCTTGGTGCAAACTGAATAAGTTAGGAGAGATCATACCGATTGTAAATTGGATAGAACAAGATGATCTTACTTTGTGCACCCTTCGCAAAGAAGAGCTTGACTTTTACTTATTTTTAGCCAATGCCTGCTTAATTAGAGTGTTTGATGTCTCCCGATCATTAGATTGGACGTCTGGTAGTGAACTTGAAAAATCATTCATGGATGAAGAAAACGAGATATATGCGCATCATACGCTAATAGGAGATCCCAATAACCCTACGGCAAGTATTCTTCGTGGTTTTCAAATCATCCGCTGTAAGAAGCCCCGTGAAAAAATGATATTAAGACTGAAAGGCAAAGAACCTCGCAAATACGTCAGATTCATTATATGGGACTGGAAGCATAAGAAAGAACAAGAATGGACGTCTGATCCAGAACAGATCGGAAACTATTTTGTAGAGTCTAATTATCCTTTCGGAACATCACCAGCCTTTTTCAAGCCAGATGTCCTATCAAAATATCGCCAAAACCCTTCACGTTATAAAATACATGATCGATGGATTGAGTGCAAAGGTGCTTGGTCCTTGCGATATGATATCAATGAAGAAGGACAGATTCATGTTTACATCTGCGATTTAAGCTACCTTCCATATGAGGAACAGCTATATTGGAGATCTTTTAATGAGCCCCCTAAAGCTGGCATCTCTTCACGTTCTTTCAAGACTGATTTTGAAGGACAGTGCGATCCTTCTTACGATCCCTTACACTCTCTAAAAGATACTCTTACTCAGTTTCCACAGAACGATGAAAAAGGGAATCCATGCTCCATATGGAAAATACCACAAGTTTCAGAAACCTGTGATTTAACATTCTTAGGATATGTCGTAACCGACTCACGTAAAGAATGGGAAGATCAAATCCTAGTACTTGCTAAAATTATTGTTGAAGGGTTAAATAAATCATATATTAATGAACTTGCTGAAGCAAAACGCTGTCGTGATAAGAACCTTGGTTCCATTAAGCAACTTGGGCGAATACTAGAATGTGTTTCTCTTTCTCCAGAAGATATTAAGATAACAATTGATCCTCTTAATGAACTTTGGCGTCTTCGTTCTGCTATTGTTGCACATGCTGGTGGTGATCCACCAAAGGAAAAACTTAGTATACATTTTAAGAAGTTGCTCACTGATTGTGACTCTGCAATGCAGAAGCTAGCTGAATTGGTTAAAACAGGAACCTTGTTGCAAAAGGGTGACTGAGATTAAGACAATTATCATTAATTATATAAGTGAAAAATAATAGTCCTATTTTGGAAAATTACCAAAAACTACCAATTTCTACCAGATTGGTAGTAATCACATTTAATATAACAGAAACACTGATGGATAACTATGCAATACACAGTGGTTCTTGAGGTTGCAGAAGAGGGCGGATACACTGCACGCTGTCTGGAACTTCCGGCGGCCATAAGTGAAGGCGACACAAAAGAAGAAGCCCTTGAGAACATTCGGGAAGCCATAGAACTGGTGCTTGAAGTCACACAGGAACAGGCCAGGGTACTTGGCGAAATTGCAAAGGTTGATGTTGCAAGTGTCTGAACTGCCAGTAATCTCCGGTCAGAAAGCCATCACAGCCCTGGTGAAACTGGGCTTTGTAGTTGTCAGGCAGAAAAGGCAGTCACGTTTTTTTACAACGCGGGAGTGATACAGTAACCGTGCCCTTGCATGATCCCCTTAAAAAAGGGACTCTAAAAAGCATCCTCAGACAGGCAAATGTTGAGCCTGAGGAATTATTGGGATTTCTGAAATAATGAGATGGGATTTTTAAGTAGACTAAGATGTCAAAAAGCGGTTGAATTGCACATCAAAGTTCTTGTTGTATGCAATAGCCATAACTACCAAAAACTACCAATTTCTACCGGATTGGTAGATATTGCCACACTATCTCTGTGAACTCCGGGCCCTGCGCGTATTGCAGGCGCAGCAGACATCCACCTTCTGCGGTGATGGATGCCCTCTGTGGTTACATTTGTTCACATTCTTGTTTTTCACATAGATCTGGAGAGTCAAAGAAAATCCCCGATAAATAAAAGACTTTTAATAGATGTAAAAATACTATTTCCTACAACTGCACATGTAAAGGTAATCAACATGAGTGAAAAGAAAACACATGGTGTACCCGCATTATTATCATTTTTTATGCCGGGCTTAGGGCAAATCATAAAGGGGGAAATTTTCAAGGCCATAGGCATATGGATAGGACTGGCTACTGGTTACTTGCTAAGCTTCGTACTTATAGGATTTATACTCGTCCCCATTATCTGGCTATGGCAGATATATGATGCCTACAACAACTGAATTGAGGAAAACTGCCCCTTTAGCACTTTAAAGGAATACCTATGACTTCTATAATCCCCGAATCCGAAGTAGAGGAAGCCGCCCTCGACATACTCATATCCGATCTGGGTTATGGATACCGCTACGGTCCCGATATAGCCCCGGACATGCCGGATGCTGAAAGGGAAGGCTACGGGGATGTTGTGCTTATTGGCCGCCTCCGGGAAGCCATAGATGCTCTAAACCCTAACATTCCCGAAAGTGCCAGGGATGAAGCCCTCAAAAAAGTTCTCAGGGAGGAAAGTCAGGACCTTGTGCATAGCAACCGTGCATTCCATAGAATGCTGGTAAACGGCGTTGATATCGAATATCAGGGAGTGGACGGGGAAACGGTTTATGACAAAATCTGGCTTTTTGATTTTGATGAACCTGAGAACAACGACTTCCTTGCGGTAAACCAGTTTACGGTCATTGAAGACAGGAACGAACGCAGACCCGATGTTATCCTTTTTGTAAATGGGCTCCCCCTTGTAGTTATCGAACTCAAAAGACCCGATAATGCCAATGAATTCGAGGACAATGAGACAATAGACAACGCCTTCAACCAGCTTCAGACCTACAAAAAAGAAATACCCTCCCTTTTCAGATACAATGCCTTCCTTGTGATCAGTGATGGGCAGGATGCCCGCGCCGGCAGCCTGACTGCCAGCAGCGAATGGTTTGTCCCGTGGAAAACCATCGAGGGGGAAAAATAGCCGAATTCACGATTCCTCCCATTGAAGTTCTTCTCAAGGGTATGTGCAACAAAAAAGTCCTTCTCGATATTATACGCAACTTCATCGTTTTTGAGGACAATCATGGTTCCATAACCAAAAAGCTTGCAAGATACCACCAATACCACGCTGTCAACAAAGCCGTAGAAAAAACAAAGCTTGCATCCCATCCCGACGGAGACCGAAGATGTGGTGTCATCTGGCACACACAAGGCTCTGGAAAAAGCCTCTCCATGGTTTTTTATTCGGGAAAACTTGTACTTGAACTCGACAATCCTACCATAGTGGTAATTACTGACCGAAACGATCTTGATGGTCAGCTCTTTGAGAACTTTGCAAGATGTAAGGATCTTCTCCGCCAGCAGCCAGTTCAGGCAGAATCAAGGGCAAATTTAAGGGAACTTCTCTCCGTCGCATCCGGCGGAATTGTTTTCACAACCATACAAAAATTCCTCCCCGGGGAAGACGAAGACAGGTATCCGATCCTTTCTGAAAGAAGAAACATTGTTGTCATAGCCGACGAGGCTCACAGGAGCCAGTACGGGTTTGATGCGAAGATCACACAGAAGAAAGACACTGCTCAGATAAACTATGGTTTTGCACAGCACATGAGGGATGCCCTCCCAAACGCCTCTTTCATTGGTTTTACAGGGACCCCGGTCGAACTGGATGACAGAAATACTCCAGCGGTTTTTGGAGATTATATTGATATCTACGACATTGAACAGGCAGTCCGTGATAAAGTAACTGTCCCCATCTACTATGAGAGCCGCCTCTCAAAGCTGGAAATTGCAGATGAAGTCCGTGAAACTCTTGATGCGGAATTTTACGGGATAACCGAAGGTCGTGCAGAATACGAAACCGAATCGCTGAAATCAAAATGGTCAAGACTTGAGGCAGTGGTTGGAAGCGAAGATAACCTGAAAAAACTTGCAGTGGACATAGTAAACCATTTTGAGAAGAGACTGGAAGACGGAATGGAAGGAAAAGCCATGATAGTCTGCATGAGCAGACGAGTATGTGCAGACCTGTACAATGAAATAATCAAACTGAGACCTCAGTGGCATGATAAAGATGATCTGAAAGGTCAAATAAAAGTAATTATTACCGGCAGTGCAGCAGATGATAAATCTCTGCAACCTCACATAAGGAGCAAACAACGCAGGCTCAAAATAAGAGATCGAATGCAAGACCCCAGTGATCCCCTAAAACTCGTCATCGTCTGTGACATGTGGCTTACAGGTTTTGATGCACCATGCCTGCACACAATGTACTTCATAAAATGGCTCACAGGACATAACCTAATGCAGGCAATTGCACGTGTGAACAGGGTATTTGGAGATAAACCCGGAGGTCTTATTGTAGATTATGTAGGACTACTGTACGACCTAAAACGTGCCATGGCAACCTATACTGATAGTGGAGGACGTGGCAGTCCAACAAACTACAAAGAAGAAGCCGTAAAAATCATGATGGAAAAGTACGAAATCGTACGTGACATGTTCTATGGCTTTGATTACTTGCGCATTTTTTCAGTCCCACCCAGGGAAAAACTTCAAGTTGTAAGGGAGGGTGCGGATTTCATTCTTTCAAAAGGAAGTACAGAAGAGGAAAGGACTCGTGAGAAAAAACGATTTATTCAGCATGTAACCGAACTATCAAAAGCCTTTGCACTATCCGCCCCACACTATGAAGCTGATAAAATAAGAGATGAAGTCGGATATTTCCAGTCTGTACGGGCAATTCTTGTAAAAATAGAAAGGAAATCCGGAAAATCAAAACAGGAAATCAACTCCGCAATAAAACACCTTGTATCAAAATCAATTGTAACAGATGAGATTATAGACATCTTTGACGCTGCTGGACTCAAAAAACCTAATATATCGATTCTTTCAGAAGACTTCCTTACCGAAGTCCGGGACCTCCCCCAGAAAAATCTGGCCTATGAAGTACTAAAGAAACTCCTTAATGACGAGATCAGAACAAGATCAAAAAAGAATCTCATCCAGAGCAGATCTTTTGCTGAAATGCTTGAAAAATCAATTAATAAATACAAAAGCAGGAGTATCGACACAGTACAGATAATCGAAGAATTAATCGAGCTTGCCAGAAAGATGAAGGAAGCGGATAGGAGGGGAGAGGATCTGGGTCTCAATGAAAAAGAAATTGCATTCTATGATGCCCTTGCTGCTAATGAAAGTGCAATTGATGTTCTTGGTGACAGGACATTGAAACTGATGGCTACAGAACTTGTAGATCTCATAAGACAAAATGCGACAATCGACTGGACCCTCAGGAAAAATATTCAGGCAAAAATGAGAGCCAGTGTAAAAAGATTATTGAATAAATATGGCTATCCTCCTGACATGCGAAAGCTCGCAACCCAAAACATTATAAAACAGGCAGAAATGATCTGCAAAGATGTTGCTGTTGGCTCTGCATGAAATGAAAGATTGGAGTAACACAATAGCGAACTTTTAGCAATATAAGATACTCAAATTATTCCACCCCAATATTTCGCAACATAGTTGATTATTGCACCTACTGTAAATGCAAGGACAATTGTAAACGTTGATATTGCTACTGTATCCCTGCTTCCAAGCTCATGTTTAAGTATTGCAATTGTTGCAACACATGGCATATAGATAGTTGTTATGACCGCAAACACATACATCTGCAAAGGTGTCATGATAAGCAGGAAATTTGCAGTTCCCGCAAGTACTGCAAGGATTTCAAGAGCCATTTCTTTTCGCAATATTCCAAAAACAAGAGCTGTAGCTGCAAACGCAGGAAGCCCCAGAAGTCCTACTGATACCGGGGATACAAAATCATCAAACGTATCCAGAACACCCGTAACTTCAAGTGCGCCCAGTATAGCACTTCCTACAATCAAAAGGGGGAATGCAACATAGATGAATTCGCTAATTCGTATCCATGTTTTTTTCAGGGTCGCTACAGCGTCGGGTTTTCTCAATGGACTGATTTCCATAATTAAACCGGAGTGTTCTCCCGGAAGAGCCCTCCCCAGCATCCAGCCAACTGAAAGTATGATGACTGTCTCAAGAACGTAAATGGACACCGCCGCCCAGAATCCTACAAAAGTTCCTACAAGGCCCAGAATAATAACTGTACGGGCAGAGCAGGGAATTAAGGAAATAAGTAATGAAGCAATCCTGCGCTCCCTCATTGTATTAAGAGATCGTGTGGCCATTATTGCCGGAACACTGCAACCAAATCCCAATACAAGAGGTATCACAGAACGTCCGTGCAATCCAAGATAATGGGTTAAATGGTCCACGATATAAGATGCACGGCTAAGATAACCCGAATCCTCAAAAAGAGAGAGGATTATATAGAAAATTCCAATGTAGGGTATTGCAATTGCAAAACCTGCTTCGATACCTATAAGGGAATAAATCACAACGTTGCGAATAACAGGATTGGAATCTGCCATCATCAATCGTACAGGTTCAATCAAATATGTTTCAAAAAGATATACAATGCCTTCTTCAAGGAAACCCCCTCCACGGAACACAACAAAGAAAGTCAAAAGCAAAGCCATAACAAGACCAAATATTCCAACATATTCAGATGTCAATATCGAATCGATACGACATTTAAGCTTACTTTCCACTTCATGCTGGGAAGCAACAATCCGGGCAATCTGCCCTGCCTCACCATAAAGATCCCTTGCAATTGTATCTGAAACAGGTATACCATGCACCTGCTCAATTTTTTTTGCGATAGTGGATGCTTCATTGAAAAGGTATTCAGCTACCTTTTTTTCACACATTAGTTCTATAAATTCCACATCACCTTCAAGCGCACGCAGTATTGTAACTTCATCTACATCCGGGAATTTAGCACCAAGATCTTCAACTGCATATCGTATGTGATTGTCATAGTGAACATGAATTCTGCCGACACTGGATAGAGAAGGATCCACAGCCTTTTTCATAACCTCATCCAGTCCTATCCCTTTGGTGGCAATTGTGGGAATGACAGGAACACCAAGCAGTTCAGAGAGTTTTTTGGAATCGATTTCAATTCCCATTTCACGGGCAGCATCAACCTGGTTAAGTGCAACCACTGTGGGTATCCCGAGTTCAAGTACCTGAAGAGTTAAAAACAGGTTGCGCTCCAGACGGGTTGCATCAACCACATTAACAATAACATCCGGTTTCTCCTTTAACAGATAGCGCTTGGATACTTTCTCGTCTTCAGTTGCCGCACCAAGCGAATAAATACCTGGTAAATCCACGACATTTACTACCCTGTTGCCTATCTGAACACTACCCTGTGTAATTTCCACAGTTGTACCAGGGTAGTTGGAAACAATCACTCCTATTCCGGTAATCCTTGAGAAAAAAGCACTTTTCCCTACACTGGGGTTCCCTACAAAAGCAATATTTTTGGAACGGATGTCTATGGGCTGATTTGAAGAAGATGGGCAACAATGTTTAATCAACTTCACCTCCAGCATTATGCAGACACTTTCGCATTACGAATATTTTGTTTGCTATGACCTTACCCAGCGCAATTTCAGTTCCCTTCACAAGAATGGAAATACAACCCTGCTTTTGCCTTCGTTTAATTTCCACATCTTCACCTGTAATAATACCCAGAGATGTTAGCCTGTCGCGGTCCGATTTAGGGAGATGAATAAGTGCAACTATTGCCTTTTCTCCTTCATGAAGATCACTGAGGCGGATATAGTCACCTTCTGTGCTGCGGCATGTGTTTGAAACATCGGAAATATGCTTGCGGACAATTCCCTTCTCTTCCATATATGCCACCATACTCTCAAGTACAATATCCGAAGCAGAATGCTCAAGTACACAGGCTTCCCTGTCTGCAGCTACATCATCAATGTGCAGAACCTGAGACAGAAAATCACGGAGAATATTGTGCTTGTGCTGCAATTCCCTGGCTTTTTTAATACCTTTATCCGTTAATTCAACGCCCCTGTAAGGGATGTATTTGACAAAACCCTCATCTGACAACCTCTTGATCATTTCAGTAACCGTTGCCGGGGCTATGTCCATCTCATCCGCAATATCCTTGTTTTTTACTGGATAGTAATTCTTGCAGATAAGACTGAGAATTGTTTCAAGATATTCTTCTGTTTTTCCGGATGCCATGCAGCAATCACACCAAAATCCAACTTTTTGGGTATACTAATTTTGCTTGCATATATAACTTTTGTTTTCCCGAAAAGCTAAAACTCACAAACACTTTTTTAAACAAAAACTGCTTCTACGACTATACATAGATAATATCGATAAAAGTAGGATTCATGCACAATCGTGATTACTAATGGTAAGGGTAAAAGATCTTCGATGGAAAAAAGATATGCGTGTCTCGGAATTGGTTGATTCCTATGAGCATGTAGGATTCCAGAGTGTTGAATTGCAGCGGGCATCAGATGTTATAATTAAAATGAAAAAGGATTCTGCTAAAATCTTCCTCACATTTACATCCAACATGGTTACATCCGGACTTCGGGGATTTTTTGCACAGCTTATTGAACTGGGAATTGCCGATGTTATTGTTACAACAGTAGGCGGGCTTGAAGAAGACATTATGAAAGCCACAGGAGAAGTTTTCAGGATAGGGGATTTCCAGACGGACGATGTGGAACTTCATGAGCAGGGGATCAACCGTGTGGGAAACCTCCTGATCCAGAATGAAAGCTACATGAATTTCGAGGATTTGATTACCGATATCCTCGGAAAACTGTACGAAAAACAGAAACGATGGACTGTTTCCGGAATGCTCAGGGAAATCGGCTTATTGCTGGAGGATTCCCAGTCCATTCTGTATCAGGCTGCAAAAAACGATGTCCCGATATTCTGCCCAGCAATTACAGACGGAGCTTTTGGATTTCACCTTTACCTTTTCCAGCAGGATCATCCTGATTTCATGGTAGATGTGGTTAAGGACTTCGGAAATATTCTGTATGCAACAAGCTATGACGATAGAAAAGGAGTAATTGCACTTGGTGGCTCCATTTCCAAACATCATGCCATTCTTTCCACGTTGCTCAACGGCGGTGCAGAATATGCTGTTTACATGACTACGGCACATCGCACTTCCGGTAGTATGTCCGGTGCGAATACCAGTGAAGCAAAATCCTGGGGTAAAGTAAAGGATGAAAGTGATGTGGCAACTGTCATCGGAGATGTTAGCATTACTTTCCCTCTTGCTATGATCAGGGCACTGGACGAACTCGATAGCGAAGGGCTGTTGAAAAACTAAAAAACATATCCGGAGATCTAAATGACCGTTCCTGAACCCAAATTCATCATTTCCAAAAAAGCTGTTCTTGAGCAATACCACAAGGTAAGCGAAATTGCTGATATTGTATCCTATAGTTCCAAAACCAACCAGAAAGTCAGCCACATTCTTGAGGATAATACTGAAAGCTTTTTCAGTGTCCACATGGAAAATGAACTCAAGCACATCCGGGACATGTCAAGGATAATATTCCTTGCACAGGGGTGGACACCAGATCAGATTGAAGGGCTTTACAGGCGGGGAATCCGCTATTTTGTGGTGGACAACGAGTTTGACCTTGATCTTCTACTTAAAACCCTTAAAAACAGGGATTGGAAAATCAATCTCATGCTGCGTCTCAAGCTGAGGGAAAAATCCCTTCGTACAGAACGCTATTTTGTATTTGGCATGCCTTCTGCAGTTATCAACCGTCGCATCGGAGAATTAAGGGATAACCCGAAAATCGGGAAACTTGGAGTCCATTTCCACAGGAAAACCCAGAATGTCAGCGAATGGAAACTGCAACGGGATATTGAAGATGTACTGTCCCGGGAAACCATCGATGCCATTGATGTACTTAATATAGGTGGCGGATTGCCCTCACAATATGCAAACAGTAATGCTGATGTCATTGGCGGGATATTCAAGCGCATTGCCGATTTCAGGGATTATCTTCATAAGAAAAACGTGCAGTTGATGATTGAACCGGGACGATTTATAGCTGCTCCTGCAGGGAAACTTGTCACGTATGTGACCGGTGTTTATGACAACAATATCATCGTTAATGCTTCCGTTTACAACAGTGATATGGATGCGATTCTTGTTCCGGTTAAACTACGTGTTGAAGGAGAGCTTGACAACAAATCCGGCGAACCTTTTGTTATCAAAGGATGCACTCCATGTTCAATGGATTTATTCAGGTACCGGGTCTACCTTGATAAAAAACCGGTAATTGGGGATGCAATTACTTTCATCAATGCTGGCGCATACAACTTCAGGTCTGACTTCTGTGACCTTGAAGAAATCAGGACCGATATTGTTGACTGATTATTCCACAAAGACCATGGCTGCAACTACCGTGGTCCATAGACCGTTCTTGTTCCCTTTCGCAACCTGACAGATGTGAGTTGTATTGAAGATGTGCCCGCTTGCCTTGTAAATCTGTTCCCTCTCCTGCCATGCGGAATCCACATCAAATTCTATTCCAAGCGTTGTTGCAAGCATGGTTGCTGCGATATCCTCGGCATACATACCGGCAGTATCCTCATCTTCCCCGAATGAACTGTGTTCGGAAATGTAGCCATAGTTTTCCTCATTCTGGGGTATGGCGGTTCCTATTGCAGATGCTATCAAACGATGCGGCTCATTGGTCTGATTTCTGGCAAGAACACAATAGACGATTTCGCCGGGACTTAGGTATTTAAGTCCTTCTTCTTGTGTGACAACCTTACAGCTCGGGGGAAGGATGCTTGATACACATACAAGGTTGAATTTTTCAATCCCTGCGTCTCTCAGTGCAAGTTCGAATGAGGCAAGCTTATCCCTGTGGACGCCTGTGCCTCTGGTCAAAAACGCTTTTTTGGGGATCATATGGACTACTCCTATATTCCTCTATAAATATATTACACAATGGTAAGCCGGAATTAATGTACAACGAGTACTTCACAGTTTGAGTGTCTGACAGCGTTTTCTGCAATACTTTCGACCATCTTCAGTGCTATTAGCCCATTATTATTGCACCATTTTTAAATATAAAAACCACCAGAGGATATGGTGAAGGAAAAAACGAAAAAAGCCTTGTAGCAAATATGTTCCATATTTATTTCAGCAGCCAGATAGATCCGAAAACCACCTTAAGAGAATTGAACCTTTAGACGAATATACTGCGGTTCATGGCAAAGTATTAGGGGAAATAAATAATCTTATCAAATCCTGATTTCCCATGAGAGGCACAAAACACTTTAAGATGAATCCTAACCGCAGTCCTAAAGTAATAAATGGATTTTTTCTTTGTAATTTATTCATAATCATACCAAAATGGTGAATTTTATGGCAGATATAAAACATTGGGCAGAAGTAGTAGCTGATGATGTCCTTGAGCATGGAAACAGGCATATTGTGTCCACAGGCATCACTCCTTCAGGTCACATCCACATTGGAAATATGCGGGAAGTAGTAACCGCAGATGCTGTATACAGAGTACTTCTTGAACGCGATGCTGACGTTGAGCTTATCTACATGGCAGACAATTTCGACCCACTACGGAAAGTTTACCCGTTTCTTCCGGAAAGCTTTGCAGAACATGTGGGAAAACCTATATCCGAAATCCCCTGCCCCTGCGGAGAATGCGAAAACTATGCTGATCATTTCCTGAAACCGTTTCTTGAAGGACTTGAAAAACTGGGGATCCACCCTACTGTCTACAAAGCCGATGAACTTTACAAGAGCGGAAAATTTACAGAAGCAATAAAAACAGCCCTTCTGAAAAGGAATGAGATTGCAAAGATTCTCCTGAAAGTTTCAGGAAAAGAAGTTGACCCTGAATGGAGTCCTTTCAACCCCATATGCAATGAGTGTGGGAAAATGGATACAACCACCGTAACAGGATTTAATATTGATGATGAAACTGTTAACTACTCATGTTCATGCGGCTCCAATGGCACCGTCTCAATGGCAGGAGGAGGAAAACTCACCTGGCGTGTTGACTGGCCCGCCAAATGGAAGATGTTTGGTGTTACAGTGGAACCCTTCGGAAAGGACCACGCTTCCCGTGGCGGTTCCTACGATACCGGCAAGAGAATCTCTAAAGAAATATTCGGATATGAACCCCCAAAACCCATCATCTACGAATGGATAATGCTGGGAAAGGAGGGTGCAATGTCGTCATCCACAGGTGTGGTCGTATCCATCTCGGACATGTTGAAAGTTGTACCACCAGAAGTACTGAGATACCTGATCATCCGCACAAAACCCGAAAAACACATAAGGTTCGATCCGGCAATACCGCTGCTTACACTCGTGGATAATTTTGAACGCCTCCACTCCGCCGACAAACTTTCGGAATATGACAAAACCGTGCTGAGGCTTTCCCACGCCTCCGGCCTCTGCCACACTGACATCCCGTTCAAGCACATGACCACCATTTACCAGGTTGCACATGGTGACTTTGATAAAATAATGAAAATAGTGAGACGTGCCGGTTATGATGCTGAAAAGGAAAAGTGTATCAAGGAACTGGCCGACAACGTGGCTTCATGGCTGGACATGTTTGCTCCTGACATGGTCAAATTCAGTGTTCAGGAAAACATCCCGCCAATTGCTGCCACCCTCTCGGATGAACAACGGGCATTCCTGAAAGCCATGGCAGAATTCCTGCAGGATGCCGACGAACTGGACGGAGAGGATTATCACAACCTCATCTACTCTGCAAAGGAAGAAAACGGAGAGCTTCACAAAAGGATTAAGGAAATCCTCGGCGTGGATGAACTCTCACTCAGCCCGAAAACTCTCTTTAAGGCAATATATATTTCAGTCCTCGGACAGGCTTCCGGACCAAAAGCAGGCTGGTTCCTTTCATCCCTTGAGAAAGATTTCCTTGTCAAAAGATTTGCTGAAGCTGCCGATTTCCGCCCATGACAAATAGACCGCATTTTGATGCCTGGGAAGAAGAACACAGACACGTGCGCTGGACAGAAGCACGTAATCTACCTGAAATCAAAGGTCTGCTTTAGGATAATTCGAGGATTCTGGACCTGGGATGCGGCAAGGGGAGATACTGTCTTCCCCTTTCAAAAAAATATGAGATATTCGGAACAGATGTTTCCATTACCGCCTTGGGAAAATTGGAAAAAAAAGCAGAAGACAGGAACATTTCGCTGCCCCTGTTTCACTCAAGTGCCACACATATTCCCTTCAGAGATGAATCCTTCGACGCGGTGCTTTGCACAGGAGTCCTGCAACATCTTCTGGAAAACGAAAGAAAAGAAACGGCAGATGAAATCACGCGGGTTCTCAAGCCGGAAGGTATCCTTTTTTTAGAAGCCTTTGGGAGAGATGATTTCCGCTACGGTGGAGATGAAATTGAACCTCACACCTTTGCCAGGAAAAATGGAATAATTTACCACTATTTTACAAAAGATGAACTTAAAGAACTGTTTTGGAGTTTTGAGTATATTGATTTTAAGGAAGAAAAAAAGGAAAAGATTTTTCATGGGAAGAGATATTCCCGCCATTCAATTTTCTTTGTTGCAATGAAAAATGCTTAAAAGCTGAAAATCCCAAGATATTCAAGAAGTATAATCAGAAAAGCACCAATCGGACCTCCAATTGCACAGGTGAGAATTACCACTGCCGAATACGAGATTCCCAGCCCTAAGATTATATTACCCCCAAAAATAATTGCCAGACCGACTGCGGTGTTAACTATAAGGCTTTTAACAGTCTTGAGAGTTTTATATATTACCAATGCTACGATTATAGCAACCAGGACGAGAAGTATCTCAGCTCCAACCATGTATTAAAATACGCACGTTCAATATTTATTATTTGCCTATGATGGATAAAAAGAATTTACTGATGATTTGTTCCAGTTCCCAAAAATCTGAATAAGCTTCCACCCTGAGATGTGCATTTGTGTTCCCCAGAATCATAGCCGAAACCATTGAACCTTCTTCGTAAACACATAACACGGGAAGTTCCCTATGAAGAGCAGAACATACCTCATACCCCACACCTGTTGAAGCAACTGATACTTCCGCAACCATACAGTCACTCCTGTCGAGAAGATGTATATCCCGACTGAAAATTTCCGATTCCGGCATTGTTACTTCTTTTTTTTCTACATATGGATCTGCAACATGATAGCTGGTAATTTCATGACCCAATTCTTCTATAATCTTTGTCATCGTCCGGTACGTTGAGAGCTTCTGTCTTCCGCCACGAATCGAACCAGAAAGAAATACCTTCATAGAACACCCCTGTAATAGTGACCTCTTGTGTAGACATTGCCCTTTCTCTCCACTATTTTTCCCGTATCCAGGGCTTTTCTGTAGGCTGCAATCACTCCTTTGATATTATTCTCATCCCATCTGGCATCAATGCGGATACTGCTCACCCCCGTGTCTATGAGATCCTGCAGCTTTCCAAGCATACTGAGCTTTTTTGAATTAAGAATATGAGTTCTGCAATGCTCATCGGTAATAACTGGGAAGGAAAAGCCCTTCTCATCAACAAACTCATATCTTGCCTTTTTGCATGCACTCTCCGAAGGACCTCTGCACCCAAGAAGTTCCGCAAGCAGGCAATACTCGGAAACCATCAGCTCCAACCTGCCTTCAACTATTGCCTCCGATTCAAACGATATGGCGATTTCATTGATTTCCTTAAGGGTCAATTCCGGTGAGACTGTGGATAAAATACAGCCTTTTCCTTTCAGGAACGAAGATGAATAGCGATTGAATATATTCAGCGTTGAATCAGCTATCATCGGAATTTTTCTCTGGCTTGCCATATTGAGAACTGCTGCATTGGATGCCACAATGCCGTCGCATTCTGAAGACATATCAAGGATTTTAAGAACATCCGCCATTTCGGAATCCATGACAATCCGGGGAGTGAAGAGGTAAAGCTTACAATCGTGCTTCCGGCATAAAAATAAAGCCCTTTTAAAGTCCAGTTCTGAAAATCTATCTAAATATATGGCATTTGCCCCAGCAAGCACTGCCTCTTCAACACCTTTTAGGGAGGATACAGCAACTGCCAGTAAAATATCCCTCTCATGAAAATTAATTGGGATATTAGGAAGAGCAGGTCGTCTACAATCCCTGTGATATATTTCTGAACGCATCTTAGCAAGTTTTTCGGCAGCTTCATTCCGGAGATTATTGATTGCTTTTAGTGGAACAAAAACATTGCCTTCAAGTTTCACATCAATGTTGTGAGCTTCAAATACTGTATTTCCAAGTTTGTTCAATTGCTCTTCGATCTTTTCAGGAGTTATTGGATGACTTTTTGCTTCTTCCACATCGAAATCAGAGGAAACAAGAACCGACAGTGAATCCTTATCCCTCATTCGGATTTCAAGAGGTATTCCTGCTTTAATTCTAGCCTCAATGTCAATAGGAATTTTTCTCAGGGGATGTGGTGAAGAATAAGTTTTCTGAAGCACATCCATCTGGGATGAATCGGATGTTTTGAAAACAATTCTTTCTTTTTTCACCAAAGGAGACAAGATTTCAACAATATCTTCTGGAAAAGCTTTCTTAACTCTTTTCCCATTACGAAAAATTGCAGTTGCATGATATCCTGTTTCTCCGATGGATATACCGTCACCCTGTGTCAATGAACGTTTTAATTTTACCCTGACCCGTCCGTGATTACGATTGTAACCAATAACCTTACCCAGCTCCAATCCACGATTTGCAGGGTATTCCCTGCTCATCATACCACGACTTTTGCCTTCAAGGTAAGCAGAAGTAAAACCACGATTGAATAACTGCATTAAATCCTCTGCCTCACCTTCTGACACATAATAGGAGTCGGGATTTTCCATATACCTATCAATAAGAGTGCGATAAATGCGCACAACACCCGCTACATATTCCGGTCTTTTCATCCGGCCTTCTATCTTAAAAGAATCCACTCCCGCTTCTATTAACTCAGGAATAAGGGAGGCTGCACAGAGATCCTTGGGGCTTAGCAGGTAATCGCCCTTTGTTTCAATTTCCTGACCATTTCTGGTTAATCCGTACTTACGACGACAAGGCTGGGCACAGTAGCCACGGTTCCCGCTCCTGCCTCCTATCATACTGCTCATCAAACATTGTCCTGAATAGCAGATGCAAAGGGCACCATGAACAAAAATCTCGACTTCGATCCCACATGATTCTTTCAGTTTTTTGATGGAATCCAGACTCATTTCCCGTGAGAGTACAACTCGTTTTACTCCCATTTCCGCAAGCATTTCAACCGATGGTATATTGTGTGCGGTCATCTGGGTACTTGCATGTACTGGCAGTTCCGGATACCTTGATCGGACTTCATTGAGAAGACCTATATCCTGTACAATTACAGCGTCGGCGCCCATATTGCAAATCTTATGAAGCAAATCAAAAGCATCTTCGAATTCAATGTCTTTTATCAAAGTGTTGACAGTGACATAGGCCTTTACTCCCCTTACATGGGCAAAATCAATTGCTTCTTCAAGTTCTTCTTCGGAAAAATTGGTTGCATAAGCCCGGGCACTGAATAAATTACATCCCATATAGATAGCATCAGCACCATCTTCCACGGCTGCAACCAGCGAATCCCGGTTACCCACAGGAGCAAGTAATTCAGGAACTTTTACTTTCAGTCTCATTTTTCTGATATAGATGCTGCCCAGATAAGACATATACTGAGGATTCTGATAAACGTTCCTCTTCCAGAACTTCGATAAAATTTGTTCTTATTATTGTTCCATTTGCCTGTTTCCCAGTCAATTATTCTGAAATATCT
>NZ_JASGLW010000017.1 GCF_030156785.1 Methanohalophilus sp.
ACTTGACATCGGTGTAATTACCTCTGTACCAGGATGTGCAAAGGGTATTGCTGCAAAGATGAACATCGAGAAAGTTCTCGACATCGAAATCAACAGTTGTCAGAAATTCAGGGAAATTACCCAGTAACTAGGCAAATCTTCAGTGAAGTAATCAGGGTATTTCATCCTGATTATTTCGTTTTACTTATTAATATCTATAAAAATGGAGCGTGGTGTTAATTATGAATGAAGAAAAGCCAGCAGGTATAGACTGGCAACATGCAGAGCAGTGTGCCAAAGTGGTTTGTGAAACCGGTCCTAGTAGCGGACTTGAGCGTTCAATCGACTGGAAACAGGGTCTCGCAATCGCTGTTGGTGTACCTCTGTTGATATTGCCATCAATTGGATATTTTGCAGGCTGGTTATGGTCAGCTTCAATCATTGTTTGGGGCCTTTCCGTATTCCAAGGTTTCATGCAAAACTTGGCGTATGGTGAACTCGCAACAACTTTCCCGAATGCATCAGGTCTTCCGGGCTTTGCACAAAACGTTTTCAAAACGCCTGATCACAAAGGAAAATATGATAAAGGTAAGCTAATAGGCGGATTTAGTGCATGGAGTTACTGGTTTGCATGGAATCCTGTCCTTGCTATATTTGCAATCCTTGTAGGTTTCTATTTGCACAGCCTTTTCCCAGCACTTGGAGCCACTTTTACTGCATACCAGCTTTCACTTATAGCGGGTATCGTTATTTTCGGCGGTCTGATTCTTGTCAACTATCGTGGTCTTTCAAGCGGTGCAACAGTAGGGTACATTCTTGCAGCATTTTCACTTTTACCCTTGGTTGTAATTACTCTTGCACCATATGTAACCGGTGACTTTGTAGCTGCCAACATTACCAACAACTGGTTGCCCGATACATGGGTATGGGATGTACATCACATTTTGATTCTTCTAGGTATCTTTGCAATGGCACAGTGGAGTGCATGCGCATGGGAAACTGCTGCGATCTACGGTCCTGAATACAAGAACCCTAGTAGTGATGTGCCAAAAGCACTCTTCTCCTGTGGTGCAATCTGTCTTTTTGCATATGTTATCGTGCAGACAACCGTTATTGGTGTTCTTGGTATTGATGGTATTGCCAGTGCCCCTATTGATCCAATGCTTCCTGTTGCACAGGCAGCTCTTGGAGATATTGGTTCAATAGTTGCAGTTGTAATGCTCATTGCGGCTATGGTCTTGATTATCCAGACAGCATTTCTTGGTTCTGCAAGGGCAATGCACTCCATGGCAACTGAAGGGAATCTTCCAAGAATTTTCAGTAAAGTAAACGCACACGGTACACCTGTGTTGGCAATGATCTTTATTGGTGTCTTCAATATGGTACTTGTTGCAATAGGTGGTGCACCTGCCGCTATTTTGGCAGCATCAGCGATAGGCTATGTTTGTGCAAATGGTATCAGCCTTTTCGCATATGTAAAAGCAAAGATGAACCCTCACCTTACAGGTCTTGAGAGGCCATTCAAGGCACCAACTGGATGGAAGTATGTGGCTCTCCTGTTTGGTCTGTTCAACATTCCTCTCTGTCTAATTGGTGTGATGTATCTCAACATCATTGAAGGTAGCTTCACGACAACTGCGGTTGGTGTTATTGTGCTGTCCCTGTACATACCACTATGGTTCTACTCACAGCACGAGAGCTATGAGGCTGAGGCAATACCCACTGCGGAGTAAAATATTTTCTAAATTTTCGCATTTTGAAGGGATAAGAGGCCTTGCGAGAACTCTCGGGCTTCTCTTCCTTTCACTCCAACTTTTCTTTTTTTCATCGAAATTTTGTTGATTTATGATGATTTTCTATAAGTATAAATTTAATGACATTAAATTTATTTTTCTAAATGTTTGAATATAATAAGGTCTGTGTCATTTCGCTCAAAACCCTCAAGAGTGAAGTGAAAAAATGATTGAAATTGAAGATCTGATAATTTGTCTGCTTCTATTTTCAGTAGGAGTAATTTTCATTATTTACGTTTTGACTACGGGTGCTGACATTTACGTCCTGAACATTAGGGATTTTGTGTATGTCTTCCTTCTCATTTCCCTATTGACAAGGTTTAATGTAATAAGGAGAACTCCCTGAATAAAACGTCAATAGTGATTTATATCTAAACTCATATGTCTTCCAACATGATCCCTGAGCCAAAGCATTATCCTGAGCTTGTGGCAGGTGTAAAGAATCTGTCTTCATTAAATGCATGCCAGGATTATGTGGATGCAGTTTATTTCTCCCTCGATAAGCTCAGCCTGAGGTCACGTGCACGTGCTATTACGACCGACAATCTTTCTGATTTTGTTAATACTATTCATAATGCCGGTTTGAAGGGATACTTGGCGGTAAATTCAGTAATATACCCTAAAGATATGAACGTTCTTCGCGAGGTTATGGACTCTGTAAAATTTGCAGGGGTTGATGCAGTCATCTGTTGGGACCCGGCAGCAATAAGTGAGGCTGTTGATAGGGAACTGCGGGTTCATATTTCCACACAGGCAAATGTTTCCAACTGGAAGTCTGCCGAAGTTTATCGATCTCTGGGAGCGGAACGTGTTGTTCTTTCAAGGGAGTTGTCTCTTGATCAGATTAGGGAAATTCGCGAGCATACTGATATAGAACTGGAAGTTTTTGTTCATGGGGCAATGTGCCAGGCTATATCCGGCAGATGCTACCTTTCCGCGTACCTGCTTGACCGTTCGGCTAATTGCGGGGATTGTGCACAACCATGTCGTTGGGAATGGAGTATGGTTTCAGATGATGGTTCAACGGTTAAAGTGGGTGGTCGTTACTTGCTCAGTGCTAAAGACCTTTGCATGATTGAACATATTCCTAAACTGGTTGATGTTGGTGTTGATGCCTTCAAACTGGAAGGTCGACTACGTGATTCCCGATATACTTCAACGGTCTCAAAATGCTATTCAATGGCATTGTCCTCTGTGAAAAAAGGCACTTTTACAAAGGAAGTGGCGCAGGAGTGGAAACAGGAACTGGGTTCTGTTTTTAATCGCGGATTTTCCACTGGTTTTTATTTTGGCACACCCTCACGGGAAGGTTTTATGCATGACAGGGACATGAACGCCTCAACTACCATGAAACAGGCTGTTGGGGTCGTATCCAATTATTACAGTAAAAAGAGTGCTGCAGCTCTGAATCTTTATGAGTCGTCCCTTTCAATAGGAGACAAAATAATAATTGAAGGGAATTCCACTTACCTTGAGCAGGAAGTTAAATCATTGGTATTAGATGGTTCATCAGTCCAAACTGCAGATAAAGGTGAGATAGTGGGATTGGCTGTTAAAGGGAAAGTTCGCAAGAATGATAGAGTCTCAAAAATAGTGAGCCAGTGATTTTCCTATTCTTTTATAAACCTATAAATATATTTGCAAGCACTGCTTTATCCTGATATTAATAACATATTTGGTCTTTGAGGGGATTGTTCACATGCCAGTGCCAATTGCAGAAGAACTTGCGAAAAAACAGCAGGCTATAAGTGTCGCAGAATTTTTTGAAAAGAACCGGCAGATTCTCGGTTTTGATTCTGCCCCAAGGAGTCTGATCACCACCGTAAAGGAAGCACTTGATAACTCACTTGATGCATGTGAGGAGGCCAGTATCTTACCGGATATTATGATTCAGATACGCCGTTTAGGGAAAAGTGGTGTTTCAATTGTTATTGAAGACAATGGTCCTGGAATTGTGCGAGAGCAAATTCCTAATGTGTTTGCACGATTACTTTATGGTTCACGTTTTCATTCTCTTAAGCAAAGCCGTGGTCAGCAGGGTATAGGCATCTCAGCAGCGGTACTTTATTCACAGCTGACTTCCGGTCATCCGACCAAGATTCTTTCCAAAATAAGCCCCACGTCACCTGCCCACTATTACGAACTAATGGTCAACACGAAGACCAATGAACCCGAAATACTGCATGATGATATAATAGACTGGGACAGACCACACGGAACTCGGATTGAAATGGAAATGGAAGCCACTTATGTCAGAGGCAGGAGACAATCCGTGGAGGAATATCTTAAGGCTACTGCTATTGTAAATCCACATGCTCGCATAACCCTTATTGATCCTGATAATAATAAGACTACTTTTGAGAGAGTAACAGATTGTATCCCTGAGCCAGCCAAAGAAATTCTCCCTCATCCCCATGGTATTGAACTGGGTACTCTAATGAAAATGCTCAGATATACGGAGAGGCAAAAACTGGCTTCATTTTTACGTTATTCATTCTCCAAGATCGGATTGCAGACCGCTGAGGAAATATGTCTTGCTTCCGGTCTCGAGCCGGACACCCCTCCCTCAGAACTCGGACGTGAAGAAGCACGGAAACTCCTTGATGCTTTCAAAAAAGTGAAAATTATGTCCCCTCCTACGGATTGTCTTTCGCCGATAGGAGAGGATCTTGTTTATAAGGGTCTGAACAAGGAGTACAAAGTTGACTTTATTGCAACGGCCAGCAGAACACCTTCCGTATTCTCCGGAAACCCTTTTGTTGTGGAAGTAGGTCTTGCTTACGGTGGTGATCTCCCAAAGGATGAACGTGTTGGAATAATGCGTTTTGCAAACAAGGTACCTCTTCTTTACCAGCAGGGAGGATGTGTCACCACTCACGCAGTTGAGTCTATTAAGTGGAAACAATACGGGCTTAATCAACCCGGTGGTGGGTTGCCTGTAGCACCTGCCGTCCTGCTTGTGCACGTTGCATCCACGAATGTTCCGTTTACTTCGGAATCCAAGGATGCAATCGCTGATATTCCGGAAATCCAGAGCGAAGTTGAACTGGCTTTAAAGGAAGTGGGAAGAAAACTAAATAAATATCTCAAGAGGCAGGGTAGCCTGAAAAAGAGGCGTGAGAAAGAAGTAATTATTACAAAAGTCCTTCCGAAAATGGCTGAAATCCTTGCAGAAACCCTTGATAAAGAAGTTCCTGATATTAATCCGGTGGTCGCACGTGTAATGGGAAACCTGCTGGTTCATCGCCAGGTATATCCAAACAGTAACGGTGGATTGGATGTTTCACTAAAGGTAGCTAATTACAGCAGTAAAAAACTTGATTTCCGGCTGCATGAAATTCTGCCAGAACAGGTAAATGCTTCACCAGAAGCAAAGATTGTGCGTATGGGTTCAGATAACGATCATATCTGGAATATCTCTCTCCCTGTAGGGGATACAAGAGTTATTACTTATTCAACAACAAGTAAAACGCGCCTTCCGGATTCTATTGTTGAAGGGGTGGAGGAAGACATAGTCACTGGTGCGAAAGCAATCAAGGGGTTGTAATAATGGCCGATAAAAATGAACATCGAAAGGATCACGACAGGCTGGCTGAAGACAGACTTATGGGGCTTGCCAGAAGGCTTTACTCCCAGTTTGTGGACGGAGATGTGCCTTCCGTAAACATGCCCACCCGTACGAAAAATAATCTTGAGTACAGTGAGAAGAGTGATGTCTGGGTTTATGGTGACAGGGAAAGTGAGAGAAGCGCCAAGACTGTCAAAGGGGCATTCCAGCTATTGAAGACATCCCATGTTATTGATTTTCTTGTAAAAAATCACCTTGCAAGCAACCGGGGGTCTACTTTGAGGGAGCTGTATTACATCTCCGAGAACTGGGGTATCGGCAAGTTCAGGGAGCAGCCCGAAAGTGACCGCCTCATTGAGGATCTTGAAGTAATTACAAGCTTGCAGCGAGAATACTTTCACATGCGTCCTGAGGAAGACGGTGCAACGATGTTTGGCCCCATAAGAATTCAGGAGGAAACCAAACGCGGAAACCGTATTATTCATTGCCAGGAAGATGTTGGGGAAAGCGGCTATCAGATTCCATTTAATGTGGAAAACATTGATTTCATTGATCATGATGCGAAGTTCATAATTGCCATTGAGACCGGTGGTATGTATGCCCGTCTGATAGAGAATGGCTTTGATGAGGAATATAATGCTATTCTTGTACACCTCAAGGGGCAGCCAGCCCGTTCAACCAGAAGGCTCATCAAAAGGATGAATGAAGAACTCGGTATTCCGGTTGTGGTGTTTACTGATGGTGATCCTTGGTCTTATCGTATCTATGCGTCAGTCGCATACGGTGCAATAAAAACCGCTCATCTATCCGAGTTCATGGCAACACCTGCTGCAAAGTTCGTTGGTGTCCAGCCTTCGGATATTGTGGAGTATGAACTTTCTACTGACAAGCTCACGGATAAGGATGTGGATGCTCTGAGAAGTGAGTTGACGGATCCACGTTTTGATACGGATTACTGGAAGGAACAGATAAAACTCCAGCTTGAAATAAAGAAAAAGGCAGAACAGCAGGCTTTTGCTGGAAAAGGTCTTGATTTTGTTACCAAAACATATCTGCCGAACAGGCTTTCGGATATGGGAGTGATCTGAGAGGATCACTTCAGTATTTTCGTTTTATGAATCAATTCAGCAATTGCTTCTTTTACCTGCAATCCTTCGTACATCCGCTCTTTGTCGATCCACATATCTGATGCGGACTGGAGTCCGGATGTCTTGTGAGGTACGTAATGGATGCCTTCGAAATGTGGCAATTCCTTTGTTTTCAGAAGCCCGTTCTCGCCCACAATGTTGAAATCTCTTCCAGGCACTGGTTTCTGTAAGTTCTTGTCTTCCCCTTGCATTGTTCTCACATCACTGTTAGTTTTTAAGGTATTAATTGTTTTCCAGAACATCACAGTAAACTTAATATTATCCACATCCCCATTACTGCATCGGAGATTAGAAAGTGACACTTGTTCTCGGAATTGAAGGTACTGCATGGAATCTCAGTGCTGCAGTTGTTGACGAAAATGACGTTATCGATGAGGTCTCTCACACATACCGTCCATCAACAGGTGGCATTCATCCCCGGGAAGCTGCTCAGCATCATGCACAACATGCCGGGCAGGTAATTCGCAAACTTTTCGAAAACATTGCTGACAAAGGTATATCTTCCAGAGATCTAGATGCAATCGCCTTTTCACAGGGACCGGGGCTTGGTGCTTGCTTGAGGACCGTGGGAACTGCAGCAAGGGCATTGTCATTATCTCTTGAAAAACCTCTTGTGGGTGTAAACCACTGCCTTGCACATGTTGAAGTGGGAAGATGGAAAACCCCTGCAGAAGATCCAGTTGTACTGTATGTAAGTGGCGGGAACTCGCAGGTTCTAGCATACAGGAACGGAAAATATCGCATATTCGGGGAAACGCTGGATATAGGTATCGGGAACGCTCTGGATAAGTTTGCCCGCAATGCAGGTCTGTCTCATCCGGGAGGTCCGAAGGTGGAAGAATTTGCACAGGCAGCGGCTTCATATGTTCCCCTGCCTTATGTTGTAAAGGGCATGGATTTCTCATTTTCAGGTCTATCAACTGCTGCTACTGATGCACTCTCACATTCATCAATTGAAGATGTATGCTACTCCTTTCAGGAAAATGCATTTGCAATGCTGGTGGAAGTTACCGAGCGTGCTCTTGCACACACCGGAAAAAACGAGGTCTTGCTTGCGGGTGGGGTGGGTGCCAATATGCGCCTGAGGCAAATGCTGAAAACCATGTGTGAAGACAGGGATGCTTCATTTTATGTTCCGGAAAAACGTTTTATGGGAGACAACGGTTCCATGATTGCATATCTCGGGCTCCTCATGTATAAATCAGGGAACACTATTGAAGTTGCAAATTCCCATGTAGATCCTGATTTCAGACCTGATTCAGTGGAGGTGACGTGGCTTTGAGCGAGAACATTTCACTTCCCAAAGGTGCGGAAGCCATTGTTCGGATTCAGGATGATCGTGTTATCAAGCAGCGAATTCCCAAACGCTACCGTGTGGAAATGCTTGATGAGAAAATCCGCAAGGAACGCACTCGTGCAGAAGCCCGCCTGATTTCCGAAGCCCGAAGATTGGGAGTTCCGACTCCAATTCTCTATGATGTTTACGGTTTTACCATTGAAATGGAATATATTATGGGGCAACCCATCAAAGAAATAATCTCACCGGAACTTTGTGAAAAGGCAGGTGAGATGATAGGAAGACTCCATGGTGGTAACATAATCCACGGGGATCTTACAACTTCAAACATGATCTGGAATGGCGAACGTATTTACCTGATAGATTTCGGTCTTTCTTTTGTAAGCAATAACATTGAGGATAAAGGCGTGGATGTTCATGTTCTTTTTCAGACCCTTGAAAGTTCGCACAGGGATCATGAAAAACTAATTGAAGCGTTTTGCAGGGGCTACCGTAAACAACTTTGCAATGCCGATGAAATCCTGACAAGAGTCACAGAAATTGAAAAGAGGGGTAGATATGCGTAAAATAGTATTTGTAACCGGAAATGCCGGTAAGTTTCGGGAAGTACAGGCCATGCTTAAAGCCCGTGGAATTGAAGCAATTCAGAATACCGATGGCTACCCTGAACTTCAGGAAGATGATCTGGAACCCATTGCTTCATACGGAGCAAAGTGGGCTGCAGAAAAACTCAATATGCCGGTGATGGTTGACGATTCTGGTATATTCATAACAGCTTTGAATGGTTTTCCGGGTCCGTACTCTGCTTTTGTTGAAAATAATCTTGGCAATCCCCGTGTCCTGAAGCTCATGGAAGATGAAACTGATCGCAGGGCTGTGTTCAAATCAGTTATCGGGTACTGCGAGCCCGGGGGAGAGCCTGTTACCTTCACTGGGGTAATTGAGGGAAAGATTGCCTATGAGGAAAGAGGCACGGGTGGATTTGGCTATGATCCCATATTCGAATACGAGGGTCAGACCTTCGGTGAAATTGGGGATGAAGAAAAAAACAAAATATCCCACAGGCGTCGTGCGCTTGACAAATTCCTTGAATGGCTTGACTGAAAAAGAATATTAAAAGGCAGAACACTGCCTTTATTCAATTAATTTCCTGGAGTTTTCCAGAACTTCAAGTGCTTCTTTTTTTTCCAATCCTGCGCCCATTGCTACCTTCAGGGCGGTCTCGTCGGTAATGAGATCAGACGGGCTGTGTGCATCGGTATCGACTACAAGGGTCGCACCTGCAAGTTTTCCGATTCTTGCAACATGGCCGTTGGTACGATTATGGCCGCTACGGGCTGTTATTTCCAGACAGACATTATTTTCAACTGCAACTCGGGCTTCTTCCTCGGTTATAAATCCGGGGTGTGCAAGAATGTCCACATCGGGACACTTCACTGCAGCAGCATTCGTCCCGGGAACTACAGGTTCAACCGGGCTTTCACCGTGTACTACGATAATCTCAGCTCCGAGTTCCTTTGCCATTTTAGCAAGAGGTGCTATTTCCTCAGGAGGGACATGTGTGATTTCCACTCCTGGAAAAACTTTTATGTCCCATATGTTTTCAAGGTATCTTGCTTTCTGCACATTTTTCATAACATGTTCAACATTGCTATAATCCACGTGATCAGTAAGACCGATAGCTTCGTATCCGTGCACAATAGCCCTGCGAATCAATTCACTGGGAATAAGTTCACCGTCACTGAAAATTGTATGTGTATGAAGATCTATCATAAGGATCATTCCAGATGTTAATAGAGGCCTTTATGAGTTGTAGAATATTACACTTGTGGCAGTGCCAAATCTTGCTTATTACAATTTAGAAATGATTGTTATTTTTCAGGTATCTCATCCAGTACTTCAACGACATCTGCAAAAGCAAAGTTGGGTTTGACATCCTTTATCTTTATGCGCACCTTGTCCCCGAGTTCTACATTTTTGACAAAGACCACAAAAGTGTCTACCAGAACAGCACCATCTCCGCTGGAACCAAGTTTCTTTATTTCCACATCAAACTCGTCACCTTTGCGAACAGGGGTTGTGAGGAATTTCTTCCCTATAACGTACATTTCTGCACTTTCAGAACGTGATGCTTTGGGTGAATATGATTTCACATAACTGAAATTTTGCTTAACCTCTTCAAGGTAATTCTTGAACATATCTCCGTGGAACACCTTGACAACGAAATGTCCTTTTGGTTTGAGTATTTTCTTAGCGCATTCAAGAGCAGATTTAGCAAGATCAATAGACCTTGCATGATCAAGACTCCAGTTTCCTGAAAGGTTTGGTGCGGCGTCACAAATAACTGTATCAACAGCCTTTTCACCAACCAGCTCAACAATTTTTTTGATAGTAGCATCAGAAGTAATGTCACCTTTGATGGTTGTGACACCCTTGATAGGTTTTATTGGGCGAAGATCAACTCCCACAACGGTTTTATTTGTCAGATCCCTTACAACTTCAAGCCATCCTCCCGGGGCTGCTCCCAGATCAACCACATTGCTTTTTTCATTAATAACATGGAATTTTTCGTTAATTTGAAGCAGTTTGAATGCTGCCCTGGATCTATAGCCTTCATGCTTGGCTTTCCAGTAATAATGATCCCTTCTATCCCTTGCCATAATCCGTCATCCTTTAAGGTGACACTATAAATGCTTATGCCTTCTTAAGACTTTCCAGTTTCTCCGCCAATTTGAGAACATCGTCCTCAAGTTCCGAAAATGCCTCGGGGATCCAGGAATCATAGTCATAATAGAGGTTAAGCAGATCGCTATACTGCTTGTCCAGCTTTTTCAGAGCCTTACCATCCTTTTGGGATTCATTGATTTTATTTGACAGGTGCTTAATTTTCATTTTCAGCCGTCGTGCAAACCTGTGTATAATCTTCTCCCTGTCAAGTTCTCTTTTGTGGAGTTTCAGGATGTCCAATGCTTCACTGAGTTTGGGCGGATATTCCGGGAAAGCATCAGCTCCGAGTATGAAGTATTCCTCATCGGGATTTTGTAGATCCTCCGGGGAAATGCCTTCAATTTCCTTATGGGTTATTATTTCAGCCCAGTGTTTGGATTTCGCTTTGGCACAGAGGCGTTCAATCTCTTCGGACGGTGTATTTGTATCTTCATTCAGAAATTCAATTTCATGTACTATTTCCTTGATTTCCCCAAGAGTCACGGCTCCAAGAGCATCTATGATACCAGCAATTTCTTTTTCACTGATCATTTTTTACAACCTGTATCTCCGATAGGCAAAAAGTTCTTTTAGGAGTTTACCAGGATCTTTTGGATCTATTTTTGCATCAATTTTTCTGATTATTGGGCTCACAGGTATGTTAACTCCTTTTATGATTTCTTTTGCCAGTAATATATCGCCGCAAAGAATGATATAATCAATATTTTCTGTCTCTTCTGCAATTTCAATTAATGATTGCCTGACTTTCTCGGCATGATGGACAATATCCTCATCCCGGAGTCTCTCAAAACGCCTCTGGCTGAATCCTCCCTTGCCATGTTTGGATTTCACGCTGCTTCTGACAAGCCGGCTTTTTTCTTCCTTATCTGCGGATGCAACCATAAGCAGACTCTCGCCGGCATGGGCTGCAACCACAAGTGTCTGTAAATTCTCTCCTGGAATTTCTGTTCCAGCAGTGGAAAACTTTTCCGCAACAACAAATTTAGGTTCTATCACTGGGATAGGCGGCAGAAATATCTCTCTGATAATGCCGGGACGATCATAGAAAAGAATCAAACCAGTTTCGGTTTTGATTTTTGAAACAATATTCAGAGTTTTTGCATCAGTGAGCAATTCGATATCCCTGTATTGTGGGAATGATTTCACACCCATATCAGGAGGGATAATTAATGTGATAAACTGATCTTTATCTCCCACAAGGGTTGATAATTCCCCAAAAATATCCTGTATTCTGCGGAAATTCACAAGTTCAATTTGGGATATGGAGATACCCTCATCCTCTGTTTTCCGCCGTTTTTCAAGCTCGTGCTCCAGAGTTTCAATTTTCTTGTGGGCAGCTTTTAGTTTTTCCTCTACAATCTGTCGGTCATTTACAGCCACTTTCAGTTTGCGCTCATATTTTTCAAGACGACGGAGATCTATTTCCATCTCAAGGATTCTTGATTGCAGTGTTTCGATTTCCTGGTTGAGTTCTTCTTTCCCGGAGTAACGATCAAACATTTCGCCAACCTGCTTCATGAACTTTTTCTGCACCAATGTTAATCTCCTTAAGATTTATGGGCAGTTTCCCACCAACCTATCCTTTTATAAGCTGCATCTTTTATATATCCATCTGGAATCTCTATGCATTCTACACACTGGATCAAAGGGAACAGGGGTAATAGCCTGTTCGGAAAAACCATTGTAATAGGAATCACCGGAAGCATTGCTGCAGTTAGGATTGTGGAGCTTGCACGGGAATTGATTCGCAATGGTGCGGATGTCTATGCTGTTATGAGTGAGGCTGCAACCCGCATACTTCATCCGGATGCGCTCCACTATGCAACAGGTCATCCTGTAATTACAAAAATCACAGGTGGAGTGGAACATGTTGGTTTCTGTGGTCTTGAAGGAAATGCCGATCTTCTGCTAATTGCACCTGCAACTGCCAATACAATCGGTAAGGTTGCACACGGAATCGATGATACTCCAGTAACAACTTTTGCGACCACTGCAATTGGCAGTAACACTCCAGTGATAGTTGTTCCTGCAATGCACCAGTCAATGTATGATCATCCTGCCGTATCTGAAAATCTTGGAAGGCTGGAAAAATATGGTATCACTTTGGTAGGTCCACGCATAGAAGAAGGAATTGCAAAAATTGCTTCAAATGAAGATATTGTGCTGGCAGTTGAGAGAGTTCTTGGAGGGGGCGCCCTCAAAGACAAACGTATTTTGATTACATCAGGTGCTACAGCCGAAACCATCGACCCTATTCGTATTCTTACCAACCGCGCATCTGGAAAAACAGGAATGGAATTGGCAAAGGAGGCATATCGCAAAGGTGCGGATGTAACCGTTGTGCATCGAGGATTCATTGGTGCTGAAGGGATCAATGAAATTTATGTGGAAAGCGCAGCTGAGATGCAGGATGCCTGTATGGATGAACTCAAAAAAGGATATGATGTTTTCATAAGTGCCGCTGCGATTTCCGACTATACACTCGACAATCCATTTTCTTCCAAAATCAAGTCAGGTGATGAATTAAACCTGAAATTGCACCCTACGGAGAAACTATTGCCTGCAGTGAAGTCGGAATATCCTAATATGGTGGTTGTGGGATTCAAAGCTGAGACAGGTGTGATTTCAGAGGATTTGATAAACAGCGCTTTCTCCCTGCTTGAGAATTACGGTATTGATCTTGTTATTGCCAACGATGTGTCTGAAAAGGGAATGGGGACAGATGATAATTCCGTTTACATTGTTGGATCCAATTCTAATTCCTGTCACAGTGGATCCAAACGTGAGCTTGCAACTGTGATTATTGGAAAAATTGCTGACTTACTGGGATAAGGACGGTATGATGAAATCCGAAACGGATATTGCAACAGCCTTTGCACCGGGTCATATTACTGGTTTTTTTATTATTCATGAAAATAAGGATCCACTTCTTAAGGGTACTACAGGCTGCGGTCTGGTGCTGGATAAAGGTGTAACATCTACAGTGTCTCTTTTTCCAAATAGTGAGGACACGAAAATTTGTTTGAACGGCTCACCCGTAGATGCCCGGGTAACTGCTCATCTTGTGAAATCCCTTGTTGATATTCCGATCTGGGTTTCATCAGTTGCGGAAATTCCTGTTGGCAGTGGATTCGGTGCATCAGCAGCCGGAGCCCTTAGCACTGGATATGCTTTAAACGAGCTTTTTTCATTGGGTTTTTCCCAGAACGATATTGTGGAGAAAGTGCATGTTGCCGAAGTTCTTGAAGGAGGGGGACTCGGGGATGTGGAAGCACAGGCTTATGGAGGCGCAGTTATCAGGAAAGCTCCGGGCCCTCTGACAACAACCGGAAAACTAGATCGCATTGCCTGTACTTCCTTTGAGGTTCATTGTGTAACACTTGGAAGCATTCCCACGAAAGAAGTTGTTGCAAATCCTGCAACTGTGGATCGAATTAACAAGTCAGGCAGGCGTTCGATGAAAAAACTGCTTGCGTGTCCTACTGTTGAGAATTTCATGAAAGTATCTCGTGATTTCTCTTTAGAAGTTGGTCTTTTGAGTGGAAAGGGCGAAGATGCTATTGAAGCAGTAGAGTCTTCCGGAGGGCTTGCTTCACAAGCAATGCTGGGAGATTCAATTTTTGCAATATCTGATAATAATTGCCGGGAGGCAGTTATTGAATCTCTTGAAGAATTCGGGAATGTGATGAGTAGCTGGGTTTCCGGAACATATTGAATCGTTTTACAAAGGGCTATATCACATCATATTCATATTTTGGAGAAATCGTTTTTAGGTTTTTGGCTCTGTAGAAATCCTCAACCAAGCTAAGCATACAATCTTGACATACCTGTCAAGATTGTGTATTAATACCTTGAATTTCACTTCCTTCACTTGATT
>NZ_JASGLW010000002.1 GCF_030156785.1 Methanohalophilus sp.
TTATCAATTAATTTATCATAAGAGATGTTAGTTTATTTAAATAACTAAACAGACGAAGGACTAGAGCAAATTCGTTTTTTTAAAGAATATTTGGTTAAATATTATTCAGTTGAAAGTGACTATAAGATTGAAGATCTTGGCTTGCCGGTTCGGTTTTTGTATAAGGATGAATTTAAACTTACAGAAAAATGGACGCTTCATTTTAATATGTGCCTTCTTTATAGATGAAGGCGAGTATCTGATTTTATTTACTTTTTGTTTCAAAAAGGATCGAGTTAGGTCCAGCAACCAATAGCTATAACTTGAATAGCTTCCGATATTTTTCAGGAAGGGTTTGATGCATAAAAGAGTAAAAGTTATCTTCCTGTAAAATCAGGAAGATAATGTCATTATTGCTTCAGCAAGATCGCCGTTTGCATCCTTGAGGGCCTGTCTAGCCGCATCTTCAGAAACATTTGCTTGTTCCATGACAAGCCTTATATCATCTTCAGGAATTTCTAGTTCTCTTGCTACTTCTTCAGGAGTTCCGACTATCTGGTAAGTGTCAACTCCCTGGGCATTCATTATGGTTACATTGGCATCATTGAATACTATCTCACGATCCGGCAGGCGTATAATTACCTGTTCAACATCAGATAGTTCATCGACGTTGATACCCATTTGCTTCATCATTTGCTTAAGCTTCTTTGGGTTCATGCCCCTTCCGCCCATGTTTGGAATCATATTGAATACCTCATTCGTGTAATACACCAGTTATATAATGTAGGACATAAATGCATGCTCAAATTAGTGGCATCCACCACCACATGAACTGCAACCACTCATAGCTTTTGGGTTATCAATGATGAAACCTTTGCCATCAGGAGTCTCAATAAAGTCAATTTTCGCCTCATGAAGATCCTGCTCAATGTCAGGTGCCATTACGATCTTGAGATCTTTGTCGGTAATTGTTACATCATCATCTTTTGTTTCGTTGTCAAGTGCCATGCCATACTGTACACCACTGCAACCAAGACCTGCAACAAAAATTCTCAGAGCATAATCTTTTTTATTCTCGGATTCCATCAGGGATTTAAGTTCCTGAGCTGCGAGATCAGTAATTTCTACCATTGTTCTCTCCTTTGTAAGTAATTATACTTCCCTTAGTCGGGTGTTACTATATTAATTTGTCGTCCTCAGTTTTACACGAATTCTACATCACTATCTGAAGGGTTTGCAAGAACTTCGGCGGTGGAAGCGTTGATTTCTACGGAATTTCTTTTACCTTTTGCTTCCCATACAGGGACGTAAACAAGTTCAGTCTTGATTGATATATCATCTTTCATTGGCTTGAACCGCTTGTGCTCGGAAATTATTGCTTCTCCGACTGTGTTCCCAAACTTAACATCTTTGGTATGTTCATCGATTATTTTCTCAAGAAGTTCTTCCCGAATTTCCGAGTCTGTTAGAGAAGGACTTCTAATGTCATACTCGCCTTCAACCTGCACGCTGTTACAAATTTTCGGAAGCACAAATTCTTCAGTGTTCCCATTAACAGCATTAATAAATCCTTCTCCTTCTCCTGAAATATCTATAATCTTGGACTTAAATTGGTACTCCGAATGCAGGGAATAAATATATTTCCAGAAAGGAACAAACTTCAGTTCTGCACCACTGACATTTCCAAGATGGGGCCTCGCAATTGAAATGGCTTTGTCTTTTGTAATATTTATTGGTGAAGACTTCAGGTTAAGTTCGGTTATTTTTTCCGTATCTTCATTCATGATGGTTGCAGCAGGTTTTAATGTGCTGTTTCTCTCTTCATCTGGAACCGAAGTTACAAACATGTTGTTCTGGAAAGTGTTATCCTCTGCAATGATGTAGTTCTCTTGGGGACTATCAACTGCTTCTGTTTGTACAAGATCAACATCTTTTTCCTCCAGATCTGCCAGCACGGCTTTACCTATCTGGTAAGCCAGTTCGTCCCAATCCCATACCATGATTCCGTTTCTTCTGGCATTTGCTACCATTTCTTGCTCGGTACCGCCGGTAATGACAAAAAGACCAACGCCGTCAGAAATGTTTCTGGAAAAATTCTCTATGGAACTACGATCAAGTCGGCTTTCAAACTTGATATACATTTTTTCTCCGTTTTTCTCAGCAATCAAATCCGCAGTACTGGAATCCATCACGTTGTATCCGGATGAAGTAAGTATATCATTCAGTATTTTTGAAAGCTTATTTTTCATTAATTGCCACCTTTTATTGTTTTAGATTCAATTAAAGGATTCTTGTTGTGGTTTCAAGTTCAATTCCTTTTTTAGTAATATTGTATGAAATGGTTTTACTTGGTGGGATCATGCCACGCATTTTCCGAATAAGAATTGATCTTTCAACTTCACTTCCCTTCTCTTTCATCCTGAATTCAATAACACCGTCACATATGTCTTTCATGGTGTTTTCTATGATTGGATCATGCATGCCTGACGTCATCATGATAAGTTGTACGGCATTGGTAGCCTTTCCGATAGCAGAAATTACTTCAATTTCCTCAACAACGTCATTGAGTTCATAAGCTCTCAAAAAAAAGGATATTGAATCAATAACTCCCCTGTATTTCTCTTTTCGTGGCTCGTTTATAACTACTTTTAACAGATTCATGGCATCTATATTCTGCTTGATGAAGTCTTTCGCAGAAAGATCAATGGAAAGGTGCTTTGGAAGAACATTGTAAAAACGAAGACTATATGCGTCGATAAAATCCATCTGATTGTTGTTGATATAATCCTCAATATCCCACCCGAAGTTTTTCATATCTTCAATTATTTCATCGATGGGATGGTCAGTAGAGAAATAATAGACTTCTTCTCCCTCGGTGAGACCACCATATACGAATTGTTGTGCAAAAATTTCTGAACTAGTCCCGGGTTCAGCCAATAGCAATATTGTAATTCCAGAGGGGACTCCCCCTCCCAATTGTACGTCAAGCCCCTCGATTCCCGTTGGTGTCATGTAGCCACTTGTTCCATCAAAAATATATTCCATTGCCTTCACCTAACAATGATGTGTATTTTTAGGTAATTACAAAAGTAATACCGACAAATAAGTGAATTATTACTTTTCATATGAAGCCTCTACTTTTTATAGTTATAGTATATCATCACAGATGATTACCATGATTGATCTTGATGAACTGAAATTTGACAACGGCTTAATTCCAGCAATTGCACAGGACAATGAAACGGGCGAAGTCCTTATGTTTGCTTATATGAACAGAGAAGCTCTTGAAAAGACAATTGAAACCGGAATTATGCACTACTGGAGCCGCAGCCGCCAGAAACTATGGAAAAAGGGAGAAAGTTCGGGTCACCTCCAGACAGTAAAAGAGCTTCTGGTTGACTGTGATATGGATGTCCTGCTTGCAAAAATTGAACAGGAAGGCGGTGCCTGCCACAAAGGTTACAGGTCATGCTTCTACCGCAACATTGAAGGCGAAGTTGTCGGAGAGAAGATGTTTAATCCGGAAGATGTTTACTAACTCTTTGAAGGATTGAATTAAATATATTCACAAACAATTCACATATTATGGGTAACTCCACAGACTTGAAAGTAGTTCCTGACACAAGTGTAATCATAGACGGCCGGATCTCGGAAAAAATACGGTCCGGCGATTATACAAATGCGAAAATCATCATTCCCGAAGCTGTGGTTGCCGAAATCGAGGCACAGGCCAATCGTGGTCTTGAAATTGGATACAAGGGACTTGAAGAACTACAATCTATTCAGGAATTATCCCGGAAGGGATTGGTAGATGTTTCTTTTGTGGGTATTCGCCCTAGCCCGGATCAGGTCAAACTTGCAAAAGGAGGGGAAATTGACGCTCTTATACGTTCAGTTGGTGAAGAACTGGGCGCGAAATTTGTGACTGGGGATCGGATTCAAGCAGAAGTCGCCCTGGCGAGGGGGATGGATGTAGAGTACCTTAAACCCTCTTTGTTTGAACTAACTCCTCTTAAAATAGAAGATTTTTTCTCAGACGATACGATGTCTGTTCATCTCAAAAATGGTGTGCTTCCCATGGCAAAAAGGGGTAGCATTGGCGATGTGAAATTCGTGCCCATACGTGATACTCCATGTACGTATGGGGAATTACATTACATTTCAAGGGAGCTGTCTGAAAGGGCAAGATCAGACAACGAATCATTTGTTGAACTTTCCAGTACAGGTGCTTCTGTTTTACAGATTCGAAATATGAGAATAGCAATTTCAAATCCGCCTTTCTCCGATGATATCGAAATAACGGCAGTAAGGCCGGTGGCATCAGTAAGGCTTGAAGAATACCGTTTAAGTGATCAATTAAAGGAACGTGTCCTCATGCAGCGTGGTGTCCTGATTGCCGGTCCCCCAGGAGCAGGTAAATCCACATTTGCTGCCGGGCTTGCCAATTACCTTCACGAAAATGGATATGTTGTCAAAACCATGGAATCTCCCAGGGATCTTCAGGTGCCGGCTGAAATAACACAGTATGCTCCGCTGGAAGGAGATATGACAAACACTGCCGATGTATTGCTGTTGGTAAGGCCTGATTATACCATTTATGACGAAGTGCGCAAAACACATGATTTTGAAATATTCGGAGATATGCGGCTTGCAGGTGTAGGAATGGTGGGTGTTGTGCATGCAAACCGGCCGGTTGATGCAGTACAGCGTCTGATTGGAAGAGTTGAACTGGGTATCATTCCACAGGTAGTTGATACTGTTGTTTTTATTGACAAAGGTGAAGTCTCAAAAGTACAGGTTCTGGAATTTACTGTAAAAGTACCCTTCGGGATGACCGAAGCAGACCTTGCAAGGCCCGTGATTCTAATTTCTGATTTTGAAAGTGGGCAGGTGGAATATGAAATCTACACCTTTGGGGAACAGGTAGTTGTAATGCCTGTTTCAGAGGAAGCAAGAAAACCCACATGGAAGCTTGCGGAAAATGAGATCCGAAGTCTGATGGAGCGCTATGTAAATGGTCCTGTTGAAGTTGAGATGATTTCTGACAGTAAAGCAGTCGTTAAGGTTTCAGACTACGAAATTCCACAGGTAATAGGAAAGAACGGTTCAACCATTGCTAAAATTGAAAAGCAACTGGGCCTTAGCGTTGATGTTCGTGAACTGATTGGAAAAGGTGGCAAGCGAGAATCTTCAAATTCTGAATTAAGGCCGGCCGTTGAGCAGACAAAACGTCATATCATCCTTGATGTTCCCGATCTTTCTACCCATGACGTTGAAATTTTTATAGGGCAGGATTATCTTTTTACAGCTACGGTAAGTAGGCATGGGGAAATCAAAATCCGGAAGAATTCCCATGTTGCTGCAGATATCCTGGATGCACTTGAAGCAGGGGAAGCTATTGTTGTGAAACCGGTTTAAGTTTCGTTTTAGTAGCTGAATAATTATCCTAATATATTAATAAAAACATTTTACAATTCGGGAGAGGTCATAATGAGAGTGTCAATTATAGGTACTGGTTACGTTGGCTCAGTAACTGCAGCATGTTTTGCAGCTCTTGGACATGAAGTGATTTGTATTGATATAGATGAGAAAAAAGTCAGGCAAATCAATGACGGTTATCCACCTGTCTGGGAGGAAGGTCTCGAAGATCTCATGCAGGAGCATGTGGGGAAAAACCTGATAGCAACTTCAGATTACGAATATGCTGTCCAGAATACTGACATCTCATTCATTTGTGTTGGCACTCCCTCAGGCGATGACGGCGGAATTGATCTTTCAATTGTTGGTGCTGCAAGCAAGAGTTTGGGTTCTGCAATCGCCACCAAAAAAGGTTATCACGTTGTTGTTGTCAAAAGCACTGTAGTTCCCGGCACCACAGAAGATGTTGTTTTGCCTCTGATTGAAGAGTATTCCGGTCGCATTGCAGGTGAAGGTTTTGGAATAGCAATGAATCCGGAATTCCTGCGGGAAGGCAGGGCAGTTGCTGATTTCATGAATCCTGACAAAATTGTGGTGGGTTCCATTGATGAACGATCTGGGGCACTTGTTTCCGAACTCTATAGAGATATAGACTGTGAAATCACTCATACCAATATACGAACAGCAGAAATGATCAAATATGCAAACAATTGCCTTCTTGCAACCAAGATTTCTTTTGCAAACGAAATCGGGAATATCTGCAAAAAGCTGGGTATTGATACCTATGAAGTAATGGATGCTGTAGGGAAAGACTCCAGGTTAAGTCCTTATTTCCTCAATAGTGGGGTGGGATTTGGTGGTTCCTGCTTCCCAAAAGATGTCCGGGCACTCATAGCAAAGGCAAAGGATATGGATTATTATCCTTCATTACTTGAATCTGTAATAGAGGTAAACGAATTACAGCCTCTTCAAATGGTGGATTTGCTTCAGGAAAAGATTCCTGATCTTTCCGGGAAAAAAATATCAGTTTTGGGTCTTGCTTTCAAAAGCAACACGGACGACATAAGGGAATCCCGTTCAATTCCTGTTATCAGAAAACTTCTCGAACTTGGTGCTGAAGTTAAGGCATATGATCCGCTCGCATCTGAAAACATGAAAATGGTTTTTGATAACATCACTTATTGCGAAAACATCGATGATTCTCTCAGAGATGCAGATGCTTGCCTGATAATGACAGAGTGGGATGAATTTAGGGATCTGGATGAGTCCTTCTCATTGATGAAAGAGAAGCTTGTCATAGACGGTCGTCATGTTATAGACCCCGACGCCCTGTCTACGGATATAGAATACATAGGAATTTGCTGGTAAACAATATCGGTTCGTTAGATTGATGTATTAAAACCATTACATACTCACCATGAAAAATATTGTGGTTATTGACTACGGTGTTGGAAATCTCCGGAGTGTCCAGAAAGGACTTGAGCATGCAGGGGCTTCAGTAACTATTACGAAAGATCCTGCTGTTTTGGTTCATGCAGATGGTCTTGTTCTTCCCGGGGTCGGGGCATTCAATGATGCCATGAAAAATATTGTTCCGTTCCTTGACAGAATAGACCAATTTGTCAAGTCTGGGAAACCAATGCTCGGGATTTGTCTGGGACAGCAGATGCTCATGGAACATTCTGAGGAAGGAGAGAAAGCAAATGGTCTGGGATTGATTCCCGGTAAGGTTGTTCGTTTTCCCCACTCTGATCTGAAGGTGCCGCACATGGGCTGGAATGCCCTTTCCATAGTACAGGAACACCCGCTTTTCAAAGGCATAAAAAACGGTTCATTTGTTTATTTTGTGCACTCGTATTATGTGAAAACAGATCTTTCTCACACACTTGCCTCATGCAATTACGGTTTGGATTTTGCAGCTTCAGTTGTGAATGACAGTGGTAATGTCATGGGAACCCAGTTTCATCCCGAGAAAAGTGGGGATGTGGGACTGAAGATACTCCGCAATTTTGTTGACATGTGCTGAAGGGATATCATGGATATTGAAGGATATGCAAAACGTGCCCTCTTAAAGGGTGAAGAAGACATTGAAAGACGGCTTGCAGCGTTAATTCAGGAAATAAAAGGTTCCACCCATGAACACTCTCTCGCACTTGCAAAAGCTGCAATTGAAGAAGCAAAAGCAACTCTGAATGTAGAGGGAGATGCCCTTACTTCATCCGTTTCCGGAGTCAGTATGGGACGTTTTGGTGTAGGTTCACGTGGGATAGGCGATTTTTATACCCATGAGAAGATAGCAGAGATAATAGGCAATACATCCGCAGTCGTTGACAGCAGCCAGCTTGATGATTCAGGAGCCGTTCAAATTGATGATGATAAATATCTTGTGATAACTATAGACGGTATGCATTCACGCCTGAGTGATTTTCCCTATCTTTCAGGTTTCCATGTTGCAAGGGCTTCGTTAAGGGATGTCTATGTAATGGGTGCCAGACCACTTGCTCTTTTATCTGACATTCATGTCGCAGATGACGGGGATGTTGGTATGATCTTTGATCATATTGCAGGAATTACTACTGTTTCCGAACTCACCGGTATTCCTTTGATTACAGGAAGTACTCTCCGGATCGGCGGGGACATGGTTATCGGTGGTCGTATGACCGGCGGTGTGGGCGCAGTAGGGATTTCATCATCACTTGCCGCAAGAAAAAATACAACAGTGGGTGATGTAATTCTCATGACGGAAGGTGCCGGAGGAGGTACAATTTCAACCACGGCACTTTATTATGGGATGCATGACGTGGTTGACGAAACCATAAATATTAAATTTCTTGTGGCATGTGAGGCTCTTCTTGATTCAGGGTTAGTGGACAGGATTCATGCCATGACTGATGTAACCAACGGAGGAATTAGGGGGGATGCCAAAGAGATTTCCCGGACAGCAGGTGTCAAACTTGTATTTGAAGAGGATAAACTCCGTCCGCTTGTAAATCCCCGTGTCCTTGAAATGTTGGAAAAACTTGAGATTGACTATCTGGGAGTGTCACTGGATGCACTGTTGATTATAGCTCCTGGGGATGAAGCTCCCGCAATCATGGAATGCATACGTAATGCAGGAGTAGCCATTGATATTGTGGGTCGTGTGGAAGAAGGATCTGGTGCGGATCTGGTTGTTGATGGTGTAGTGAAGGACTTTTCTCCAAGGTTCAGGGAATCTGCGTACACGCCTATCAAGAAAATGATGGGTGAGGACCTACCTGGAGATTTCGAAAACATGAAAAAGGCTATTGACAGAGCTGCAAATGAAGCCATTGAAAAGAAAAAAAAGGTTGTGGAAAGACTCAAAAACCTTCCATGATTCATTTTTGTTTTTCTTTTCGTTTGACTGTCAAAACAGGTCCGTCTTTTCCGATTATTTCCACTTTGTCTCCAGCATGAATTGTTTCTTCGGATTCGGCTTTCCAATATTCTCCGTGATATTGCACATATCCACTGCTTTTGGGTGAAATATCATCAAGAGCTTCTGCACGATCGCCTACCATATCTTCTCCGATTATGGGTTTCTTTTTCCTTACCTGCATTACCTTGTAAAGGGCAAAGATAAAGAATATCGCTACAATAGATGTGGGTATCAGTACATAGTATATCATTGTCATTTGTGCCTCCGCCGGTCCATACCAACGAGGAAAATCATTCGGTACAAGGAAGACACTCCCGGCAATCAGGCATATTATTCCTGCTATGCCAAAGATTCCAAACCCCGACGCCTGCAATTCCAGTATCAACAACACAATTCCAATACCGATTAGGAATATTGCTGCAAGGTTCACGTCAAAGCCTATTCCTATCAGGCCAAGGCACAGGCTGATACCGCCAAAAATTTCCGCTCCCACACCAGGGCTTGAAATGCCGAAAATAATTCCGTATATTCCCAGCATAAGAAGCAGGGAAGAGACTATCGGGTTTGAGATTATTTGCATAAATGCCAGAGAGATTCCCGGTTCATAGTTTACGATATCTGCTCCGGATGTGTTGAGTATCTCACCTTTTACATTTTCGCCATCAACCTGTTCAAGCAGATCATCAATATCCTCAGCAATGTATTCGATTACCCCGGCTTCAAGTGCTCCCTCTGCGTTAAGGTTGAGATTTTTTGTGATAAACTCTTCAGCAGCGGTTTCATTCCTATCATGCTGGCTTGCCTTTTCCTTTGCAAGGGCAACAATTGCGTTTATGACTTTGGAATCATTGACGGGCTGGGAACCTGTTGCTGATATGCTTACTGGCTGGGCAGAGCCAATCACTGTGAAGGGTGCCATTGCTGCCACATCGGTACTGATGAGTATGAGAGTGCCGGCTGACCATGCTTTTGTGCCTTTAGGGTACACATATCCGATAACCGGGATAGATGAGTCATCGATTCTCTCGATTATTTTTAGGGTTTCGTCAAGTCCTCCTCCAGGTGTATTAAGGGTTATTACAAGGGCTTCGTAACCTTCTTCCTCACAGATTGCAAGTGCATCTGCTACCATATCATCGGCAACTGGTGTGATGGAATCATCCATGTCAAGAACCATTACCTCTTCTGCCGAAGCAGACGGAACCAGCACTAGCAGGATAAGGATAAAAGAAAAGAAAGAAAGGTATTGGAGCCCTTTCATATTTTATTCTCCATCATTTCTTTGCAAAGGCTTCCGTGAGGGCAGCAATATTGCCTGTATCACCGGTATTGGTAACCACTACCATGTTGCCTTCTCTTGCAACTTCCGCAATGGTCTGGAGTTCCCTGAGTTTGATGGCTACAGGAACATCCTGATACAACTTAGCTGCTTCCTTCATCTTTTCGGCTGCCTTGAATTCACCATCCGAAAGGATGATACGTGAACGTTTCTCCCTTTCAGCTTCCGCTTGCTTTGCAATGGCACGCAGCATTGACTCGTCGATGCTCACATCACGTAGGGTAACGGCTGTAACCTTTATACCCCACGGGTCAGTGGATACGTCCAGCATTTCCTGAATTTCCTTGTTGACTTTATCTCTTGATGAAAGGACCTCGTCAAGTTCCATCTGTCCGATGATATCACGCAAAGTGGTCTGTGAAAGCATTGCGGTTGCATACTTGTAATCTTCGACTTCTGTAATCGCAGATTCTGGTTTGAGGACCTTGTAATATACCACCGCATCCACTGCCACCGTAACGTTGTCCAGTGTTATGACTGCCTGCTTTGGGACGTCAATGGTTACGACGCGCAGATCCACTTTGATTGCCGTATCTATGATCGGAATAATGAAGAATATCCCGGGACCTTTAACACCGCTGAATCGACCAAGTCTAAATATCACAACACGTTCGTATTCCTTTACGACCTTGATGGCCTGTGTAAGGATAGCTATCACTACAATAAGTGTAAGTATTGTAAATTGTTCTAACACCATGATTATATCTCTCCCTGGTAGTAATAGTTTGTAAGTGTTGATTATAAAGGTTGTTGAATGAATATCATAAATATCAGATGAAAAACTCTATGATTTATCGCATAATCCAATAATTTTAGCTAAAATCAAATTTAGTATATGGTATATGCAAGAAAGTTTGCAATACAAATAGATCATTCTAGGAAAAATGGGAACACAAAAGACCGGAAGATGTGAAATTGAAAGAATATCTAAATCTGAGATCACATTTCAACTAATTCCAAGCATTAATAACAATATTTCCGAAACAATTAGTGCTATCAAAATAATGATAATCCAGTGCTTTTTTTTAGGATTCCATTTCATTCTGAGGGACAATAATCTTGCTACTATTAGTATCACAATGGAAAAGAATAGCCATAACAATGTAGCAAAAAGATCATATTGTATTCCAAAACCCCATAACGCAGAAGACATCTTTCGCACCTATTTTTTATAGCATTTAAGTGAAATTCGGGGGTTGAAATAACACCCCATTTTCTCCAGATTAAAAGGCACTTAATTTACATAAGTCCAGTCTGTAAATGAGGAGCCTGCATAATAACCTGGGCTTGCGGGCCATTCAACATAGTGCAGTCCAACAGCTTTATAGTATCCTGAAGTACTAGCAGTGTAAGAGCCACTGGCTTCTAGTTTATACACATTGTAACCTGTTTTCCTCTTTACTCCTACGATTGTAACATGATCTCCATCATTACGTTGCAGATTAGTCACGACTTCCATGTAAGCAACTCTTGTATAAGGAGTTGGTAATACCATTCTTTGCCAAGATTTATAGTCAATGTTGGAGTTGGAAACGTCAATTTCGGATTCTCCATGTATCAAATAAGGGATTGGAACTGAAAGTTTTTGATCCTCACTAGTTGAAGAAGCTTCCATGGCTCCATTAGTCTTATCAAATTCCTTTGATTCATCTGGCCAGCTTATCTTTGTGGAGTAGAATCTCGCTTTGGAAGGGTCAGGTGATTCATCATATTCTTCAGGGAAAAGCTGCTTTATGTATTCACCATATGTAATATTAATTCCATATAGTTCATTTGCAAGCTCGAGTTTATCCTCGGCCATTGTGTGGGTTTCAATTTTTTCTGCACTTACCATTCCTGTAGACAACAATATCAAAAAAATTATTGACATTGCCATCAGTCCTTTTTTACTAAATTAGACATGTATTTCTTACCTCATTTAATCTACTCGAGGCAAGATCACGCAAGTTTTAAACCGGATTGAAAACAAACCTAACCCTGCCTTCGGGTCAATGTGGAGTTCTGGTTGGTTAATATTCATTCGAACTCCACGTTACAAATTCTTATTAAGGCCAGGGCATATATTGATTACTATATGTCAATTTCATTCGGGCAATTAATATTAATCACTCCGATTAATCCCTGACATGCCCAGAAACCGATGTCCCTGCGAAAACCAGAACCAAACACAACTATTAATCCTCTCTTTCCCGATTATTTGGCAGGGGAAAGAAACCGCTGCTGTATTTGACAGTGTAGACACCCTGCTTCATATGTACAGGCTTGCCAGATCAATGGCATATCTCTGATTTATCTTACCCTTTCGGGAAAACCTTGGGGATTCAAAATAACTGCTGCATGTGGAAGGTTTGGTCTGTGAGCGGCTACAATGAGATAATGAGCCAGGCATCGGTTACCCACGCGATGTTAAAGAAAACCGTCCTCTTTACCTTCATAATCCAAAAATCTTCGTTTCAGCAACCTAAATAAACCAGTAGATCAATCACCCCTACAGATAAGAATGAAAGAGAAATGCAAAAACTGCGATGGTGCAGGTTATACTTCCATATCAAAGGTAAAATGCCCGGAATGTAAGGGTTCCGGCAAACCACGCTCTGTTAATCTCATGTCCCTTTCCGAAAAGGATATGAACAGTTTGTTAAAAGGCTCAGCTGCATGTGAGAAATGTAATGGAACCGGAGAAGTAGAAATAAAAGAAAAGTGTTTTTCCTGCAAGGGTGCAGGTTATTTCTACAAATGTGATATATGTGGCAAACCTATCGATGAGCTTCTTGATGACAAAGAGGTTTGCAGAAACTGCGAAGAAATCCATGTCGTACATGAACTGGATGATTCCTGTGATATTGTAGAACTTGAGGTTGGAAAACTCTACCATGCTAAAGTGAACAATGTGGTGAATTTTGGGGCATTTGTTAACATAAATTCCAATGTCCGGGGTCTTGTACATTCCAGTAATATCAAGGATAAGCTGGAAGTAGGAGACAAAATCATAGTGAAACTTAATGAACTCCGGCAGGATGGTAAGATGGACCTGATTCCAAAAGCTATCAAGGAATTCAGGACCGTTGAAGTAGAAAAAGACATTCCTATCCGCAAATCTTCTGAACTCAAGAACTTTGTAGGTAAGCTAGTAAAAGTAGATGGTGAGGTTATACAGGTCAAACAGACTGGTGGACCAACAATTTTTATAATTTCCGATGAGGAGGGATTGATTTCCGCGGCTGCATTTGAAAGAGCCGGAGAACGCGCATATCCGGAAATTGACACAGATATGATAGTTCGCGTTACTGGGGAAGTAAACCAGAGGGCAGATAGGCTACAGGTTGAAGTACGCAGCATGAAACATCTTTCCGGTGAAAGGGAGAAATATGTAAAGGCAAGGATAGATGCTGCTCTTGACAAAAAGGCTGAACCTTCGGATATAGAGTTTCTTATAGAAAGTGAAGTCATGGAAGCCCTACGTCCTGCAATGAGGGATGTAGCCCGCGTGATCAAAAAAGCTGTAATAAGATCACGACCTATCCTCCTGCGTCATCATGCTGATGCAGATGGTATGACTGCAGCGGTGGCAATAGAGAAAGCCATTTTACCCATGATCCTAGAGATTAACGGTGCGGATTCAGAACATTATTTTTACAAGCGTGCTCCTTCAAAAGCACCATTTTATGAGATGATGGATGTTACCAAGGACATATCCTTTGCCCTTGAAGATTCTGAGCGACATGGGCAGAAACTACCTCTCATAGTTATGGTTGATAACGGTTCTACGGATGAGGATGTTCCTGCTATGAAACATGTGGAACTCTATGGTATGGATATGGTTGTAGTTGATCACCATCATCCCCATGAATCGGTTGACAGGTATTTGAAAGCGCATGTAAATCCTGCACATGTGGGAGGGGATTTTGGAGTCACAGCCGGTATGCTTTCCGTGGAAGTTGCAAGAATGATTAATCCAGATGTGACAGAAAAAATCAAACATTTACCTGCGGTATCAGCTGTAGGGGATCGTTCCGAAGCACCTGAAGCAGAGCGTTATATTCAGCTTGTTTCAGACACTTATCCAATTGAGAAACTAAAGAAAATGGCTCTAGCACTTGATTTTGAAGCTTACTGGCTAAAATTCAGTAGTGGGAAACATATAATTGATGATATCCTAAATCTTTCAGTAAGTCCCCGCCACAGCAAGCTGGTTTCATTGCTATGCGAACAGGCAAATGAAATGATTAATGAGCAGCTTGACGCGTGCTTGCCGAATGTCAAATCCACGGAATTGCCAAATGGTGCAATTATGAATGTTCTGGATGTGGAAAATTACGCTCACAAATTCACATTTCCTCCACCCGGTAAAACCTCGGGTGAAGTTCACGACAGGCTATGCCAGAAATATGAAGGAAAGCCTGTCATCACCATTGGATACGGGCCGGATTTTGCTGTAATCCGTTCCCGTGGGGTAAAAATGAATATCCCGCAGATGGTTCGTGAGCTTCACGATGAACTTGTAGGTGCTGGTGTCAATGGTGGAGGTCATCTTGTAGTCGGCAGCATCAAATTTGTTGAAGGTATGAGAAAAGAAGTACTTTCGAGATTGGCTGAAAAAGTTGGTGCTGCAGAAGTAGAGGAAGTGTGAACTTCCTCAATCAACCCTTACAATATGAACAAGGGCATTTACCGGAACGCCTTCAATATGATCTGCATTTTTCTTGTCAAGAATGACGGCAATTGAAACAGGTTTTGCGCCACTCTCTTTCAACTGCTTACAGACATCGGTAGTTGTGGTACCAGATGAAATGACGTCATCAACAATTACACAATTCTTTCCTACGACATTTCCAAAGTTTCTGCTGAATATACCTCTTTGAGTACCCTTTTCTTTCTTACTGTCATAGCCGTGGAATATTGTAAATTCAGCACCAAGTTCTTCTGCCATCATGGTTGCGATTGGAACTCCACTGAGTCCTATTCCCACTACCATGTCTACGGAATCTCCACTTTCGCTCAGGCTTTCCAGAACCATATCACAAAGCGCCTGGGAAATGTACCGAAGGCGGTATGAGCTTTTTCCGATGTTGCTCCAGTTTACGGAGATATCTTTTGGTGCAGCAGGAGATGCGGCACCTCTTTTTGCTCTTGTAAGGAGCCAGGTTACAGTGTCTCTTGACACATTCAATTCATTGGCAATTTCCCCGGTAACCAATCCATTTGCCTGCAGTTCAACTGCTTTCTGTATTAATTCATCAATATTCTTCATGTTGGACCACTTTCTACTGACATATCTTATATCGTTTAGCTTATACTTTTCTTTTGCGGGTTTTTTTCAAAGGGGACCCACAGACAGGGCATTCATCCCCGCTATCAAACTTTCTTCTGCAGCCGGTGCATCTTTTTTCCCATATTATACGATCCTTGATCTTTTTTTGAGTGACGGGTTTAACTTCTATTCCGAGAAGTAATGCAACGTTCTGCATCGCATAATCGTCTGTTAGGAGTATTGCATTGTCTTTATATTCAAAAGCCTTGGCAAGAATCTCAATATCTGTTTTTGACAGTTCCTCAATGTCTCGGGTATTTCTGGCCATGCGATGGATTTCTGCAATAGCTTCCGGATTAGGTTGTTCCACCTTTGCTCCGCTTTCAATTGCCAATAATCCCTCAATGCTGGATTCCCTGCTTTTTAGTTCTTCAATAACAGAAGGGACAGTTACAAAAGTAGCATCTCTCCTATAACGGTTGATAAAAACTGCAGTATCCGCCACGAAGATTTTCATATCCTTTGCGTATGCATTAATAGGATTAAATAACATCGATGTGTTAAAATAGAGATTTTGAAGGGAATTTTTAATTTTAAATCCATTTTTTGCTGTTGTTATAAACTCCTATTACAATAATTTCATCGAGTCCTTTTTATGTGAAAATGGCTTCTTCCATTGTTGCACCTCTATCGACATATAAAATTATATTGAATTATTAATTATCTTCTCCTCTTTTCCTAGGAAAGATACATATATTGTATTCCTAAACCTTCTCATGGTGCATACTAATGGAAATTATTGCCTCAAAGGAAAGAATAGTAGAATTTATTCGTACGAAGTGTGATGATGCAGGATGTAGTGGAGTTGTGCTGGGTCTAAGTGGGGGAATCGATTCTACTTTGGTTGCATACCTTTGCACGGAAGCACTTGGTTCTGAAAATGTTCTTGGGGTACATATGCCGGAACTAAATGTCACACCTGCCGAGGATGTGCTGGATGCCACACAAGTTGCTGACATTCTGGGAATTGAATTCAAGACCATCGATATATCTGAAATTGTGGCATCTTTTCTAAACAATATACCAGATGGCAACCCTGCAGAGTCTTATGCAAATAGCAACCTGAAAGCCAGAATCCGGATGTCCATATTGTATTACTATGCAAATCTCACAGGATACCTTGTGGTAGGTACCGGCAACAAGACAGAAATTTTGCTGGGTTATTTCACAAAATACGGAGATGGTGGCGTTGACATCGAACCCATTGGTGACCTCTATAAAACAGAAGTGAGGCAGATGGCTGAGATATTAGGTATTCCAGCCGATATAATCAGCAAGCCTCCATCAGCGGCTCTCCATGTTGGGCAGACTGACGAAGAAGACCTTGGTTTACCGTATGAAATTATTGACAGAATTCTTTCCCTCCTTCTGGAAGGTCTGGATACGCATGTGGTACAATCGATGGTAGGAGTTTCCGCTGAGGATATGCATTCACTATTGGTCAGGATTGATTCTAACATCCACAAGAGAAAAGTTCCTCCAATTGCAGATCTTAGTGACCTGCGCTTCTGAAAAACTTATCTTGACGGATGAATATAGCTATTTTGTTCTTTTCTTATAAGAGGCATTGACAAATGTCTCCTTGCACAGGGAGGGACTTCGTAAATCCCGATTTCAATATCCCTTGGGATTTCAATTATTTCAGGCTCAGATGCAGTGGTTTTGCAGTTTCGACACCTGTATCCCTGATTCTTCCCGGCAGATTTCATACGTTTTCCGCAGGAAGGGCATGTGGGGTTCACAAGTTCGAATTTTGGTTCTAGCCTTTTGATCTCAAGTTTTTCAAGATTGAGTGTACCGTCTTTCATGCTGCCGGATAAAATGACGAGGTCGCCGGGAATAAGTTTCCTCACAAGTTCCCTGAAATTCTTGGTTGGTTCAAAAGCTGCGCAATCTATATTTTTATCCTTCTTGTCAGCAGCCTTAAAAAAAGTATGCCCCCCCTCAATGGTATGGGGAACTGTTGTAACTTTCAGTTCGATTGTGTAGGAATGCAAATCCTGTAAATCTTCAATGAAGGATGCTGGAATCAGATGCATGTCTGTTCCCTGGTTTGTCCGGTAGAGCAAAGATCTTTCGATAGCCTCACCTAAAATCATGTTTGCAGCTTTTCTGATTGTGTCCTTATTCTTTCCCCGGATGCCATAAAGGACCGGATCAACGGAATGTGGCACACACACAACCATATTGTTTGCGACATCAACATTATCCCATGTTTCGGGGTAGGTTACATTGTCAGCTTCCCAGATGCTTTTTTCATTAACACGGCGCAGGGTTCCCCAGTTATCAGGTTGCCTGTAAGCAAGTAATTCGTAAGTGTAGTCCCACTGTCCTGCAAGAACTGCCCCGCAGGCAGCAAGGGCGCCAATTAATCCTCTGCCGTTCTTGTATCCACGTGCTTCAATTTTGTTTCTTGCAATGATTTCCTTTGCACGATCAATTGGGATAACCTGCTGCACCGTTTCAAGGAAAAAGTTTGCAAGCTCTGTCCTGCAACTCTCGAATTGTTCTGGGCGGATAAACACCACGCCGGGATTGGTGTTCTCATCTTGGAATTGGGCAAAATTCTCTACCCTTCCTATTACATGGGAGATGACTTCCTCTGGCTTGCTTGTTTCTATTTGCAAAGCAACAGCTGCATTTCCTCTTGTCTTGTAGGGGATTGTGGGGTTTAGGCGAATGAGTAGGGGGTCATCTGTAATCGGACCGTATTGTTGCAGTTCCTCGAAAAGCAAAGCTCCAAGATATGTGGTGCACATGCCTGTATTCCTGGAATCTGTATCATCAAATGCAATTATCATGTGTCCAACATCCGCATTTTACAACAGATATCTTTATATAGAAGTATTCGAAAGATTCTATCAGCCATGACTAAAGACATCCTCATACATCAAATTATTGATGTATTGAAACAGGCTGATTTTGTAATTTCTAACAGATGCGATATACGTCCGCGAAGTTTTGATCTTGCTGCAAGGAAAGGCGATGTGCTTCTTTTCTGCAAGGTTTTATACAACATTGATAGCCTTAATGAGGATACGGCATCTGAAATGAGATCGTTGTCGGAATATTTGGGAGGATCCCCAATACTCATTGGCGCTAAAACACGGGATCAGTTGCTTGAAGACAGCGTAGTTTACATGAGGTATGATATCCCGGCTTTCAATATCCAGACGCTCTACGACTGTTTTGTTGAAGATGTCCCTCCACTGGTTTCAGCGGCACCAGGTGGACTCTACGTTTCAATTGATGGTGAAGTGCTAAAAGAAGCCCGCAAAAGGATGGCACTGTCATTGGGTGCTCTTGCATCACATCTTGGTGTTTCAAGACGCACTATCAGTAAGTATGAAGAGGGCTGTATGGATGCTTCCATTGATGTGGTTCTCCAGCTTGAGGAATTGCTGGATGTAGCGCTTGCACGTTCCATTGATATTCTGCAACGGGGACTAAAGGATAACAAACAGGAGAAAAATGTCGAAAAGTTTGTTCCCCAGCGGGATAGCATCCTGAGTTTTATTCAAGACCTTGGTTATGATGTACTATCAACGGATCAGGCACCCTTTAAGGCAGTCTCTAAAGACCCATCCACGACTTTTCTTACGGGAATCAGCGAATATAGTGGTTCCATGCTCAAACGGGCTCGTTTGATGAGCAGCATTTCCGAGGTTACCCTTACCAGATCCGTTTACATTATTGAAGGGAACAGTAAATACACTTCAGTGGAAAACACGGTTTTGATTGAGAAGAATGAACTTGATTCCCTTTCTGATTCTGATGAATTGGACAATCTAATCAATGAGCGATCAAAAGAATGTTTCCGAATTTCAAGTTGAGTGTATTTAGTCAGTTTCCAAAACTCTAATATATACTTATTAACTATGGTTGTCCGATGACTCTCAACATAGCAGTGCTGGCCTCAGGGAGAGGCTCAAATCTCCAATCCATAATTAACAGCATAGAAAACGGTTACATCAAGGATGCTGCTATCCGTGTTGTTGTCAGTGACAAGAGGGAGGCTTACGCGCTTGAGAGAGCCAGAAATCACGGCATTGACGCAGTTTTTGTGGATCCGTTATCCTTCTCCGACAAGGATCAGTATGAAGGTCGTATTTTAGAAGTCCTTGATGGGTATGACGTGGAATTATTGTTGCTCGCAGGTTATATGCGGTTGCTTGGATCGAATATTGTCCGGCATTTTAAAAATAGGATAATAAATATTCATCCAGCACTTCTTCCTTCTTTTAAAGGACTTCATGCACAAAAACAGGCACTGGAGTATGGGGTTAAAGTCGCAGGCTGTACAGTTCATTTTGTGGATGAAGAGATGGACTCGGGTCCTATCATCCTGCAAAAATGTGTTCCTGTATTTGATGATGATACGGAAGATTCCCTTGCAGAGCGTATTCTTAAGGAAGAGCACCAGATTTTCCCCGAAGCCGTGAAATTGTTTGCAGAAGGGCGTCTTAACATAAAAGGACGTATTGTTTTAAGATCATAATTTTATAATAAATCTCATTGAATCCAGAGGAAAGGAAAAGGTATGTCTTATATTTCAGAAATCGATCCGGAAATTGAAGAAGCACTGAAATTGGAGGCTGAAAGGCAGGAATTCAGGCTGAATCTGATTGCGTCCGAAAACTATGCCAGTCGCGCAGTGATGGAAGCACAGGGTTCCATCATGACTAACAAATATGCAGAGGGTTATCCAGGGAAACGTTACTACGGAGGATGTCAGTATGTGGATATTGCCGAAGATCTTGCAATTGAAAGGGCAAAGAAGTTATTCGGTGCGGAACATGTGAATGTACAGCCACATTCCGGATCAGGTTCCAATATGGCGGTTTACTTCTCCGTCCTCAAGCCCGGAGATAAAATCATGTCCATGGATCTCTCACATGGTGGACACCTCTCCCACGGAAGTCCTGTAAGTTTCTCAGGTCAGTTGTATGACATTGTGCCTTATGGTGTTGATCGTGAAACCAAAGTACTTGATTATGATGCCCTTATGGAAATGGCAAAGAAAGAACTTCCGCAAATGATTGTTGTCGGAGCTTCTGCATATTCAAGAATTATTGATTTTAAGCGCTTCAAGGAAATTGCCGATGAAGTAGATGCATATCTGCTTGCGGATATTGCACATATTGCCGGTCTTGTTGCTGCAGGTGTTCACCCAAGCCCAATACCATATGCAGATTTCGTCACAACAACCACCCACAAGACCCTCAGGGGGCCAAGAGGTGGAATGATTATGTGTAAGAAAGAATACGCAAAAGATGTTGACAAAGCTGTATTCCCGGGTATCCAAGGTGGTCCCCTTATGCACACCATTGCTGCAAAGGCAGTTGCCTTTAAGGAAGCCCTTTCTACTGATTTTAGAAAATATCAGGAGCAGACTGTGAAGAATGCAGATGCACTCGCCCGTGCTCTCATTGAAAGGGGGTTCGATATAGTGTCCGGTGGTACTGACAACCACCTTATGCTCATGGATCTTAACAAGTTTGACATCACCGGCAAAGATGGCGAAGCTATAATGAGTAAAGCTGGCGTTATTATTAACAAAAATACAATTCCTTTTGAAACCAGAGGTCCATTTATTACAAGCGGTCTGCGTGCAGGCACTCCTGCTGTAACAACCCGTGGTATGAAAGAAGAGCAGATGGATGATATTGCAGGATATCTTGACACAGTTCTCAGAAATCCAAACGATGAAAAAATTCTTGCTGAAGTAAGTGCTGATATTCAGCAGCTGTGTACTGATTTCCCAATCTATCGGAATCTCTAAGGTGTATTAAATGACAGATGAAAGCAAGATTATCGATGGCAGAGGACTTGCAAAAAAGATTGAAGAGCGTGTGAAGTATGAAGTTGAAGGTCTAAAAAAAAGCACAGGCGTTGTTCCCGGTCTTGCCACAATTCTCGTAGGAGATGATCCTGCTTCTAATATGTACGTACGTCTCAAACACAAGGCATGCGATCGGGTGGGCATCAATGCGGAAGACCATAAGCTTGATGCTTCCATCTCGCATCAAGAACTTCTTGCTCTGATTGAATCCCTTAATTTAAGGGAGGATATTCACGGCATACTCCTACAGCTTCCGCTTCCTTCTCATCTGGATGCACAGGAAGCTATGCAGACAATAATTCCAACTAAGGATGTGGATGGGTTCCATCCCTGCAATGTGGGAAAGCTGCTGATCGGGGATGAACAGCTTGTACCCTGTACTCCTGCAGGGATAATCAAGGCCCTTGAAGAATACGGTGTGGAAATTGAGGGCAAGAATGCAGTTGTTGTAGGTCACAGCAATGTTGTTGGAAAACCGATGGCTGCAATGCTCTTAAACCGCAATGCAACGGTTTCAATTTGTCACGTTTATACCGATGATCTGAAACGCTACACCAAAGAAGCAGATATTCTTATCGTTGCAACCGGTGTCAAACACCTCATCAAAGCCGATATGGTGAAAGACGGTGTTGTAATATTTGATGCAGGTATCACCGAAGAAGACGGCAAGGTTTACGGTGACGTAGACTTTGAAAATGTTTCCAAAAAAGCGTCTCTCATTACGCCTGTTCCGGGTGGTGTGGGCCCCATGACCATTGCGACTCTTCTTACACACGTGGTTATTGCAGCAAAGCATTTTGCAGGGCAACGGACGCACTTATATAAGTGATAAAATAAGCTTTCTATTGGTAATTTCATGGTCGTTGACGTTGATATATGCGGATTGAAGGTAGGAGACCGACATCCTGTCCATATCATGGGAGTGATGAACCTAAGCCGCGAATCTTTTTATAAAGGCTCGGTTGTCGAAAGTGATGCTCTTCTGGATGTCGCCTGGGAAATGATTGATGAAGGTGCTACGATTCTTGATCTGGGGGCACGTTCTACATGGCCGTTGGCGGATCCGATTTCAAAGGACGAGGAACGCAACCGTTTACTTCCTGCTCTTGAAACTCTTGCCGGGAATGTTGATGCGGTTATCTCTGTAGATACAATATTTTCCGATCTCGCCGAAGCAGCCCTAGAAAAAGGAGCTGATATCATCAATGATGTTTCCGGATTTGCAATTGATGAAAAAATGGTTGATGTTGTGGCGGATTTCGGCTGTCCGGCTGTAGTTATGGCATCCCGGAAAGTTCCAGGGGATGTTCTGGGCATGGATGCAGTGATGCAATCTTTGCAGGATATTCTTCAGTTAAGTGAGGATAAAGGGATTGATACGAATAAGATAATCCTCGACCCTGCTATAGGCAAATGGATCCCCGAAAAAGTACCCATGTATGATTTTGAGACTTTTGATAGGTTTGAAAGACTTAAGAGTTTCAACAAACCCATTCTGGCAGCACTCTCACGCAAATCATGTATCGGTGAAGTTTTGAATAAGCCTCCTGAGGGCAGGCTTTACGGAAGCCTTGCTGCGACTGCTATTGTAGTCCAGAAAGGTGCTCATATTATCCGCACCCATGATGTGGGTCCAACCCTTGACGCTGTCAAAGTGGCATCCGCAATCCGCGGGAACCCTGCTGTGGAAGTTGACGGCGATCGGGAAGTGGAGATTCTGGAAATCAGAAGTCCAGTGGATTCTGTGAGAATAATGCAGTCCCTGGGTGTGACTTCCACAGGGGCGCAAATAATGAAAAACAAAACAGTGATGTTTAACTTGTTGATCAAAAACATTACAACTACAGAAGCCCTGATTATCAAACAGGAAATCCTTGCAAGAGGAGGGGATGCCGCTCTTGAAAGGAATGCTGTGTCCCACGAAACAGAAAAGACGGATTTAATGGTTATGGGAACCCTGTTGCAACTCAAAAAGCTCTCTGAAAAGCTTCAGGGGCAGGCACGTGGTCTTCCACGGATTGCAGAAATGATTGACACAGTGCTTTGGGAATATGATGATATAACTTACCGGTACCAATGATCAGTGATACAAAATGATAATTTCTTCTTCCAAACCGTTTGAGGAAATCCTTTCCATGCTGGAGGATGCCGGCAAAATCTTTGTTATAGGATGCGGAGTCTGTGCTACAAAATTACACGTGGGGGGTGAACCCGAAGTTAAGCAAATGTGTTGCAAACTCCAGGAAGCAGGAAAAGATGTTATCGGAGGAGCAGTCGCAAAAGCGGCATGCAACGTAAAGTCGATGAATGCTTTGCTGGAACTTGATCCACGGATTGGCGAAACTGATTCTCTTCTTATAATGTCCTGCGGAAGCGGGCTTTCCATAATTGCTTCCGTTGTAAACTTGCCGGTGTACCCTGCTACAAATACGTGCTCTCTCGGAGGAATCTCCTGTGGGGAAGTAAAGGAAAATCAATGTGCTATGTGCGGGGATTGCATTGCAAACTTTTTTGGAGGGATTTGTCCCACAGCACGATGTCCCAAGGGATTGCTGAATGGTCCATGTGGTGGTTCAATGGATGGCAAATGCGAGGTTGATCCAGAAAAGGATTGTGTGTGGGAGTTGATCTATGTTCGGCTAAAGGATCTGGGTCGTCTGGATTTGCTGGATAGGATATTTGAGCCAAAGGAATATAATGCCTGAATTAGACTTGAAGCGTTTTTCGGGTGATGATTTCAGATATCTGTTTACTTGCCATGGTGAAGAAAACAGCAAAGGTCACAAATTGATTGTTCTTGATTGGGAGATAAATGAGCTTGCACGTAATATCATAAAAGCGAAAGAGGATATAACTCCCGAAGAACTTAAAGAAAAGATTAGATTGAAATTAATTGAATTTATAAGGGATCTCTATCTTGTTCTTGGCACGCATTTTCGCTATGCTACTTGGATGATCATAGGTCTTTTGTATCCTCCAAAACAGGACACAAAACAAAAGAAAATACTTGACTTTTGAATCTCAGTCTGATTTCATCTTAGATTACACGCATGGCAGAGCACACAAAAAAGTTAAGAGGCATTTTCAATGCAGAAAATGCCTCATTCCGGTGAATATCAGTGAAACACCAAGCCTGTTGGCAGTGGCAATTACTTCTCCATCACGGATTGATCCGCCAGGGGATACAATATATCTGATATTGTTTTCATTGGCATGGATTATACTGTCGTCGAAGGGGAAGAAAGCGTCGGATGCCATGACACATTCGGACATCACGCTGTTGCAGTATTCATCAAAGTCCACTTCCGGTTTCTCCCTCTCGTAGATGATTTTAAGATTCTCACGGGCTTTGGTTGCTGCAAGCTTGCGAATAGAATCCACTCGGTTAGGTTGTCCTGCACCCATTGCCAGCATCATGTAGCAGCCGTCATCGTACTCATAAGCAAGGTTTACGGCATTGGATTTGGTGCTCTTGCATGCTGCGATACAGAATTCTGCAAGTTTTCTTTTTTCTTCAGGGAATGGTGTTTCGGTGACACAATCCCATTTCTCGTAAAGCCCTATGTTGCGGGACTGCTTCAGCATGCCGCCGATGACATACTTGTAAGTGTAATCCACGTCAAATGGCTCGTTGAGTTGCGGAAGTTCCAGTAACCTAAGGTTTTTGCTTTTGTTTTTCAGGAATTCCAGAGCGTCATGCTCAAAACCGGGAGCAAGAATAATTTCCACGAATTTGTTCTTAAGATATTCTGCAGCCTTCAGGTCGACGATTGTATTGGTGCAGATTATGCTTCCGAACGCAGAGATAGGATCGCCATCCCATGCAGCCTTCAATGCCTGTTCAAGGGTTTTACCTGTGGCAAGTCCGCAGGGATTATTGTGTTTGACAATAGCAACAGCCGGATTGCCGTTACTGATTTCCTTTACTGCCTGTAGGGCATTGTCTGCATCGATATAATTGTTATAGGAAAGTTCCTTGCCGTGCAGCTGGTGGCAATTGGAAAGTGAGGGTCCGGTTACGCTGGTATCCCTATAGAACATTGCTTCCTGATGCCAGTTTTCACCATACCTTAGTTTTGTACCCTCTGTGAAGTTCATGCGAAGAACTTTCTCACCCAGCAGTGTGCTGCTCAGGTAAGTATCGATGGTGCTGTCATAGTTTGCAGTGTGCCGGAATGCTTTGACTGCAAGCTTTTCCCGTGTTTTCAGGGAAGTTACGCCGCTTGAGCGGAGTTCCTTTAGAATGTGTCCGTAATCGTCAGGGTCACAGACTACAGTTACTGCACTGTAATTCTTGGCGGCAGCCCTGAGGAGTGTGGGCCCCCCGATGTCGATGTTCTCAATAGCTTCCTCAAGATTTACTTTGTCCTTGGATATGGTGATCTCAAATGGATAAAGATTCACGACTACCATGTCGATAAGTCCAATGGATAGCTTTTTGGCATCTTCTAAATGTTCCGGGTTCTCTCTCATACACAAAAGTCCGCCGTGGATGTGTGGATGAAGTGTCTTTACCCGGCCTCCCATCATTTCGGGAAATCCGGTGACTTCTGATACGTCGGTTGTTTCTATGCCTTCGTCGCGGAGGATTCTTGCTGTACCTCCGGTGGATATTATTTCTATGTCCAGTTGCTTGAGCCCACGCGCAAATTCGACAATTCCGGTTTTGTCAGAAACGCTCAGCAATGCCCTTTTAACCAAAAAATCACCAAGTCACATTGTTAGAAATAGGCTATAAAGTTTCTGGTTGATGATGGCAATCATATTTTTGTCCTACTGAATAACAAAACATTTTATTTATGTCTCCAAGTATTCAGCGGGTGGAAACTATACTTGCCGCACAATGGTATTCATGTGGTATTTTGATGAGAATACTGCATTTCTTAAAACAGAGGTTAATTTGTTTTAGTATCTGATTGTATCAGATTGCAGAGTTTTGTTATATCAGTGAAGGCAGTGTAGCCAGTTGAATGCACCTCACCTGAACTTCACCACAGGACAGCTATCAATACAATTGCCGCAGCTTGTGCAGCTCTCATCAACATAAGCCTGCTTCTCCTTCAGTGAAATAGCACTTACAGGACACCTCCCCACACAAACACCACAACCCACACATCCAAGTGCCCGAAGCACGTTTTTTTCGGTTTTTCGAAGCAGTGCCTTGGTCTTGTCCTCTGACTTTGCCCTTGCAATGATATTACCGGATGCAAAAAGCTGAACCGATTTGTCGCCGGAATGGATATAAACAACACCGGTCGTATATGCCGTTTTCCCGATTGTATTCATCATACCGGTGTCCAGGATATGATCGAGATCAATGGCTGCCGAGAAACTTCCTTCTGCCGTGATTTCACCAGTTTTACAGGGCCTGTAGCCAGAGCTTGATTTGAATGTGAGTTTGGTATTGTCTTTCCGGGTTGGAAGGATGGTAATATCCAACTTATCAGCTATCTCCCTTATTGCGGGAGGATGCTTTTTCCATCTCCACATCCCGTACTCTGCCCAGCCTGGATCAAGCCCCATCTTCTCTGCGTGTCTGAGGAGCATTTCTTGAAGCCTGCGGTCAAGTTCCGGGTGTGTTTCCTTAAGATTCATAAGATCTGCAAGTGAGGAAGACGGGCAGAGCCAGCAGCCAATGCGATCAAACCCTTTTTCGTAAAGCGGATTGTAGGGCAGTTTGTTCTTTAAAATGTAGAGCCAGACGTGCATAGCAGTCCAGTCCTGTATCGGGGAAGCAGCTGTCTGGTTTGCAACCCACGGATTTTTCCAGACTCGATTGCTTCGTGCACGGGTGGCGGATTCATACTTGCGCTGTCCCACAAAAGTCAGGCAACCTTTTTCGTAATTGTCTTCAATAAGCTGGGTGATGGGGCCAAGCTTGCATATCTTGCAGCACCACCGCATTTCAAGGGTAGGGGGTCCGAAATCATCAACTGATTCCCAGAATGCGTTTCCCACACTTTTCACAGTGGGATTCTTGCCGTAAAACTCTGCGACATCCTTCACATTTTGAAGAGTTTCCGGAAATTCCAGTCCGGTATCTGCAAAAATAATCTCATAATCTTTTGTGCAGTCATGCACAAGATGCAATGTAGCTAGGCTGTCTTTCCCACCGGAATAAGATACCGAAAGGGGTCTGTTCACCTTCTCAATGGTGTTGTGGATAAACTCATATGCCTCCTTCTGGAATTTATCCAGAATTTGTGAGTTTGCCTCAATAACATCATCCCAGTTTTTGAGGGCAGGTGCAACATCAGGTGTTTTCCTTCCCTTATCTTTCTTACGTGGCTTGACAGCAATACCTTTCTTTGCTTCTGCCATTTCCGGACCGCTCATCTTCGCCCGACCGGTTGCAACGACCCGTTTTTCGGAATTGATTACAATCACTTCATCTTCAGGCATGATGGAGGGGTCCGCATCAATCACACCAGGTGCGAGTAAGCTTGCTCCTTTGAGCAGGAATTTTTTCACTTCATCTTCTATCAAAACCCAACCTTTCAGTTCTCCTGCATCCGTGGCTACAATCCGCTTTGCACCAGCAATCCGTGGAAGCATCATCCATCTCAGTTTTTCGGTTTCATATCGGATGCTTGCGATTACCTGTCCGTCTGTGATAATTTCGTCCATCCGGTCGTCATAGGGTGCCTTGTTAAGGACAACAACATTGTTCTCAGGGAGAAGCGGACGATTGAATTGCTCCTTTGCAATCCGGTTAATGTGCTTTATGTCATGTTCAAAAGCAGGGCGAATATCACCGGGAGGTGTAATCTCCACATGGAATGTTTTCTTTCCACATCCGCATTTCTTCCCAAGTACAGGCACATTACAATCAGGGCACCAGTAGAGTAAAAGGTCTCCCAGATAGACAGGTTTTGACATTAAGCCGGATGAATTCTTTGAATATAGATATAGGTTTTGCCACGTCAGAATAATCGTGAGAGAAGAGAAGTTGGTTCACTGATGCAGCTTTCCCGGAATCCACAACTTTCACACAAGGGATTTTCCTTTCTTTCCGGCATCGTTCCCATTTTTATTTTCTCAATTTTTTTAATAACATTGATGGCATTGCGGCGATCTGTAGAATGGATTCTTACTTTTCTTATACTTCCGAAGGCAGCATATTGAACAATGCCTTCTGTAGGATGTGTTCCGGTATGTTCTCCCATTAGGAGGGCACTTGCAGCAAGATGTATCCTGTCATTTTTCCAGATGCCGTTTTCAGGTGCCTTACCGGTTTTGATCAACATTGGGGATGGTTTTTCACCCAGACAAACTATTGCAGGAATTTGTCCTGTGAGATTCAGCTTTTTACTTACAATGATGGGCTCGGTTTCAATCTCTGAAATTTCCTTTAGAACCTTCTTTTTTCCATGTTCATTGACGTATGCCATTAGATTTGAAGCGATGTTTTCCACTGGTACTTCCCTAAGTATACCCGGCATTTGAGCCTCGCTAAATAATTCAAGTTCGGGTCCATGGATCTGAAAGAGTTCTTGTGCTAATTCCTGGAGTCTATCTCTCATCGCGCTTACCAGTTCGATTTTATCGGCTGCATCTTGCAACAATTCCGGGTATTTATGTGCAAATTCCCTTATCAGAAGGTGCTTTAGATATGCTTCCGAAATGTCTTGTTTTTCTTCTGTTTTCGAAGAAAAATACACTTTCCTAGGGCATCGAAGATAATTAACAACATCGGATAGTTTAGTATATCTAAATGGAAAAATTTCACTCATCGGTCTATAATCTAGACTGAAATCATATAAACTCTCCTTCGACAATAGACGAACTACCATTCGTTAAATATATATGCATTCTGGTTATTATTTAGTCTGACCCATGGACGAGGATATATCCAGAGAAAACGTTCGGAGGCGTCTTGCCGAGAAGATGGCAGGGGAGATTACTCTCTCCGACAAACCAGGCGAAGCTCTCAAAAAATGGCGGCTTAATTTTGATATTGCTCAGACAGATCTGTCAGGATATCTGGGGGTATCTCCGTCGGTAATCAGTGATTATGAAAGTGGGAGAAGGAAATCTCCGGGGACACTGATTGTCAGTAAGATAGTAGAAGCACTTCTGGACATAGACGAGTCTAAGGGAGGACAGAAAATTCATGCCTATGAAGGGATGCTTTTCAGTGAAATCGCTTCACGGGCAGTTTATGCGACTTATGAATACACGTATCCTATACAGCTGGCAAAACTTGCCACGCTGATAGATGCAGACTTTGTCAATAAGGGCAATGAAAAACCTCTTTATGGTTTCACAGTGGTGGACAGCCGAAAAGCAATAGTTGAGCTGTCATCCCATGAATTCCAGAAATTATATGGATGGAGTACAGAGCGTGCAATGGTTTTCACCAAGGTGACTACGGGGAAGTCCCCCATGGTTGCAATCAGGGTGACAACTCTAAAACCTGCGGCAGTTGTGCTTCACGGGATTTCGGCAAAGAACGTGGATCCGATGGCAAAGAAGATGGCGGAGGTCGACAGGATACCTTTGCTTGCAACAACGAAAGATCTTGATGAAATTGTGGATGTGCTTAAGAAGTACAGCCAGTATCATGTAATGGAATAAAATCGCATCTACCAAAAAAGGTGATTTCAACAATGACTGTTGGCATAGTTTCTTATGGGGCTTACATCCCCAAATATCGTATAAAAGTAGAGGATATAGCTAGGGTTTGGGGAGATGACGCCGATATCCTAAGTGCGGGACTTATGGTTAACGAGAAATCTGTCCCTGATCTTGATGAGGATACAGCTACCATTGCAGTTGAGGCAGCAAGGGCAGCCATCTGCAGAGCGGGAATAAATCCTTCACGTATTGAAGCGGTTTATACCGGTTCAGAGAGTCATCCCTATGCTGTCAAGCCAACCAGTACCATAGTTGCAGAAGCAATCGAGGCAACTCCCTCTATGACTGCGGCAGATTTTGAATTTGCCTGCAAGGCAGGTACTGCCGCTATTCAGGCATGTATGGGTCTTGTACAGTCTGGAATGGTGGATCTTGGAATTGCAATAGGTGCGGATGTTTCCCAGGGTGCTCCGGGTGATGCACTCGAATACACAGCAGCGGCAGGAGGCGTTGCATATATTATCGGCAGCAACGAATCCGAGATGGTTGCAGTTATCGAAGACACTTTTTCATTTACTACTGATACCCCTGATTTCTGGAGACGCGAAGGAATGCCCTACCCGGAACACGGGGGTCGCTTTACCGGGGAACCGGGTTATTTCAAACATGTTATGGGCGCGGCACGGGGTCTTATGGAAAAAATGGGCACATCGCCGGAAGATTATGATAATGCTGTATTCCATCAGCCAAATGGGAAATTCCCTTCAAAGGTAGCGAAAATGCTCGGTTTTAGTAAGGAGCAAATAAAACCCGGTCTTGTGGTTCCATGGTTGGGAAATACCTATTCCGGTTCTTGCATGATGGGAATAGCTGCAACCCTTGATCAAGCAAAGCCGGGAGATCGGATATTTGCAACTGCATTTGGATCCGGTGCAGGCGGTGATGCTTTTAGTTTCCGTGTAACAGATCGTATTGATGAAGTAAGGGATCAAGCCCCAAAAGTGGAAGAATTGCTTGCAAACCCTGTTTACATGGATTATGCCATGTATGCAAAGCATAAGGGCAAGATAAGACTTGGGTGAGGGATAAACATGAGAGACGTAGCTATTATCGGTGTGAAAACTACAAAATTTGGAGAAATGTGGGGTAGGTCCTTTAGGGATATTGTTGTAGAAGCAGGTGTAGGGGCCCTTGAGGATGCTATGGTTTACGGAGAAGATATCGATAGCATCTTTGTTGGGAATATGAGCGGAGGACAGTTTGTAGAACAGGAACACATTGGTGCCCTTATTGCGGATTATTCCGGTCTTGCGGGTGAATTGCATATCCCTGCCACACGTGTGGAAGCCGCCTGTGCTTCCGGAGGCCTAGCCCTGAGGCATGGAATACTGGCTGTTGCTTCCGGTTACGACGATATTGTTGTTGCAGCAGGTGTAGAAAAGATGACAGACGTTTCCTCAAGCAGTGCTTCAACTGCCTTGGCAGCGGCGGCAGATCGTGAATGGGAAGGGATGATGGGTGCAACATTCCCGGGGCTTTATGCAATGATAGCCCGCCTTCACATGCATAAGTACGGTACTACCAGCGAACAACTTGCACAGGTAGCCGTGAAAAACCATGAAAACGGTTCAATGAACCCAATTGCCCAGTACCACAACAAAATATCCGTAGAACAGGTGCTTAAATCCGTAATGGTTGCTGATCCTTTGCACATATTCGACTGTTCTCCGATTACAGACGGTGCAGCAGCAGTTGTGCTGGCTCCTGCGGATATGGCTCGTGAATATACTGATACTCCGATTTATGTTAAAGCAACGGCACAGGCAAGTGATACAATCGCACTGCATGATCGCCGCGATATCACTACTCTTGATGCTACAGTACATGCCGGCAAGCGTGCTTATGAAATGGCTGGGCTGGGTCCAAAAGACATCGATGTAGTTGAAGTACATGACTGTTTCACAATTGCAGAAATTTGTGCGATTGAGGATCTGGGTTTTGTCGAAAAAGGACAGGGTGGAAAAATAACTGAAGAAGGTCAGACCGCCATAGGAGGCAGCATTCCCATAAACACATCGGGCGGATTGAAGGCATGTGGTCACCCAGTGGGTGCCACAGGTATCAAGCAGGCAGCTGAAATCGTAACACAACTGCGCGGTGAAGCCGGTAAGCGTCAGGTTGACGGTGCAGAAGTAGGGATGACCCACAATGTAGGTGGTTCAGGTGCTACCGCTGTGGTTCATATACTTTCGAGGGAGAGGTGAGAAAATGTCAGTTCCAAGATTCTGGAGGCAGCAGGTACAGAGGTACAATCTCGTTGGTACACATTGTAAAAACTGTAATGAATATTATTATCCACCACGGAATACCTGCCCCATCTGCAGAAGGGAAGGTGCAATCGAATCTTATAAATTCAAAGGACTGGGTGAAGTTGTTTCCTATACAATAATTCACACGGCGGCAGAAGGGTTTGAACACCAGACTCCTTATGTATTGGGAATTGTGAAACTTGATGAAGGTCCCAGGCTTACTTCACAGATTGTAGCAGATATTGATGAAGTGGAGATAGGGACAAGGGTCCGCCCGGTTTTCCGCAAATTAGGTCAAAGCGGGGATCGCGGTATGATCTATTACGGAACAAAGTTCACTCCGGTCTGATTATATGATCGAAGTAGAGGTCAAGGCGAGGCTTTCTCTTACCCGCGCAAGGGAAGTCTTAAAAGAACTTAAAGCAAAATTTGTGGAATCAGAGAAGCATTATGACATCTATTACAATGCTCCTCACCGCAATTTTGCCATAACAGATGAAGCCCTCAGACTTCGATTGGTAAACGGCCGTTCGGTTATGACTTACAAGGGTGAGAAACTGGATGACCTTACAAAGAGCCGAGAAGAGCTCCAGACCACAGTGGAATGGGATTCAACATAGGCAATCTTGGATCGACTGGGTTTCACAAAAGCGGCAACAGTTGAAAAACTTCGCGATGTATATAAAGTAGGGGATATTACTGTTTGTCTCGATCAGGTAGACTCACTGGGCGAATTTATTGAATTCGAACTGTTTTCAGAAAAAAGCATTGAAGAAAGCCGTGACAAGCTTTTTGAGCTTATGGAGAAATTTGGTTTGGGAGTAGACGATTCCATCAGAAAATCTTATATGGAATTGGTGATGGGTGAATAAACCCATCACTATTTGTCTTTTGCTTAATCTTTAACCGATATTTGTGCCGGCATCTACTTTCTTTTCCGGCTGGAGAAGGATCGCACTACCATTATCATCGATTCCTGCCAGTACCATTCCATTGGATTCAACACCGCACAGCTTTGCAGGCTCAAGGTTTGCAAGAACGATTACCTGTTTGCCTTTTAAATCCTCGGGATTATGGGTCAGAGCAATTCCTGCAACCACCTGACGCAGATTTTCTTCCCCAAGATCAACTTCAAGGCGCAGTAGTTTCTTGGATTTCTTGATCTTCTCGGCATTTACAATGGTACCCACACGCAGGTCTAATTTTGAAAAGTCATCAAATGTGATAAGTTCTTTCATCTTTTTTATCTCCTTTTTCTTCTCGGTTCCACTCTCTTTTTCCATCGCTGCTTTCACTCTTCTGGATGCAATGGTTTCCATCTCTTCGATTTTTTCGTCTTCTATTTTATCAAAGAGGATGGATGGTTTTTCAAGAGTTATCCCGCTTTTTACAGGTGTCAGAGCATCAGCATATCCTGCTGTGTGAACATCAGTTTCCATACCTATTTGTTTCCATGCATTTTCCATTTTTTCCGGCAGGATAGGTTCAAAGAGCAGGCAGAGGGCTTTTGCAATCTGGATACAATTTTTAATAACTTCGCCACATGCATCCTTATCTTCTTTGATGAGTTTCCATGGTTCGTTGGATTGGAAGTATGTGTTTCCGTATGATGCAAGTGCCATTGTTGTGTCGGCATATTTTTTAAACTCATAGTTTTCCATTGCTTCGCTGCTGGATTCGATAGTCTTACGGATCTTCTCTATTATTTCAGGTTTTATCTCACCTTCAGGGATTTCCTTGAAATTCTTAAATGTGAAGAGAAGTGTTCTGTACAGGAAGTTCCCAAAAACACCCACAAGCTCAGTGTTGACCTTGTCCTGGAATACCTTCCATGAGAAATTCAGTTCCTTTGTGTGCGAGGTGTAGCTTGCAAGGTAATAGCGAAGCAAATCCGGATGGAATCCGTGATCAAGATAATCCTCACCAACCCATACAACATATCCGCGACTCTTTGAGAATGTCTTATCCTCAATTTTCACCATTCCCGAGGCAACAACCGCCCATGGCTGGCTGTATCCTGCACCCTTGAGCATTGCCGGCCAGAAGATACAGTGGTGGTAGATAATGTCTCCTCCGATAAAGTGGATAATACGCCCATCGCCTTTCCAGAACTTCTCCCAGCTTTCATTGTTTGCTTCTGCCCATTCCTCTGTAAATGCAATATATCCAATAGGAGCATCAACCCAAACATAAACAACAAGGTCATCATGTCCCGGGAATTTAACTCCCCACTCAAGGTTTCGGGTGATACACCAGTCAGTAAGTTCCTGCTTGATCCATCCCAGTGCATAATTTTTTGCATTGGTAGTTCCTCCAAGGTTTTCAAGGTAATCTAGCAGGAAGTCTTTGAATTCCGAAAGCTTGAAGAAAAAGTGCTCCTGTTTTCTATATTCTGCAGGTCCTCCACATGTTGTACAGGTAGGGGATTCCAGTTCTCCCGGTTCAAGGTGTTTGCCACATCCCTGATCACACTCGTCACCTCTTGCCTCTTTTTTACAGTGGGGGCATATCCCCTTAACATACCTGTCCGGCAGGAAGCGGTCACATGAAGGGCAGTAGGCTATCTCGACGATTTTCGGAAATATATAACCGTTTTCGATTAATTTGTTCACAATTTCGGTTGTACGATTGTGATTTATGGGGTCATCAGTGGTACCAAAGGCGTCGAACTTCACTCCCACTTTCTTGAAGGTTTCATCAAAGTGCTTGTGATAGATCTTTATCAGCTCAGCAGGTGTTGTATTCAATTCCTCGGCATTGAACACAATAGGTGTTCCATGCGTGTCGGAACCGCAAACAAAGGTAACTTCCTGACCCATTTTCTTTAATGAGCGCACGAAAATATCTGCCGGGATATAAGTTCGCAAATGCCCGATGTGAGCCATTCCGTTTGCGTAAGGAAGACCACATGTTACAAGTACGGGTTTATCAGATGGAAATTGTGACATTTTGATACTCCATTATGAATGATATGAATGATATTTCAATGGAATTGGAGCCAATTATAAAATACGTTTCGCTTGTTAACTGATTGTCGGGAAAGTTTTTATGTCCTGCCTTGTATATTTCGTTTACTTGCAAAGGGGCCTTTGATGACTGATAATTCTGATAAGATTTTTGAAAATGAAACAGATCGTATTCAGGAAGTGGATTCAGATTCACATTCTCATATCGCACCTGAAGGCAATTCCGGTGATTTCCCGGAAAGTGACTTTGGTATTTACACTGAAATTGAAGATTCAGCTCCAGAGAAAGAAGTTGAAAACAATCATGAGGAATCTGTTTCCAATAAAGTTGATGAAATCGTTTCACCGATTAAGAAGAATTCTGCAAGTGCAAAATCCTCGTATTCATCTTCCTTTCCACAGCCTAGGAAAGGCAACTGGATCAAATATATGGCAGTTGTTGCTGGTTTACTTCTCATAGTATTTGCAAGTTTTGCAGTTATAATTTATTCAGTCGAAGGAGATCTTTATCCCTCAGGGGAAAGAGTGGCTGTGATTTATCTTCAGGGAACCATGATCACTGGCAGCATTCCATCGGGATATGGCTATGTGACCTCCGAGGAAATCATAGAAAACATCCGTGAAGCCGTTGATGACGAAAGCGTCAAGGCCATTGTACTGCGCATCAACAGCGGTGGCGGTTCGGCTGTGGCGGGGGAGGAGATATATAATGAGGTTAAGAGAGCAAGGGAGATGGGTGTTCCAGTAGTTGCGTCCATTGGCGATATTGGGGCAAGTGCAGCATATTATGCAGCATCAGCTTCGGATGTGATTGTTGTCAATCCCAATACCATGACCGGCAGTATTGGAGTCATCTGGGTTTTCACCAATATGTCTGCATATTATGAAGAAGAAGGCATTGAGTATTATGTTGCCAAATCAGGCGATTTCAAGGATATGGGAAGTTCCTGGAGGGGTCTGACAGATGAAGAAAAGGAATATGCGGACGATGTTGTAATGGAGGTCTACACTCTGTTTATAGAGGATGTAGCCAAAGGGCGCAATATGACGATCAGTGAAGTTGAGATGCTTGCAGACGGCAGGATTTATACTGGTGCTAATGCCAGACGGCTTGGGCTTGTGGATGAGTTCGGGAACCTTTACGATTCCATTGAAATAGCTGCAGAACTTGCGGGGATTGAAGGGGAACCAGATGTGTATTATGTTAATAAACCATCTCTCTCAAGCCTGCTTTTTGGCTCAGAAGCCTCAATTCAGGAAATTATTAGGGGGTTGGTAAGCTATTATAAGGAATCGCCTTTCGGGGTTTTGACGGCATGAGGATAAAAGTCATGCCGTTTCTTTCATGTCTTCCATAAGTTCCAGCCCGAGGTAATCCCTGATAACAACAAAAGCCATGCTTGGGGGAAATGCTCCAACCTCGGTGACTATAAGATCGATGTATTCCGATGGTGTAACATCAAATGCCGGATTTCTGACTTTTACATTCGGCAGTTCTGCAATTATTTTGGGATCGATGACCTCGTCAGCTGATCTGTCTTCAATTTCGATCATGTCGCCCATCACGGTCATGGGATGGAATTTGTAAGTTTCGGCAGCGGAAATGAAATTTACCCGTGCTTCTTTTGCGGCAAGTGCAAGCTGGGAAGTGCCGATCTTGTTAACCAGTGCGCCATTGGCTGTAATGGAGTCTGCACCCACGATAACCACGTCGACTTCCTTCATGAAAATGCGCACGGCAGAATCAACAATAAGTGTGGTTTGTATTCCTGTTTCATTCAGTTCCCGGATTGTGATGAATCCCTGCCTGCGTGGTCTGGACTCGGTTGTGTAAACCCTGATGTTCTTTCCCTGCTTGTGGGCAGCTTTTATAATAGCAAGGGCTGCATGTGAATTGCAGTGTGTCATCACAACATCTCCGTCTTTCAGGCGTTTCGCCCCGATCTGTGCGATAGTTTCCAGTGCTTTTTTTGCTCTTTCAATAAATTTGTCAGCATTAGCAATAATTTGCTCCCGTGCCTCTTCCACGGTGGACGCATCATACCTAGTGGTAAGCATAACGGCGTTTGGAAGGGATACTGCTGTGGGGCGGGTATCCACAAGAATGGCGGCTGCTTCCAGAACTTTGGCCTCAAACTCTTCTAAAGATGATACCTGTAACTCCCTCACATAATCTCTGAGGGCAGTGGCTGCTGCAACAGCTATCCGACCTGCTCCCCTGATCTCCATTGTGCGAATTTTTTCTGCGGTTTCAAGTAATTGCTGCATGTAAAGGAATTTGGAGTTGGGGAATTTATAGATATGGGAAGGGATTTTTGATCATGTCTTAATCAATAGCCTATAATGGTGATCAATAGGTCAATTTTAAAAAACAGTATAAAAAAATACTTATGTCAAAAATCTATTTATTTGCTAATATGCCCCAACCAGAAGACACTGTGAATATAGCAGTGAAAGAATTGATTGTTGGTTTTGGAGCAGCTGAAGGGTTATGGATCCATACTGGTGTGAATCCATTGGAAGAGATTTTGAATGCTTTCACTCCGCTTCTTCAAGGAACTCATTTTGAATATTGTGTAACTCTTTCGTGGATTCTAATATTTGTTATAATTCCGATATTTCAAATTTTGCTGACTTATGCTTGGGGTGGGATTCTAGGATTATTGGCACTTCTCATGGCATTTATAGGGGGTATATTCATTAGCAACATCGTCGGAATATTTCTTGTATTTGCTGGGATTTTGCTTGGAATCTATTCATTTTCAGCAGATTAAACGATATATTTTTCTGATTTGATTTGTTTTGTTTTTAAACTCTTGTACCATATAGTTAGTTATGATTATAGCTTCATGAAGTAGACATGAGCTATCGGAAAGTGATTTATTATCTCAGTCCAATTTGATGAAATCATGTCAGAATCTAAAAGCAACATCTCCGATGAGGAACTCGATGAATTGCTCGTCAAAACCAGTCAGAAGCAAATTCGCAGTGATTACCGGAGAAGCTTGGGCTCGGAAGCGGGCAGACGTTATCGGGACAAAGACCTGAAAAAAGAATGAAATTCAGGCAATCGATAAAATCCTTTTTTCTTTGGAATGTTAAGGAGCCCACAATTACCCATCTCTTATATTCCATCAGTCACAAAGTTACAATCATGAAAACGATTGCTTCAATTAACCCTGCTACAGGGCAGGTGAACAGGGAATTTACTCTACATTCACAGGAAGAGATTTCCGGAAAGGTTCGAAAGTCAGCTTCTGCGTTTGAAGTGTGGAGTAGTCTGGACGTTTCAGAAAGGGCTGATTACCTGAAAAATGTATCCTCGCTATTACGCGGAAAAAAAGAGGAACTTGGTCAGCTTATAACCATGGAGATGGGGAAGCCCGTCAAACAGGCAAGGGCGGAAGTCTCAAAATGTGCTGTTATTTTTGATTATTATGCGGACAATGCGCAGCAGCTGCTTGCAAGCCGTGAAGAGAAAACAGATGCTGAAAAATCGGTAATTTTCTTTGAACCCATGGGAACTGTCCTTTGCATCAAACCCTGGAATTTCCCATTTTGGCAGGTGTTGAGTGCTGCATCGCATATCCTTGCAGGCGGTAATGTTATACTGCTCAAGCATTCCAGTTACGTTCCGGGATGTGCCCTGAAACTGGAGGAACTTTTTATCGAGGCAGGTGTACCTGAGGGTGTTTTCCAGACTTTGCTGACGGATTCTTCCACTGCTTCATCGTTAATAGGTTCCGACAAAATAGCAGCCGTATCCTTTACCGGGGGCACAGATGCCGGAAGAAAAGTGGCAGTAGAAGCTGCATCCCATATGAAAAAATTTGTACTTGAGCTGGGTGGAAGTGATCCCTTTGTAGTCCTTGAGGATGCAGATGTCAAGAAAGCCGTGGAAGTGGCTGCTCGCAGCCGTTTCCTTAATAGTGGGCAGACATGCATTGCATCGAAGCGTTTTATTGTTCATGAAGCAATTGCTGACGAGTTTACATCCGGGTTTGTTGAACAAACGATGAAAATGAATGTAGGAGACCCCTTTGATGAGGATACTGATATCGGGCCTCTGGTACGTCTCTCACAGGTTGAAGAACTGGATTTGCAGGTTCATAAATCGCTGGACATGGGTGCAAAAATGGAACTTAAAGGCGGTCCTGTTGAAGGAGAAGGTTTCTTCTATTCGCCGGTTATTCTGTCCAATGTGAATACTGATATGCCGGTAATGCAGCAGGAAACTTTTGGCCCAGTAGCACCGATAATAACTTTCGAGGGCAGGGATGAAGCAATCCGGTTTGCCAACGCGACACCCTATGGGCTGGGTGCCAGTATCTGGTGTGGGGAACTTCAGGATGGCATATCCTTTGCAAAGAAAGTTCATGCAGGAGTAGTAGGAGTAAATGGGTTCTTCAGGCCTGACGCCTGCCTGCCCTTTGGCGGGATGAAAAATAGCGGGATGGGGCGCGAACTATCGGATTTCGGATTGTATGAATTCATGCACATACGGTCAATGAAACTGTATTAAATTTTCCATGCACAAATAAGGATTTATGAAGATAACATTCAGTCAAAAGGGTATTGATATGAAAGGAAGTGACCTGTTTGTCAGGTGTCTGGAAAATGAAGGCGTAGAGTATATTTTTGGGATACCGGGAGAGGAAACACTGGATTTTATGGATTCTCTTTCCAGATCAGACATCGAATTTATTGTGGTAAGGCATGAGCAGTCTGCAGCATTCATGGCAGATGCCTACGGACGTTTGGTGGGCAGGCCAGGAGTATGCCTTTCAACACTGGGGCCGGGCGCTACCAATCTCATAACAGGTGTTGCAGATGCGCATCTTGACAGAGCTCCTCTTGTGGCAATTACGGGGCAAGGCTCTCTTGACAGGGCATATAAGGAATCGCATCAGATTCTGGATGTTGTGGGATTATTCGACAAAATTACCTCATGGAATGCAATCGCCACTGCTGCTCACCAGATTCCAGAGCTGGTAGGGAAGGCTTTTGACATAGCAACGGATGTACCGGGCGCTACCCATATTGAATTGCCTGAAGATGTTGCTTCGCAGGAAACCGACGCAATACCTCTTGAGAAAAAAAGTTACTCTCATTCCTGCAATTTCGAAGAAAATGAATTGCATAAAGCACTTGAAATGATTTCGGGAGCTTCAAAGCCATTAATCATCGCAGGAAACGGTGTGATTCGTGAAAACGCTTCTGCCGAGCTGGAACAGTTTGTAGATGCTTCGAATATAGGCGTTGTAACCACTTTCATGGGAAAAGGTGCAATCAGTGCAGACAATGATCATTTCATTGGTTCTATGGGTATGTCAGAGAAGGATTACATCATGTGCGGACTCGATGTGGCAGATGTTGTTATTACTGTGGGGTTTGATTCAGTGGAATACAGTCCTGATCACTGGAACAAAAGGGCTACCACAAAAATAATTCATGTACACACCAGGCATCCTGAAATAGAATCCAGCTACATACCCGAATGTGCGCTTATAGGTTCACTTAAGACAACTCTCAAAGCAATGCTTCATAAAATACATGCTAAGGAATTCCCGAAATATTATCGCAATATCAAGGTTTCCATGGAAAATGAGTTGCTTAATTACAGGGATGATCCGTCTTTTCCGATGAAGCCCCAGCGCATTATCTGGGAAGTGCGACAAATTCTGGATCGGGGGGACATTCTGGTAAGTGACGTGGGCGCTCACAAACTCTGGATCGGGAGGCTGTATCCCGCATTTGCCCCGAATACAGTGCTGATGTCAAACGGGCTGGCTTCCATGGGCTTTGCCCTTCCTGCAGCAATAGCTTCCTGTCTTGTACATCCTGAAAAGAAAATAGTGGCAATTTCCGGAGACGCAGGATTCCTTATGAACCTGCAGGATCTGGAAACCGCTGTAAGACTGGATTGCGATCTTGTTATTGTTATTTTTGATGATTCATCCTATGGACTCATCGAGTGGGAATGCAACAGGGAATTTGGCTCTTCTTTTGGTACTACTTTCAAAAATCCCGACTTTGTGGAACTTGCGCATAGTTTTGGTGCTAGGGGTGTACGTGTGCGCAGCGCTAATGAACTGAGTAATATTTTTCAGGATGCTTTCAATGAGGGTGGCGTCTGGCTTGTGGATGTCCCGGTGGATTACTCGGAAAATCTGAAGCTCACATCAATAATGGAAGGTAAATAGTGTGACATTTAAGGGATTATTTACACATTGGTATGTTTTTGTAGCAGCAGGTTAGGTATTGGTATGCGCAGAAGAGATCTAAGAAGTACTCTGGAAGGAGAAATTCCTGCGGCTCTTCTTCAGGATGTCCCTAATCGTTTTGATGTCATAGGTGACATTGCTATTGCTTCAATCCCTCCGTCACTTGCGGAATATCGGTTTCAGATTGCAAAAACCATAGCAAACAGAAGGGGGAATATAAAAACAGTTCTCAACAAAATAAGTCTTGTACAGGGTGATCACCGCGTTTCGGAGTTTGAAATATTACTTGGTGAAAGCACTGTGACTACCCATAGAGAATACAAACATAGATATAATCTGGATGTTTCCGAAGTTTTTTTCAATAGCAGACTTAGCTTTGAACGCCAAAGGGTGATGTCACAGGTCCAAAAAGGGGAGAATATTCTTGTTCCGTTTTGCGGGGTTGGACCATTTGTAATTCCGGCAGCTGCAAGGGGTGCCAATGTACTGGGAATTGAGAAAAACCCTGCGGCTTGTAAGTGGCTTTTTGAGAATATCTACCTTAATAACGTAAGCTCAAAAGTTGATTTAATTTGTGCAGATGCTCTGGATATACCAAACATGGTGAAAAGCCGGTTTGACAGGATAATAATTCCGATTCCTTATGGTATGGACTTTTTCTTTGAGCTTCTGTCCCCTCTGGCTAAAAAAGAAGGTTTTCTTCATTTCTACACTTTCAAAGTGGCAGGGGAGATTGAGTCTATTAAAGAGAATTTTAGCGAGCTCGGATATGAAATATTGGGTGTCAGAAGATGCGGGAACGTGGCTTCAGGTGTGAGCAGGTGGGTATTTGATCTCCAAAAACACATATAATGTAAAATCATATTTTCAGGTTGAAAATTGAGCAGAAAAACAGAACTAAAACCGGCGGGAGTTTGTATTCCTATGGATGATCATGACAAAAGTCCAGTACCCATGTCCACCATTGTTTGCTCGCGAGTGGATACTGCGAGCCAGAACATCAAAAATAACTTATTGAAACTTGATTCATGGTCAAAACTGGAAATTAATTGTCCGGAGTTTGAAGATCTGGCAGAGGTTTATGAATCCAACAGATTTAGGCTTGTAGAAGTTACAAATCATCATATTTTTCAGGATGGAATTGACCGAAAACTGGAGTCATGCGGTCTTCCGGCTAAAAACATTATTTTTATCTCCAAACACAAAAGCAATGATGGAAGACGGTTATTAACTGCACATTTTACTGGGAATCCTTCGGAGGCAAAATATGGTGGCAAAGATGGTGAATTGGTAGTTGCATACACTTCTGCCATTAAACCCATTATCATGGAATTACTGAAATATTCAGAAGCGATTGGATATCAGGTATCTATGGAGTCAACTCATCATGGACCAACTGATCTCAAAATTCCATCTATCTATGTGGAAATTGGTAGTGGTCCTGATCAATGGGATGATCTGCAAGCTGGTGACGCAGTTGCCAGAGCAATTTTGTCTTTTATTCCGCAGGATTTGCCTGTGGCTGTGGGATTTGGAGGGGGTCATTATGCTGTCCGCCAGTCGGAAATCCTGATGAACAACAATGTAGCTTTCGGGCACAATTTTCCATCATATCAACTCAAAAACATCAATGAATCCCTGTTTCTTCAGGCAATGGCTAAATCCAATGCGGATTTTGTTTACATGGACCGCAAATCTATGTCAGTTGCCGAAAAAACCCGGATAGAAAAATGGTCTAAGGAAAAAGGTTTTCTGATATTGCGTGAGAGTGATATCAATGGAATGAAAGGGGTTCCATGGGCATTTTTCAGGGAAGTTTTTTTAGAGGTGGAAAAAGTTGAACCCGGAGCTACTCTTCATATTTCTAAGCGTTTGAGGAGTATGCTGGATCGGGGTTTACTTTCTGATTATTTAAATTTCAAGACAATAATGGTAGATCCAAGGCTTGTGCATCTTACCTGGAAACATAACTCTGATAGTTTTATCGACTGGCTTGAAAATCGTTCTCTGGTGTGGCTCGAAAAGGACAATGGCACTCTTTCAGGCATTTTTTTTGTATGGGAATCTGATGCAGGAGTTTTATTGGAAGATATAGTAAATGAATGCATTAAAATACTAAAAGAACATTATGAAATTGAGTATATTCCGGACAATACCACGCTCTATCTATCCAAAAAAAGGTTCAATCCTTACCTTGCAGAGAAACTAGGGATTCCTAAAGGTTCCTTATATGGAAAACTTTCTAAGGGCATCCCGATTGAGATGGATGGGCATATTGTTGACCCGGAAATGGTCCATGAAAAAGTAACAAAACAACTTGTGCTTGATAGCAGGGTCCTTTAATCTCATGATTATCTTTTGGTCGTGGAGGAGAATACATTATGAAATCCATAGTTGAAGAGGCGTTAGCGCGATCGGCAGAAGAGAAGCGTGTCACTGCACAAACCCCCGAACAGTCGGATGTAAATGCAGAGATTGAAGCTGTGCTGCGGGAATTACATACCAATATCAAAGTAATCGGATGTGGTGGCGGTGGTTCCAACAGTGTTCAGCGAATGGCCGATGAGGGAATCAAAGGCGCAGAACTTGTAGCTATAAACACCGATGCTCAACATCTCCTTAACATAAACTCTGACAAAAAAGTTCTCATTGGCAAGAAGAAGACAAGGGGGCTGGGTGCAGGCAGCCTTCCGCAAATTGGAGAGGATGCTGCCCTTGAGAGTATTGATGAACTCAGTGCAATTGTAGAGGGCACTGATATGGTATTTATTACAGCCGGTCTTGGTGGAGGCACCGGAACAGGTTCAGCTCCGGTTGTTGCAGAAGCTTCCCGTGATGCAGGCGCTCTCACCATTGCTGTTGTAACTCTTCCTTTTGCAGTTGAGGGTGAAGTCAGAAGAACAAACGCAGAAGCAGGTTTAGAAAGGCTCAGGGATGTTGCAGACACGGTTATTGTGGTTCCCAATGATAAACTTCTTGAAGTAGTGCCCCGTCTTCCTCTTCAGGCAGCATTCAAAGTTTCTGATGAAGTCCTCATGCGTGCAGTTAAGGGAATTACCGAATTGATTACCAAACCGGGCCTTGTCAATCTTGACTTTGCTGATGTTCGCACTGTTATGCAAAACGGTGGTGTAGCAATGATTGGTTTGGGTGAGGCTGATGGTGAAAGTAAAGCTGTGGAATCTGTGCAAAAAGCACTTCGCAGTCCTCTTCTTGATGTGGATATTTCTGGTGCAACGTCTGCTTTGGTGAATGTGGTCGGTGGACCGGACATGACCATCGCAGAGGCGGAAAGTGTGGTTCAGGAAGTATACAGCCGCATTGATCCAAGTGCCCGTCTTATATGGGGTGCCCAGGTTGATCCTGATCTCGAACACAGTGTTCGTACCATGATTGTTGTTACAGGTGTGAAATCCCCACAGATTTACGGTCACGGAAGTGCTAAAAACGTCACTAGAAGGTATGGAATTGATTTTGTAAGATGAGAATAGTCCACGACCCTCTTCTCTTCTCCTCTTATAAGTGATTTCGTTTGAGTGGAAAGGTTTTTTAAGCAATAAGTTGTTTGAAGGGCGCTATAGATTTATATCATAATTGAACTGTAAGTATCCCCGTATCACAATACCGGTTGTGAAGATTTTGGCAGGAAATATACTTGAATCAACAAAAATCAATGGCAACATCAGCCAGATACTCAAATCCTACTTCAGGGTTCTCAAGCTGGCCCGGAAACCCTCCCGGGAAGAGTTCTTGATGATTTCAAAAGTAGCAGGTGCAGGAATCCTTGTTATTGGATTTGTTGGCTTTCTACTGTATGTGCTATTAACTGAATTACCTAAATGGGTGTAATCCATGAGTGAAAATGCCGCTATATTTGTAGTCAAGACGACTGCAAATCAGGAACGTTCTGTTGCAAATCTGCTGGCACAGACTGCACGCAAGGAAAAGCTTGATCTACGTGCAATTCTGGCTCCGGATGAGCTGAAAGGCTATGTGCTTGTAGAAGCTCCGGATTCCGGAGTAGTGGAATTAGCAATTCAGACAGTTCCACATGCAAGAGCAGTTGTGAAAGGGCAATCCAGTCTAGCGGAAATTATGCATTTTCTGACGCCGAAACCTACAGTTACCGGTATCACGGAAGGTACTATCATTGAAGTCACTTCCGGGCCGTTTAAGGGTGAAAAGGCCCGTGTTAAGCGTGTGGACGAAGGGCATGAGGAAATCACTGTCGAACTTTTCGACGCAGTGGTTCCAATTCCCATTACAATCCGTGGAGATACGGTGAGAATTCTCAGGAAAGACGAAGATTCCTGATCTTATTAAATTTATCAAATTAAAAAGGTGATTATTTAATGTCAAGCGTTGTTGAAGCCTTGGTTCCGGGCGGTAAAGCAAATCCAGGACCGCCACTCGGTCCAGCATTGGGTCCGCTGGGTGTCAACATTAAAGAAGTTGTTGATGCTATCAATGAGAAGACAAAAGATTACAATGGCATGCAGGTTCCTGTTAAAGTAATCGTAGACGATGACAAAAATGTGGAAATTGAAGTTGGTACTCCTCCTACCACTGCCCTGATCAAGCAGGAAATTGGAATTGAAAAAGGTTCAGGTGAGCCAAATGTTAACATTGTTGGCAATATAACAATTCCACAGCTTGCAAAAGTTGCCCGCATGAAGAAGGACGATTTGCTGTCCTATGATCTCAAGGCAGCTGTTAAGGAAGTAATTGGTACCTGTGTCACAATGGGTGTTACAACTGAAGGTATGAAACCCCAAGAATGCCAGAAAGCCATTGATGAAGGTAAATTTGATGATGTATTGGCAGCTGAATCATGGTGATTCATACTGCCTTTTAACCGATAGCTTTAAAATAAATAGCTCTATTTGAGAGCCCTTATAGTATGATCCGTAGGAGGCCCAAGAGGTTCTATCGAACTACGGGAGGTACAGAATGGTAAAAGAAACTATACTGGACGCCGTAAATAAGTTATTTGAGGAGTCCCCACAACGCAAGTTCACTGAAAGTGTTGACCTTGCAATTAACTTAAAAAATATTGATCTGAGCCAGCCTAAAAACCGTGTGGATGAAGAGATAATTCTTCCCAATGGTCGTGGCAGGGATGTCAAGATCGGTGTTTTCGCAAAAGGTGAGGTTGGGCTTCAGGCCAAAGAGGCTGGTTGTGAATATGTTTTCTCCGAAGAAGATATTGAAGAACTTGGAGAAGACAAAGCAAAGGCAAGAGCAATTGCCAATGAATGTGACTTCTTTATTGCAGAAGTGCAGTACATGCCTCTGATTGGTAAGACCTTGGGTGTTGTGTTGGGTCCAAGAGGGAAAATGCCAATTCCTCTCCCCCCCGGTAAGAACATAGTAGATCTTATCAATTCCTCAAAGAACTCAATTCGTATTCGTTCCAAAGATAAGATGACATTCCATGTGGCAGTTGGAAGAAGGGACATGGATGCGGAAAAAGTCGCAGAGAACATTGAGACTGTCTTAAATAGGGTTGAACATGCCCTTGAAAAGGGTGTACATAACCTCAAATCAGTGTATGTTACAACCACTATGGGTACATCCGTGAGGGTGGTATGATGGAAGCAATTCATGAAGCAATTCATCACAGTGAACACATCCCGCAATGGAAGAAGAAGGAAATTGAGGATATCAAGGAACTTATTAATTCCTATCCGCTTTTCGGCATTGTTGGTGTCGGCGGAATTCCTGCAAAACAGCTTCAGTCCATGAGGAGAGTACTGAAAGACCTCGCGGTAATTAAAGTCTCACGAAACACTCTCATTAAGAGGGCACTTGAAGAGTCCTCTCCAGAACATGCAGAGATGGTTGATTTCCTTGAGGAACAATCAGCTCTTGTTTTCACAAATGAGAATCCTTTCAAGCTTTACAAATTACTTGAGAATAGCAAGACTCCTTCCCCTATAAAGGCAGGTGCAGTTGCACCACAGGATATTAAAGTGGAGAAGGGGCCAACAGGCTTCCCGCCAGGTCCTATTCTTGGTGACCTGCAAAGTGCAGGTATCCCTGCTGCCATCGATAAGGGTAGCGTGGTTATCAGTCAGGATAAAGTCGTAGCTGCAAAGGGTGAAGTGGTTTCCCAGAAACTGGCATCCATGCTTGCAAGACTTGAGATTTATCCCGTGGAAGTAGGTCTTGATCTCAGGGCAGTGTTTGAGGATGGCTCAATATTCGGTCCGGATGTACTGGCCATTGATGAGGATAAATACTTCTCAGATATTTCAATGGCAGCTCAGCAGGCCTTTAACCTAGCTGTTAACGTGGCATATCCAACAAGTGCTACAATCAGCACTCTCATTTCAAAAGCCGTTTCAGAGGCAAAGAACCTCGGAATCAATGCCGCAATTACGGAGCCGGAAATTATGGATATCCTCCTTTCCAAGGCACAGTCACAAATGCTTTCCCTTGCTTCTGCTATAGCAGAGAAGGATGCAAATGCTGTGGATGAGGAATTGAGTTCAGCACTTGGGGCAGCAGCTCAGAGTGCTGCAGAAGCGGTGGCACCTGCAGCAGTTGAAGAAGCTCCTGAAGAAGAGAACGAAGAAGAGGATGAAAAAGAATCCGAAGAGGAAGGAATGGTCGGACTCGGCGCACTCTTTGGTTAAATTTGATATTAATTAGGTGATTTAAATGGAATACATATATGCAGCACTTTTACTCCACAACGCAGAAAAGGAGATTACAGAAGAAGCAGTAAACGCTGTTCTCAAAGCAGCAGGTATCGAAGTAGATGAAGCACGCACAAAAGCACTCGTTGCAGCACTTGATGGCGTAGACATTGCAGAAGCAATGGCAACTGCAGCAGTTGCAGCAGCTCCAGCAGTCGCAGCAGCTCCAGCAGCAGTTGAAGAGGCACCCGCAGCAGAAGAAGAAGCTGCAGAAGAAGATGCAGAGGAAGCAGAAGAGAGCGGCATGGCCGGTCTTGGTGCACTATTTGGTTAAATTGGATGGCAATGTCCGCAATTTTGCGGGCACAATTTTTCTTTTTTTATATCTAAGGGCTTAACTTATCTGTTTTCAAGACTAATAGACAACAAATGTTCGATTTTAATACTGCAGTGCGTGCTCTGTGGCAGATGCGAGTTCGTAAACGTCCCTTTGTCCTGTCTCATGGAATTAATTCAACCTGTAATATGCAATGCAGTTTTTGTGATTACTGGCGTGAAGAAAAACAGGAAATGGAGGTTGAAGAAATTTTCTCCATGCTGGATGATGCAAAGGACTTTGGAATTGGGGTTTATAATGCATGGACTGTTGAGCCTCTGATGAGATCTGAATTACCGGAAATTCTTGGACATGCTCATTCATTGGGATTAACCACATCCCTTGTGACCAATGGCCTTTTGCTGAAAAAACGGCTTTCAGAACTTACTGATCTTGATTATCTCTCAGTTTCAGTTGATGGGATTAAGACGTATCGTGATGCACGAGGAGTGGATTTTTCCCGCATACTCCCAGGAATTGAACAGGCTGTGTCCACTTTTGAAAAACCTGTTCTACTAAACTGTGTCATCAGCAACAAAAATCTCCATGAACTTCGTGATCTTGTGCTGCTTGCAAATGATCTTGGTGCTATGATTTCCTTTGAGCCAATGTATGAATTTACCAGCATTGGAAGTAATGTATGGAATGAAATCGGAGTGCGGGATAAGCATCAGCACAGAAAGGCAGTTGAAGAACTGATCCATATGAAAGAGGCAGGATATCCGATAATCAATTCAAAAACTTATCTTCGGATGGTCAGGGATATGCGACCTCTGTGGAGGTGCCACGCTCCGAATATTGTAATTGGGGTGTCGCAAGAGGGAATGGTTTATACTTGCAGGGTTCACCGGGATCCTCTTGCAGATATTCGTGATGGATTTGAAAAAGTATGGAACCAATGCTGGAAAAAGATGCAGGAGACAGCATCTTCCTGTGAAGGCTGTCTTTTTTTCGGATATGCGGAAAACAGTATGATGTACTCTTTTAATCCGGAAGTCATTCGTTATTATCAGTGGATGTAATCTTCTGAAGACATATTGCAGGATGGCCTGAGATTGAAAGCATTTCTGCAGCATTGCCCATACTCACTGCAATTTCAAGGAATCCATGGCTTCCAATTAATGCAATTGTTTCTTCAGGATTTGAATTTGCGTAAGTCTCGACAAACCTGATATCATTTCCTTCAAGTTTAAGAATATCTCTTGGTTTTAGAATGTTACACAATGAATGGGCAGGAATACTTGTAATTACATTTCCAAAGTCATCCACATAGTTGACTTTACCTCTGATTGTATCGGTTTCAATTATTGCTTCTTCAAGATTGAGGCAAACATAGCAGTCGCTTGGTTTGGCCAAATCCTCTACATTCCTTCCGGCTGCGAGATATGCACCAACAGGTGCAAATACATCTCGACCATGGAACGTTGAGGAGATTTCCGGGAAGAGCCTGTCTACCTGAATTGTCCATACCTTCATTTTCCTGCATCTGTGAGCTGCGGGAATCATTAGCCCGTTGTCAGGTCCTACAAAATATTGTCCACCGGCTTCCAGTATGAGGGCTTTTCGGCATGTTCCAACTCCAGGATCTACCACTGCCACATGAACCGTTCCTTTCGGGAAAAGGTATGCTGTGTTGTAAAGGACAAAAGCTCCTGTAAGAATATCTCCCAGTGGCACTGTGTGAGAAATATCGACAATAGTAACATCTTTGCATATGTTCAGAATAACAGCTTTCATGGCTGCCGGATACAAAGTCCCGAAATCTGTTGTCAGGGTAACTAATGCCATCAGTATATTATTGTTTTTCAGATTATTACTGTCTTTTCCTCCTCTTAAATAGAGCTTCCAAGTTGGATTATGTTTCAGGAGGATTAAGGCATAGTTTTCCTTTTCATGCTAAAACAAATATATTTGTGAACAAGTAAAGTTGATTTTTTGAGTAATTATATATTTTAGCATTTACTTTCTATCAACACTTAATCAATTGAGGAATCACTATGGATGCATATCAACTGTTTATCGTATTACTTGCACTCTATCTGGGTGTACTGATAGCAATTGGTTGGTACTTTACAAAACGGCAGAAAACCGTTACCGACTTCTGGCTTGCAGGAAGGAGAATTGGTACTATTGGTGTTGGATTCTCCTCTGCTGCATCGTGGTTAACTACAGGCGGTATCCTCGCAGTTATTGGTTTTTTCATGCTGCTTGGTATGGGCTCCATCTGGGGCTTTGTTGCCCCCAATATTCTTGCACTTTTGATCATTGCCATGTTTGTCAAGAAAATCAAGAGCCTCCCGACCATCACACAACCTGAATTGCTTGAGCAGCGTTACAGTTCGGCAATTCGTGCACCTGTGGGAATCATCATTACAATAGTAATGATCCTTTTTGCTGTAGCTGATATTAAAGGCTTTACAATGGTTCTTCAAGTATTCTATGGTCTGAACCCAGTTTATGCAGCACTTCTGGTAGCTCTGGCAGTTTCTGTTTATGTTATCCTTGGAGGGTTACATGCAGTTGTCTGGACTGATGTAATGCAGTTTATGTTCCTGATGTTGGTAACACTTGTAATAGCAGTATTTTCAGTGGGTGCTGCAACCGGTGGGGCAGGAGCTCCGGCGGATGCCGCGGAATTATTCTCTTCAGTTCCTTCAAACTGGTGGAATCCCCTGAGTATAGGTATTCCGATGATCTTAATTTACATCATCGCAATCATTCCAGGATGGATCACTGAGCAGGATCCATGGCAGAAAGTCTGGGCGGCCAAGGATTCAAAGTCTTCCCGTAATGGTCTATTACTTGGTTCAGTTTTGATTACAATTGTCTTTGCAGCTTGTGCAATTATTGCCATCGCTCTGAGTTCGATTTATCCTGAAATACCGGCGTCTTTCGAGGAAATTGGGATGGGGGCTATGGCACAGGCAGAACCTGCGATGCTTATGTTCATCAATTCGTATTTCTCTCCCATGGTAATTTCTGTATTGTCCATAGGTCTTGTTGCAGCTGCAATGTCTTCGGCAGACACCTTCGCAACTTCGGGTGCCTCTTCTCTTTCACGTGACGTCTACCAGCGTTTCATCAAGCCGGATGCAACAATGAAGGAAATGCTTACCGTCAACCGCATCTGTGTCCTTATTATTGTTGCAGCGGCTACAATTGGTTCATTCCTGATTGATGGTATCATTGCCGCAATTCATATTGCAACTTTCATCGCCAGTGCCTCCTATTTCTTCCCTTTGATGGGAGGTCTGTATTGGAAACGTGCAACCAAGGAGGGCGCATTGGCAGGATTGATTGTAGGAGGTGTCTCCCAGATCTCCCTTATTGTATATGATCTCTACATGACACCGCCGTTATCAACGCCGTACCTTGAAAGCATTCATCCGATCCTGATGAACCATGGAATTATTGTGGGTATGCTTCTCAGTGGCGTTGCTTTCTTTGGCGTTTCTCTTGCAACAAAACCTTCAAGCAGTATTAACCTCGCTCCTTTCTTCGAAGATGAGGCAGAAAATCTTGCTGCAGATGAGGCAAAAGCTGTAGATGAGAATGATCCTGATTTCCAGACATTCCTTACAACAATCCAGGAACAAGCGGTTGGAGAACGTGCTCATTTGCATGTGAAAATGGAATGTTCTGCATCAATTAATTGGAAGAGATTTGTTGATGTACTGCGTAACAACTATCCCGCATGGGTTACATCTGCAGGTATTGATTCTATTTACAGGCTTGTTCAGGCAGACATGCTTGCATGCGTTTCAATTACCAGAGGTAACAATGACAAGGAAATCTGGTTTGCATCAGAGCCAAATGTAAGTGAAATGGAGATCCATAAAAAAGAACTCTTTGTTGCATACAATGAAGTATCCAAGGCACTTGAGAGTATTGGGCTCTTCATTAGTATCCCTGAAAAAGACTAACTTCACAATGCCTCCTTTATGAAGGAGGCGTTATCTTTTTTACATAGGTTGACTGTGATGAGTATAATGGATAGCAAAGCTGTTTGCATTTTTCTTATGATCCTGTTTTCCGTTGTTTTTGCAGGTGGATGTGTTGATGAACTGGTAACTGGTCATGATGAGGGATCTGTAAATATTTCCGATTATGAACTCATTTTTCATGGAAAACAAGCAAATGCATCGACTTTAAATGAGACCACTTTTTACCTGACGACGGACGGCTTTGCAACAGGCGTTTATGCTCTGGATAATGCCTCATCTATTGAAATAGTACCTATGGAAGATCTCACAAACATGGGAAACGAGCCCATTTACGACATAGTAATAATTGCAGAAGACTCCAGTAATGTAACTGATGTTGAGGAAACTTTAAGGCATCTTTCTTCTCTGAAAGAAGCTACAGATCTGAATTTTACAATTAAGGAGCGCGTGATCAAGGGGCAAAAAAGACAGGTGATAGATTTTAACCGATCAATTACTGGATTTGTTGCCTTTAAAATGGCAGTGCCATTGGGGCAGGATTTCATTTATATGCCTACACACGATTCGGTGCTGCGAATAGTCCTTCCGCCAGGTTACACTACAGGAAATCCATTCTTAGGAAAAGTTCAGCCGGAGGCTAATTTCACTTACTATGATGAAAGTGGCAGGCAGGTTCTTGTATGGCTGGAACTGCAGAGGAAATCATCTTCATTACTATCAATGGATTTCTTTAACATAACCGCCAAAAGACTGCACGATGAGGACACTGTGGAATATAGGCCTGTTGTCCTTAGGTTCTATAGGACTTACGCATCCACAGGGCTCTTAATCGGGACTTCTATACTTAGTATTGCAACGTTTGTAGTTGCCTTAAATTACGCTTTAACCCGGCGCAAGCTTGAAGAGAGGATTAAGGAAATAGAACAAACAGATCAACGCAAAAAAGATTGAAGCACTTTCAAATTTCAAGCTGCATGCCGTCATATCCCAGTGGATATTCTTTGCTTGCCTCTACATGTGGTTTGAAATAGTGGCTCAGATGCGTCAAAACAATATTTTTCGCATGGATACGTTTCCCGAGTTCCATTGCCTCTATGGCATCCATGTGCTTTTTTATGTGGAAGATGGATCTATCCGGTACAATAGCATCTGCGATAAGAAGATCAGGACTATCCATAACTTCAAGGCTCTTTTCAAGGAACTCACTTTCAGAATCGCCAGTGAACACAACCTTTTTGACTCCTTCCTGAATCATCACCCCAACGGCCCTTTTGTAAGGGCGGTGTTTTACCTCGAAAAGTGTGAACTTAAGACCAATGAGTTCAAAGGGTTTGTACATAGGGATATCATGCCGCTTTGGTCCCAAAAATGAAAGGTAATCTACGATATAATCAAGGGTTTCCGTAATCCCGTAGACATCAACTTTATATTGCACGCGGTGGAATTCTGCAAAACCTGTGAAATGGTCGTAGTGGCCATGTGTCCATATCACTCCGTCAACATGCTCAACTCCGTTTTTCAGAAGCTGTGCACGAAGATCCGGTCCAGTGTCGATAAGCACTTTTCCATACTCATTTTCCACTAGCAAGGAGCTTCGAAGTCTCTGGCTTTTGGTTCCTCTCTGTGCATCGTTACAGGTAGGACAATGGCATCCAATTATAGGTGTTCCGGGAGCATCACCGGTACCAAGTAACGTGATTTTCATAAGCTACCCCCGTTTTCATGTAAAATTGCGACGTATATATTCATCCGATTTGATGATATCTCTTGCATTGAATATTTCAATTGCATTAAGGAGATCCTCCTGTGAGAGTTCAGTCCTCTCTTCAAGGAGGGCAGATAGGACGCTTTCCCTGATTATCATTCTGAGGTCGGAACCTGTGTATCCTTCGGAGAGTTCTGCAATTTCTTCAGTATTTATTTCACCTTTAATTTTTTGAGTAACAATATCAAGGATTTCCTTTCGCATCTCAAGATCGGGTAACGGGAATTCCATTATTTCATCAAAACGTCTCCATGCAGCAGAATCAAGCATTTGCGGATGGTTTGTTGCAGCTATCAGCAGAACGCCATTGTTTGTCAGGCTAATACTATCAATGGCCTTCAGGAGAGTGTTAACTGCTCTTTTCAGAGCTGCATGCTCGTCGGAAGTTCGGGTTTTGGCGATAAAATCGAATTCATCAATAAACAGGATGCAGGGGTTTAACCTCTTAGCCAGTTCGAAAACCCTGTCAATATTCTTGGCTGTTTCTCCCAGATACTGATCGGTTATCATGGAAAGCTTGACTTCTACAAAAGGCAAGGCAAGTTTTTCGGAGAGTGCCCTTGCAACTGACGTCTTTCCGGTACCTGGAGCTCCAACAAAGAGGATTTTTCCAACATCATAAAGACCTATTTCTTTTAGATAATCTCGATATGTAATCGCCTTGACAATTTTCTTAACTTTTTCTTTCTGTTTGGAGGTAAGGACAAGTTCATCAAGTGGCTGGATAATATCCTCGGGGGCGATGAGATGGGCAAGCTTGAGCATATCCTCGCCACCTTCTTCTTTGCTGATCTTTTCCTGAAGGGATTCCAGCCATTCCCTGTCTACTTCCTTGGGGCGGGTAAATTCCAGCGCAGCATTATAATCAGCATGCTCATGTTCACGTTTTTCAAAATAATATGCAAGGACAGGGTTGTTGTTGATTCTCTCCGTTGAACTATCCTGTTTTTCAAACCACTTTGCAGCTATGTCAAAAGATGTAAGTTTTAATTTGTATCCAACATCATCGATTTCAAGAAAGGGGATTCCTTGAATTTCAGCTTTTGGGTTATCTATTCCATATAGTTTTTCCAGATCTAAGAGCGATACTTTAACAGGTTTTGGAACACCATTATATTGTCTGTTCCAGTAGTTTTTCCTGATATTGCGAGGTAGACTGTTTTCATCCAACTCTTTGTGATCGTTATAGATGCTGGTTGTGAGCAGCAGTTCAACAGCGTCGAGACTACTTTCTGACATATTCAAATTTTCTCCACAGTTTATAAAAAGTACTTCGAACCATACTGTTATGATTCTTTTTTAGATATAATTTGTGCAAAAAATCATGCTCTGCGGAAAATCCCGTTTTTAGGTTCGTAAACCTCTCCAGATTCAAGCAACTTGTGCAATGTATCCTCAAATTTCTCTTCATCAAGGCCCATCGTTTTAACGAGGCTCATTAGTTCTGTGAAGGAGATGCTTTCCCCGGCGGGAATTTTTGAAAGTACAATCTCTTGGGGTTTGTTGGGTATTGGTTTTTTTCCCTTTTTCTCCTTAATTTTGGACTTATCGAATTCTATCGTCGAAATTATTCTAGAATCCCCTTTCCCTACAAGAGATGCCTGCAATTTTGTTCTTATCAGGATGGCTTCCTCTAGATCAGTTGAATTATGGAATTGTCGCAGTTTTCTAAATCGGAGATTTGTACCACAGTTCTGACAGCGTACGCTTTTTTGCCCCCTATCATCCACTATCTGAGAATGTACTCGGCATTTCGGGCATACAACAACTACGTAATGTCTTTCCCATCCTGAACTCATTTCCCAAATCTCCGCTGGCGGTTCTGGAAGTCACGGATTATTCTCAGAAGATCTATTTTTCTGAAACTTTCCCAGTTGACATCAGTAAAAAATAATTCCGCGTATACGGATTGCCAAATGAGAAAATCAGAAAGATGCTTTCCCCCTGCACGTATTATTAGATCAGGTTCCGTCTTGATTGTTAGATTGTTTTCTATGGATTTTTCAGTTATTTCATCAGGCTGAAGTTCGCCGATCTCAACTTTTTCAAGAAGGCTTCTAACAGCATGTGTGAGTTCCTTTTTTCCCCCGAATCCTACGAGAATGTTGATTAAAGGTTGTTTGCTCCCATCTTTTGCCACAAGAGTCCCTTTGGAATTGTAAATTGCATATTCTGTTTTCAGGGGCATGGTGGCAAACATTTGTCGGAGGGTATCAGCAAGCTTGCTTTCCATCTTTTCTTGTAGCTGAGGAACCGTATCGAGAACATCAATGTAGATGCTGATTTCAATAAATCCTATCTTTAAACTCCAGTTAATGAAATCCTTAAGCTTGTTAGTGCCATGATTTTTCAGGATATCTGTTTCTGCGAGAACTACAGCAATATGCTCAGGAATCTTCTTTCCTGGTTTCATTACTGTATTCTGAAGGTGTTTTTCGTAGATTCTCCTTAGCACGGTACTTAACTCCGCTATCCTTAACGGGCAGTTGATACAATTTTAATGACATCTCCATCCTGTAATTCGTGTTTTTCCCCGAGTCTCATTTTCGTGCGTCCGTCAACTGCATAGAGGAACGCTTTCCCTATGTCTGTATGAACACGATAGGCGAGGTCATGGGCTGTTGAGCCGCGTTTCATTAGATAGGCATCGGGAAGCATGTTTTCATTTGTGTCTGTCCAGTGGGTCTCGTCTTCCACAGGGTAGACAACAATCAGGTCAAGCAGCTCAAAAACTGCTTTATCTATGCATTCCTGCACACCGCAGCCATTGGGCCTGTGTGCCCTCATGAATGCCTTGAGACTTTCCAGCCCTCTCTTTTGTTTCTCATCGAGATCCTCGGAAATTATGTTGAAATCCTCGTTCCCTGGAATGTAATCAATAAGTTTCTGTTTTGCAGCATTTCGAAGGGCTAGTTCGGCCGCAGCACTTGTAGGTACCACAATGAGATCGAGTTCACTGAGCTTTTTCAGGTTTTTAGGTGGAGCAATATCCATCTTGTTGGCTGCGATCATTATGGGTTTGCTGAGTGTCCGTATGTGTTCACAAAGTTCGACAAGTTCGTTTTCTCCCCATTTTTCGTAGTTATCATCCTTGTACTGGCAGAGAGCTCTGTGTACATCACTTTCGCAGACACCTGCTCCCATGAGCTGTCCGGCGATTGCCTGTTCGGGTTTGAGCCCTTCAGCCTTTATTTTTCGTGCGAGTCTCAACCAGTTGCGGTTAAGGATGCCTGCCATCCACATGGTAATTTCGTGGTTGAGGAAGTCAACATCCACAAGAGGATCGTGGCTATCGATATCTCCGGGATTGCCTTCGATGTCAGTGCTTCCGGAGGCGTCGATTACGTGGATAATTGCCTGTGCCTGCCGCAATTCGTCAAGGAAGGCGTTACCCAATCCGCGCCCCTTGTGTGCATCCGGAACTAATCCCGCAACATCGATTATCTCTATGGGGACGTAGCGCACACCGTTGTTGCATTTGCCGCAGGGTTTGCCTTTCTCGGTGCAGGGGCAGGTAGTGCGCACATACGTAACACCGCGGTTGGCGTTGATGGTTGTGAACGGATAGTTTGCAATTTCCACATCAGCCAGCGTGGCAGCTTTGAAAAATGTTGATTTTCCGGCATTAGGTTTGCCGGCGAGGCCTATGGTCATTGTCATACTAATCCTTCATACTTTGCATGCATTTAATTCTTATCTATTTTCTCAGCTCATCAGCAAGCTTTATATCTGAAAAACATGTACAACATCAAAGCGTGTCCCGGTAGGGTAGCGGATATCCTTGAGGCCTGCGGAGCCTTAGACCCGAGTTCAAGTCTCGGTCGGGACGCTTTAACTTATTTTTGTGAGTACCTCTATTATTTTTGTAAATCATACTCGTAATATTGTTTTTATATTTATCAAAAAAGTCTTCATCCTTTATGGCACCCACCTTATTTCTTCCTATCTCCGCAGCTTTATACAAACATAATATGTTCCCATGTTCCCGCACATTTGAGGAGTATTTGGAAACACCGCCTGCTTTTTCCATTTATGTAATCCCAACTTGCATGGCAATTTAATGAAAAATCCTGTACAGTTAACCCCTTTTAAATTAGTATATTTTTCCTTTTCCATCCTATTTGTCATTGGGGCAGATAAGCAATGTTTATATAGAAGTTCATTCATTTAGAACGAGCAGAGCATGTACCCTACGGGTGCTATGTCAGTACTATAATAATCACTATATTATTTATCAGGAGGTCAGAATTTTGGTAGGATATATGGCAGGACAGCCAATTTACATTTTAGCAGACGGTAGTAAAGTAACACGAGGTAGGGATGCACAGAGCAACAACATCCTCGCAGGAAAAGCTGTGGCAAACGCAGTACGTACAACCCTTGGTCCCAAAGGCATGGATAAAATGCTCGTGGACAGCATGGGTGACGTTGTAATTACTAACGATGGTGCAACCATTCTTAAGGAGATGGACATCGAACACCCTGCAGCAAAAATGATTGTTGAAGTGTCCAAGACCCAGGATTCAGAGGTTGGTGACGGAACAACCACCGCTGCAGTAATTGCCGGTGCACTTCTTGAAAATGCAGAAGAACTCACCAACAAAGGCATTCATCCGACAATCATCTCAACCGGATACAGGGAAGCATCCAAAAAGGCTATTAAAATCCTTAATGATATTGCAATTTCAGTTTCGCCTGATGATGACGAAGCCCTGAAAAAGATTGCATCCACTGCAATTACCGGAAAAGGTGCTGAGAATTACAAGGAAAAACTTTCTGAACTCGCTGTTGACGCAGTGAAAATGATTGTGGAGGAGACTGAGGACGGGCTTGTAGCTGATGTTACTAACATCAAGGTGGAAAAGCAGGCAGGAGCAAGCATCAAGGAATCTCATCTTGTAAAAGGTCTTGTTATTGACAAAGTACGTACCCATCCCAACATGCCTGAAAAGATCGAAGGTGCAAAAATCCTTGCGCTCAGCATCCCTATTGAATTCCGCAAGACTGAAATGGATGCTGAAATCAAGATAACTTCTCCTGAACAGATGCAGATGTTCCTTGATCAGGAAGAGAAAATGGTCAAGGAAATGGCTGACAAGATTATCGCAAGCGGTGCAAATGTTGTCTTTAGCCAGAAAGGAATTGATGATCTGGCACAGTATTATCTTGAGAAAGCCGGAGTATATGCTGTCAGAAGGGTAAAGAAGAGCGACATCAAGAGAATATGTGAAGCAACAGGTGCAACCAATATACAGGATATTGATGAAATCACTCCTGAAGATCTCGGTGAAGCCGATGTGGTTGAGGAACGTGACATTAAAGGCACCAAGATGACTTACATCACAGGCTGCAAAGAGAAAAAGGCAGTCACTGTAATTCTTCATGGTGGAACCGAACACGTCGTAGCTTCCCTCCAGCGTGCAATGGATGATGCACTTCACGTTGTAAGTGTAGCACTCGAAGACGGCAATGTAGTTGCCGGCGGCGGGGCTCCGGAAGTTGAATTATCCTTGCGTCTCAACGAATATGCAGCAAGTCTCAAAGGAAGGCAGCAGCTCGCAGTAAGCAAGTTTGCCGAAGCACTTGAAACAATTCCAGAAACCCTTGCTGAGAACTCAGGACTCGATCCAATTGACAAACTTGTTGAACTTCGCTCACAGCACGAGGAAGGCAACAAGAATGCAGGTCTTAATGTCTACACAGGTAAGGTTGTAGACATGTGGGACGCAGATGTTATTGAACCACTCCGCATTAAGGTACAGGCTATCGAGTCTGCAACGGAAGCAGCTGTGATGATCATGAGAATTGATGACGTAGTTGCAGCTTCTCCAAATGAAGCAGGTCCTACACCTGAAATGCCTGATATGGATATGTGATGTGGCTCACAAAGCCCATCACTCTCTTTTTTTAATCTAAAGGTCTCAAAACAAAATTATATATTACTTGTTAACCAATAACTCCGCAATGGTTGACATCGTTGTAAATTCATCTGAACGTATACGTAAAATGGTCTATGCTTCCCTGTTTGCATCAATGAGTTCAGTAGGGGCCTACATGGTAATCCCAATAGGTGGGCCGGTTCCGATAACCCTTCAGTTATTGTTTGTATTCTTTGCGGGGGCATTCTTAGGTGCTCGTTGGGGTATGACCAGCATGCTTGTTTACCTTCTTCTTGGAATTGCAGGACTCCCTGTTTTTGCCGGAGGTGCAGCAGGGTTGGGTGTGCTTCTTGGTCCCACAGGTGGTTACTTGTTAGGATTTGTGGCAGCAGCCTATGTGATAGGTTATCTGGTAGAGCATTTCCCCACCAAATCATTTTTCCGTGTTTCACTCTATTTCCTTGCGGGAATGGTTACAATTTACGTATTTGGCTATCTGCAGCTTATTTATGTGGCATCCCTCACCCCCAAGGAAGCATTCATTATAGGGATAGCTCCGTTTATACTTCTTGATGCCATTAAGGCGATCGCTGCGGCCGTATTGTTTACACACTTGGATATGAGCTATGATTGAAACAAAAAATCTGTCATTTCGGTATTCTGGGGATGATTACATCCTCAGGAATATAAATATTAAGATAACAACCGGTGAATATGTTGCAATTGTGGGGGAGAACGGTAGTGGTAAATCAACTCTGGCGCGACATCTCAACGGCTTGTTGATTCCTACTGAAGGTTCTGTGAACGTTTTTGGAATGAACACGGCTGATAAATCCTGCTTGCAGCAAATCCGTCAGACAGTAGGAATGGTTTTTCAGGATCCAATGACACAATTTGTAGGTGCTACGGTTTGGGAAGACGTCGCTTTTGGGCCATCAAACCTCTGCTTTCCCCGGAAGGAAATGCTTGAAGCTATTGAGTCATCACTTGCAAGTGTTGGAATGGATATGTTCAAAAAGAGATCCCCTTCCCAGCTCAGCGGTGGCCAGATGCAGCTGGCTGCAATTGCAGGAGTATTGGCAATGAAACCAAAATGCCTGGTTTTTGATGAATCGGTTTCAATGCTTGATTCAGATACCAAAGAAAAAATAATTTCCGTAATCAGAAAATTGCATTCCGAAGGAAAAACTATCATCCAAATTGCTCACAATCTGGATGAAATAAACCACGCTGAGAGGGTTATTGCTCTGAAAAACGGTGAGGTTTTCTATGACGGGAAAATGGAACCTTTTCTTGGAGATTAGATCTTCTGGGAAGCAGGTCTGGAAATACCTCCCATTATGGAACTTTCCCTGAGACTCAAGCAGGCAGGTATTGTTGAAAATATATCATGTGATGTGAATGTATTGGTGGAGGGCATATGCCGATTCAGGTAAAAAACATAAGCTTTTCCTATTCAAATGATAAACCGGTGCTATCCGGCATTTCTATTTGTCTGAACAGGGGTGAAGTCTCCGGGCTTATGGGAGACATTGGTTCTGGCAAATCCACGCTTATCAGACATCTCAATGGGTTGCTACTACCAGATAGTGGGTTGGTTATAGTGGATGATATTCCTGCATCTAATAAAAAAGCCAGAAAGCTTGTTGGTGTTCTTTTCCAGCACCCTTCCAGACAGTTGTTTGAACAAACTGTTTTCGATGACATCGCATTCGGTCCGAAAAATTATGGTTTAAAAGGGAATGACCTCAAAAAAACAGTCTTTGAAGCTGCAGATCTTGTGGGTCTGGGAAAAGAGTTGCTTGATCTTTCACCTCACAGGTTGAGTGGTGGCGAGAAAAAACTTGCATGTTTTGCAGGTATAATTGCCTGTTCACCTCGCTATTTGATTCTTGACGAACCTTTCAGTGGATTGGATAGTGTTTCCCGAAGCAGGATGGTAAATAGCATTGTAAAGTTGAAAGCAAGTGGATGTGGGATTTTAATAGCATCCCATCATTTTGATACATTTGTCGGGTTAGTTGACAGGATTCTATTCCTTGAAAATGGGGGAATTGTTTATGACGGATCTCCAGAGTCCTTTGCTTCAGATTACCCTTTGCAATCTTCCACAATTGCTGCATTGATTTCCGTATTGCAAAGAAAGGGTATAGACATATCTCCTACGGATTTCACAGTTGAAAAAGCATTTGAAGCAATTCTCTCTGCCTGTAAAAAGGAGGGCACTGGATGAGAAAATATGATTTTTTTGGGTTTGTTATAAGCAACTCATTTGTTCATAAACTAGATCCAAGAGCCAAGCTTTTTGCCCTTATTGGATTAAGCATTTTAATATTCAGGATATCGGCATTTCAGAATCTGCTTTTTCCTTTAACCATCTTCATTATGGCAGCATATTTTTCCGGGACATCGATAAAGAGACATGTTTTGTCTGTCCGTCCACTAATTCCGTTTCTTATTGCCATCTTCTTGTTCCATTTTCTGCTGACCCCGGGTCAGGAATCAATTGGATTCTAGTGTTTTTCGATTTCGATTGAAGGACTACTCAGCGGCTTCCTTGTGATAGGACGCTTTATTCTGCTGCTTCTTTTTGCTTCTCTCTTTTCAGCAACGACTTCTCCTGCAATGCTTGCGCAGGCAATTGAAGCAATTTTAAAACCAATCCCCGTCCACCGGCTGGGGGTGACAACTTCTGAAATTGCCACAATGATGGCATTATCAATGAATTTGTTTCCGCTTCTTTTGCATTATATGGAAGAAGTCAGGGATGCCCAGCTTTCAAGGGGTTTAGGAAATAAGTTCATGATATCCGGAATATTTTCTCTAATAATTCCTTTTTTTTCAGGAAGCATGAGACTGGCAGATGATATCTCAGTTGCGATGGAAAGTCGATGCTATCATGGCGGGTTAAGAACACAACTCTATGAAATGAAATATAAAAATACAGACTATGGCTTAACTGCTCTCACAGCCATAATATTATTGATGTCAGTTTTTTATTTATGATGAAGATTGATTTTGGTAGATAGTATTTTGTTCGGAGTGGTTTGTGCTCCTACATAATTCGATGTCAGCAGGCTTTATTTTTGAAGTTCACAGCGATGAGACAATACGGAATCTTTATATAGTGAGCATTTGATGGTATCTCTCTGCCGCATATAATTAAATCAAACTGATCCAAAAAAAGGAATTGTCTTTTATGGTATATAGTCTTGGGATTGACGCAGGTGGTACCTATACTGATGCCGTTTTGTTAAATGACGATGATAATACTATTGTTGCTACAAACAAGGCATTAACAAGTTATCCAGATCCTATCGAGGGAATAAAAAACGCAATTAATGGGATTGATCCGAATCTACTAAAAGATGTAAGAATTGTATCTGTATCCACAACTCTTTCTACAAATACAATTCTTGAAGGGACTGGATTTCCGGTAGCTCTCATACTCATTGGTAACTACGATATTAAACAGGAGCTTCCAACACCATATTATGTAAAAGTTGCAGGCGGTCACAATCACAATGGTGTGGAACAAGAAGCTCTTGATGAAGCAGGGATACGTAAGTTTGCTGGAGAAGTTAAGGATAAAGTCTCAGCATTTGCAATCTCTTCTTTTTTCAGTATACGCAACCCGGAGCACGAAGAAAAAGCAAAGGAAATTGTTCGGGAAGTCACAGGTCATCCGGTAGTATGTGCACATGAGTTATCTCTTGATCTCGGTGCATTTGAAAGGGCAACGACTGCATTTTTCAATGCTCAGCTGCTTCCAATCACGGAAAAATTCATGGAAACGGTTGAGAAGGATATAAAGAGTCGTGGGATTTCTCCAAAAATATTCATGCTTAAGTGTGATGGATCCGTAATTGGCATCAAGAGTGCCCTCGAAAAACCAATCGAATCTGTTTTTTCAGGACCAGCAGGAAGTCTTGTAGGTGCTTCTTTCCTTAGCGGAAAAGACACTTGTGCAGTCATCGATGTTGGCGGAACCAGCACGGATATATCAGTAATACAAAACGGTGTTCCTGAGATAAGTGATGAGGGGGCGGTTGTAGGTGGCTGGAAAACACGCGTAAAGGCTATTAAGATGGAAACATCTGCAATGGGTGGAGACAGCCACGTATGGGTGAAAGATGGAAAAATAAACATTGGTCCACGGAGGGTAATTCCACTAAGCCGTGCCGCGGAATTATTCCCGGATTTTTTGGAAATGCTCAAAATAAATCCCATGCCTGCCAACACACTGATTAGTAATAACATCCAGCCGACTACATTTTACATGAAATCCGGCTATAAACCAATCGGGCTTACAGATCTCGAAAAATCGGTTTTTGATGCGGTATCGGATGAGCCAACCTCACTTCGAGAGCTGAGATCTCGGCTTAATAACAGATATCCTTCTTCCAAGGTTCTGGACAAACTTATTCAGAAGCGTCTGATACAAACTATTGGCTTTACTCCAACCGATGCTCTTCACATATTGGGGGATTACACCGAGAACAATATAGAAGCTGCAGAAATTGGTGCTTCTTTACTAGGGAAAATGTGTAAACTGGACCCAAAGGGATTTGCGTTGTCCGTTAAGCAGCAGTTTACTCGCAATATGGCTTCGCATCTTGTATCCTTCTTCCTCGAAGGAGTTCCAAAAGAAGAAGTGCGAAAAATATTCGATCTTGATGTCCCCGTGAAGTTCAAAGTAGGTATTCCGGTAGTTCTCATTGGAGGTCCAGTAGTCGCTTACAAGGAAGGGCTTGAGGAAATACTTGATGCGGAAATTATTCTTCCGGAATACTCAAGTGTTGGCAATGCCGCAGGAGCTCTTGCAGCCAAAGGTGTTAGAAGGGTTGACTTCCTGATAAAACCTGCATCAATGGCGGCACCGGATTGGGAATATTATGTTTTCTCAGAGCTTGGAAGAGTCAGCTTCCACGAATACAGTGATGCCATGCGTTATGCAAAGGAAACCGGGGAGTCCCTCATTATGCAATACATGAAAGATGCAGGACTTGATCCGGATCATGTAGATATCGATGTTATCAAGGAAGAAATAGTGCCGGATGGGTGGGATTTTCCTCTTCAAACTCATCTAAGGGTTATAGGAGTAGGATCACGTTTAATTGATGAAGACTCAGCTTGATTTTTCAGGGCTTTTGTCTAAAAGGGAATACTAAATTTGTTTTTCTTTAATGTTGTGTGGGTAAACTGAGTCCCCCTGCCATCAAAGATCAGGATACATATCTTACATGAAAGGTATGTTTCATAATGGAAAAATCAAGTTGCTTCCACACATTTTCTTTTTAGTATGATGGAGTTCACTTTAGGTTGTAAACCAAAGAAGGGAAATTAGGTCATTTTATAAAATCAAGGTGGATATCTATTTTCTTTAGAAACGTCAAGATCTTCAAGATTTATGACTATTACATACCAAGATGATGAATGACCGAATGCAAGTTGAATGAGTTTTCAATCTTCCATATCAATTGAACTGGAGAAAACAAATATTAAATCAGCTGCTCAATATTGAGGAGATCCAATAAAACGATTGGTTCGAAAAAATAGCCGATGACCCCACATAAAGGAGGGTCATTCAGCTATTTTTAAACGACAGGTGTTTGCGGAGGGCTTAAATCCAGCCGCGGTCACTCATTGCAACTACGACACGGTCAATAGCAACTACATAAGCTGCGGTTCTCATGTCGATGTCGTATTTCTTGGATGCTTCAAGAACTGCGTGGTATGCATCAGTCATCTTTCTGTCCAGACGACTGTGAACACGTTCCTCGCTCCAGTAGTACATGTAGAAGTTCTGTACCATTTCAAAGTATGACACAGTTACTCCACCAGCGTTACAGAGGAAATCAGGAATGACATGTACGCCCCTCTCGTGGAGAATTACGTCTGCCTTTGGTGTAGTAGGACCGTTTGCAAGTTCTGCTACAATCTTAGCTTTGATTTTGTCTGCGTTGTTCTCGGTGATTACGTGTTCAAGAGCTGCAGGGATGAGTATATCAACATCAAGTTCAAGAAGGTCCTCGTTGGAAATTGGATCGGTGTTTGAAAGACCCACAACGGATCCGGTGTCAACTTTGTGCTGGAATGCAACTTCCGGATCAATACCGTCCATGTTCATGATGCCACCCTTGCTGTCACTTATCGCAACAACAGTAGATCCGTATTCTTCGGTTGCAATTTTTGCTGCGAAGTATCCTGCGTTTCCATATCCCTGAATAGCAACTTTTGCACCTTTTAGATCAATTCCGAGTTCTTTTGCTGCTTCACGGATAGTGTAAAGACCTCCTCTTGCAGTCGCGTCTCCTCTTCCGAGTGAACCACCGATTGAGAGTGGCTTACCAGTGATGACACCTGCTTTGTTCATGCCGGAGATTTTGGAGAATTCATCCATCATCCATGCCATCATTTTGGGGTTGGTGTATACATCAGGTGCAGGAATATCTTTTTCCGGACCTACAATCTGGGAGATGCTCTGGATATATTTGCGGGAGAGACGTTCTAGTTCGCCATCGGACATTTCCTTAGGGTTGCAGATTACACCACCTTTACCACCGCCAAGTGGAATATCAACGACTGCACATTTCCAGGTCATCCATGCTGCAAGAGCCCTTACAGTGTCAATGGTTTCATCCGGGTGGAACCTGATACCGCCTTTTGTGGGTCCTCTTGCATCGTTGTACTGAACCCGAAATCCTTCAAAGACCCGAATGGAACCGTCGTCCATGCGGATTGGAAGGGAGACATGCATTTCACGCATTGGGTGTCTGAGCATTTCATGTACACCGTCATCGAGTTTAAGAATTGCTGCACACTTTGCTAACTGCATCCTTGAGTTTTCAAATGGATTTTCTGTTGACATTTGTTTGACCTCTTTGATTTATGAGACGTTTTAGGCTAATTTAATTGATAGGCAAACCCGATGTATGTTTCATACCGACGTTTTCTGATTTCGTTTTTAATTGTTCCTTGTAGGTGAACCTCTCCAACCAGACACCGCATGTAGAGTTTGCTCAAATCACGTTGGGTTGGCAATCAATTACCTTCTTCTAATATATAAGTTAAACGGTACTACACATGATCTAACGACATCTTTTTATCAAATACAGAGCGTAGGAAAATATGCGCATTGTAAGGTCCTTGCACAAGAATATGGCAGAAGCCTTTCAATGAGTGTACAGACAACCTCAATGCGCTATATTGGAGACGATGCGACAAAGCCTGTCACGAGGGTAACCGGAAAGGACCGCGGAGATATCCAGAGGATGAACTTCCGGAGTTAGTGCGTCGGGCGACAGCATTGTCCCCGTTTCATGCAATCCCCTGGAATTATATTTATGCGTGTAAGTGATGCTATCCACGAGACTGATACGGGAGTAATAATTGATTTTGAAGTCACCGCTGGTTCGAAAACAATTTGTGTCCCAGGAGAATACAATGCGTGGCGAAAGCGCATTGAAGTTAAGCTCACGGAAAAAGCACAAAAAGGAAAAGCAAATATGCAGCTTATCCGTAAGCTATCGGAAATCTTTGGCATCCCCACGTCATCGATATCAATTACTGCCGGTGCAAAAAGCAGCCAGAAGACGGTTTATTTGGAGGGGCTCAGTAAGAAAAAGGCTGAAGAGCTCCTTTTGAAAAAATGAGTTTAGAGGGAAGAAATATATTCCCTCACTATTTTAGCAGTGCCCTCTGCTTTGAAAGCTTTCAGTAAGATTATGGTTTCTGCATAGACCCGGGCGTCAATCGCAACTTTTGTATTATTATTTACCGCATAAATCCTATCAAAGAACTCCCCTATTGCGAATTTACTGAATTTGCCGAAAATCTCATTTTCGGATTTATCCGGAGCTTTCTCGCGGTACGTTTTTATTGTCCAGTTCCAGATGTCCCAAAAAAGTTCGGGTTCAAAAATCCTGAAAATATCCCATACAATGTTCTGGAAATAGGTTGCAACATTTCCTTTAAGGATAGCACCGTGCGGGAAGCGCTCATAAATCAATTCCGGGGGCGTTCCGGTAATCCCATGCTGTGCAATACGCACATTTGAACCGCTTTTCTTGAGAGCATCTGCCACCGCGATGGTTTGTTCAACATCAATTGAAATATCTTCAATCAGGTGCCCTGCACTATCATAGGCATTTCCATGAGCACTGCCATTTGCAATGGCAAGAACATGAGGATATACACCATTTTCATTAAGTGCCTGAATAAAAGTAACGGCTTCTTCAGGTCTTGTGAGTACACGCCCATGTTCATCCTCTCGCCCGATTTCACCTACCTCTACTTCAAGGCCATACTCTTTTCCGGCCATTTTTTCTTCAATGTAATGGGCGATTTCAGTAGTAGCATTAATATTGTCTGCCAGCTCTTCCCTTAAATTGCCGCCTTGGAAATTAAAAAGATGGGATGCATCAATGGCAAAAGATGTAAAACCTGCATCAATCTGCCCGCTCACAAGCTCTTTTGTGGCTTCAATGTCCTCTGGAGTACCTTTCTTAATACCAATATGATCAGCATGAAGTGCCCACATATCGTAGTCTACTTCCGCTGCAGCTTCTCGTGACCGTCTAGATAATTCAGCTGGAGTCAACCCGGTATATCCGCCACTAAGATCAGATTCAGATCTTGCAAGCTCCAAAATAACAGGTGCATCCATTTCCTTTGCTGCTCTGAGAATACCTTTCGTTACCAAGGTTATGCGGGTGTTGGTCGCAAGGATAATCGTTTCCCTATCCAGCAGGGCATTAAAGAAATAAGAACTCGGTAATGGCTCGTAGTTTCCGCTCATATATATTTAACCTCAAAACCCTTTTGTCTGATAGATATACCTTTCAATTCATAATGATTTCTGTTGAAGACTTCGCTAAATCCCGGAATTTATGTGATTACTTATAGATCACTCATAAATGATTGTTCGGAATTATAAGTTTTATAGAAAATAAGTTTTATAGAATTTCTCTGCCTGCAAAACCATAAGTCCTAAATATAGAAAAGCACATCAGATGGATTGGTTAATGGAGGTAAATCATGAAAGAGATTCTCAAACTTGAGAATAAGTTCCGTAAGATGAATGCACAGGAACTTTATGAGTATGCAACCCAGCATTACCCAGAGATCCCAAATGTCGGGATTGGAAAACCAAAGCTTGTCATTCGCAGGCTATTAAATCTTGAGAGGGAGAGACTTTACCGGGAAGAAAAATAAATCCTGAATTCCCTGTCAAGACCATCCAGTTCCAAAAATTACTGCTAAATAAAGAGGAATACCTGAATAATCAGGCAACTTCTCAATTAACCTTTTTTTCGACACTATTCATCGACTTGTAATTAAAACAAAGAGAAACTTTTTATTGTATTACAAAATATGGGGGTTCCAATGAAAATTGCAGTAATAGGTGGCACTGGCAATATCGGGAAAGGATTTGCGCTCAGGTGGGGCCAAAAGCACGAAGTAATTGTCGGCTCCCGGGATCAGAAAAGAGCTGAAACCAAAGCTGCTGAATTTACAGCTATACTGAAAGATTACGGTCTTGATGCTAATATTACTGGCGCACTTAACAAAAAGGCAGCGGCAGCGGCTGATGTAGTGGTCCTTGCAATCAGGTATAATCAGGTGTTTGCAATAATTGATCAAATTAAACCTGTACTAAAAGATCAGATTGTCATATCTGTTGTTGTACCAATGGCAAAGGATCGGTGTATGATAGTCCCGGATTCCACTACTATTGAGGTTAAAGCAACTGATCGCGATGATTATAAAGTGGATTACTTCTGCTACAGCACTCCTGCTTCAGGCAGTGCGGCAGAGGAAATAGATGCCATGCTTCCAGATGGAATTAAACTCGTATCCGCATTCCACAATGTACCTGCAGCAAAACTCTCAAATATGGATATCGAATTGAGTTATGATGTCGGAGTCTGCGGAAACAACATGCATTCTAAAAAGGTTGTTTTTGATCTTGTAAGGGATATTTCCAACATGAGACCACTCGACATAGGCCCACTTGAAACATCTTCGATGGTTGAATCCCTGACGCCTCTTCTTATCAATATAGCCATCAGGAACAATATGAAAGATGTTGGGATAAAGTTCATTGATTAAAACTGCTGGTTACAAGCAGTTCTTTTTTAGGGCACCTATTTGTTTTAAGTTAGCTTTTATAAATTGAAACTCAGTCACTTCTATAGTCTTTCGATTTTATTTATCACCAAAAGCATGATATATCATACGGGGCGTAAAAGCAATCAATATTGCTAATCATCAGGTGATACTAATGATAATCAACACTAAAGAGGATGTTTTGAAAGCAATTGAAGAACTAGATGTCAAGTTCATTCGTCTGCAATTTACTGATATTCAGGGGGTTGTTAAGGATGTCGAGATCCCTGTGACACAGATCCAGAAAGCCCTCGGTCCAGGCATATCGTTTGATGGTTCTTCAGTTGAAGGTTTTGTAAGAATTGATGAATCCGACATGGTGTTGCATCCTGATGTTCGCAGCTTTGCTATTTTGCCGTGGAATCAGAGCAGAGGTGTTGTTGCCAGGATGATCTGTGATGTCTATAAACCGGATGGAACTCCATTTACCGGGGATCCACGCTATGTTCTCAAGAAAGTACTTGAAGAAGCTCATGATATGGGTTATACATTCAATGTAGGACCGGAACTTGAATTCTTCCTTTTTGAAATAGAGGACGGAGTTGCCACAACAAAACCCCATGATTTTGGACGTTACTTTGAATTCGCTCCGGCAGATCTCGCTGAAGATATTCGAAGAGAGATCGTACAGACTCTTACTGATATGAATTTTGATATTGAAGCATCCCACCATGAGGTTGCTTTCGGACAGCATGAAATTGATTTCAAATACGGGGATGCCCTTACCACTGCAGATAACGTGGTGACATTCAAGTATGTGACAAGGACAATTGCAAAACTCAATGGTCTTCATGCAACTTTTATGCCAAAGCCCGTTTTTGGGGAGAATGGATCAGGTATGCACATAAATCTCTCTCTCTCAAAGGATGGTAAGAATGCTTTCTATGATCCAGATGGTGAAATGGAATTAAGCGATATCGCATTTTATTTTATTGGCGGATTGCTTAAGCATGTAAAGGCTATTGCAGCAATTTCCAACCCGCTGGTCAATTCATACAAGAGGCTTGTTCCCGGCTATGAAGCTCCTGTTTACATTACCTGGTCAGGAGCAAACCGCAGTTCTCTTATACGTATTCCATCAGCAAGGGGTAACAGTACAAGAATTGAGTTGAGAAACCCGGATCCTTCATGCAATCCTTATCTCACATTTGCAGCTATTCTGGCAGCTGGTCTTGACGGAATTAAAAACAAGATAGATCCGTCGGAGAAATACACGGAAGAAAATATCTTTGAATTAACGGCTTGTGGACTTCTTGACAAAGGTATCAAAACACTTCCAGAAACTCTTAATGAAGCTTCGATGTATTTTGCGAACGATGAACTGCTCATGAATGCACTTGGGGAGCATGTGCATAATAATGTCCTGCGGATTGCAAAGGCAGAATGGGATAATTACAGGATCCAAGTTCACGACTGGGAAATCCAGCGTTACCTAAATACCGTATGATCCACCAATAATATATTGTATAAAATTGTTTAATTATTGCATGCCAGTCATTCCACGCAGGAATAAGCTTTTAAGCAATGATTCTGCTGTAGCGGAAGTAGTCGGTGAAATACTTTTGACTGCGATTGTAGTTCTGGCATTTGCTTCCATTGTCACTTTTGTTTTTTCACAGCTAGGACCAGCTGAGTCTGCAAGGGTGGATGTAGATGCTTGGGCAGATACTGAATCAGATACTCTTTATTTCAGGCATGCTGGTGGGGAAACCGTTGATATCAATGAACTAGAGCTGTTGGTAAACATTAACGGTACCACTAAGAGGATTGATTCGGATACTATATCTTCTTTCTATCATCGGGATATGTGGGAATTTGGTGATATCATTGCCTTGAATGTATCCGATATGTTTGGATACAATATAAATGAAAACAGTTATTTGCAATCAAAGATGATTCATACCTCGGCGAATCTTGTTTTTTTTGACAGCCAGTTATACGGAGGTGACACCTATTACTCAGGTTCTTCCGGGAACCTGCAGGCTCCAGTACTCACCGACCCGTACCCTCCCAATCTATCCTGTACCAGTAGTGTGCTAGAACCCGCAACCTTCAAAGCAACGAGCAGCCAAGCTTCATATAATGAATTCCTTCTGAACGGCGTGCGTGTGGCATGGTCCAATGGCACCTTCCCTATTTATACTAATACGCCTCTTTCCGCGGGTACCCATACCCTGACCCTTGTAGCTCACAACACCATTGATCCCTCACTTACCGATTCGATCACATGGGAATGGACCGTAACGGGTATGCCGGGTATCTATGCGGATCGGCTTATCCTGAACAAAAACGATATAGGTGGTGTCATAAAAGATGGTGGATATATCAGCTTCACCAATGAAGGGAATTACCGTTATGTTACGATAGACGGAACCCAGTATGATCTGAACCCAGGGGATTCCATAAAGCTGGAGATCGTGAATGACCAGACCTCTGGGCAGATCGATATGAACATAGAGAGTGCCCAGATATCGACTTTTGATTTCAATGTCAACCTATACATAAACGGCGTTCTGGTAGATTCGGGATACGTTACCGATTTGTATGTTCAACCGATATCAGATTTCATTTCCACTTTGCGGTATGAACTACCATCCTATGAGAGTGGGACCTATCTTAAAGCTAATAACGATGTCATAATTGGCTGGTGGCCCACCAATGATTCAGCGATAAACATTTATAATATCGGATTTTACAGCTCCGGTTCAACGTTACTTACGTTTAATCCCTCAGATACCTATCTAAAATGCAGCGGATACTACGAGATCTTGCCAGCATCATCTTCTTCACTGACATCTCCTGTATCTCTCTGGACTTTTAACAGCAGCAATGCAGACGATTCCATTGATGACAATGACGGAAGCACCGTCAGGCAGGTTGAGTGGGGCACGGGCGTGGGAGGGACTACTGGTCTTATGTTGGATGGGCTGGACGAATATGTCACGGTTCCAGACAGCAGCAACCTTGACCTTTCGGACGAAGGCAGTATCGTGGCGTGGATCTATATGGACGAATTCATACCCTATGCCGGGATCGTGCACAAAGGTCAGCTAAAGGACTATTCGGACGAAGCCTATTTCCTCAAGATGTGGGAAACCCCGAAAGTCTATTTTGGCATAAACCAATTAACAGTTTCCTCAAGCACCACTCTTAATGAAGGCCAGTGGTATCATCTTGTGGGGACATGGAATTCCAGTTCCGTAAATCTCTACATTGACGGTGAGCTGGACACTTCCACAATCAACCAGTGGGGTATTTCGGCGCCCAAGACCTCTGGTTCTCTGCAGATCGGGGCGCAGATTACCGAAAATATTGGATTGGGGATGAAAAACTTTGGATTCGATGGTTCTATTGATGAAGTTGCAATATATGACTATGCACTCAATGCCACGGAAGTCGAACTACTCTACAACCAGTACTGAGCACCGTATCGTCAATAATATAATCTTTGTCGGGAGTATCTTTTACCATGACCGATGTACTACTGCTCTGGGATAAACCTCTCCTATTTGAAAAGCTCTTCAGAGAACATGGCTATGAACACATGCGGGTAGACGGCAATGCCTTGGGAACTCCTTTCCTGCCGGCAACAAGATGCCTGATAGTTCCTACCGGTTTTGCCAATACGGCCTATACAAAGGTATACAGAGGGATCGAAAATAAAGGCTCTCAAGTGGTCGCCTTTGTGAAAAAGGGAGGTGTCCTCGTGGTGTTTGGGGCATGTGTTTCCGCATACAACTATAACTGGCTGCCTTTTGAGCTAACATATGTGGAGGAACACATGCAGATTCCCGTAGAGGTGGTGGATAAGGAGATGGGATATATAATATCCGTTCCTCTGGAAGTGTATTGTGATGGCTACTTCTCAAAAACGGACGGGGATGTGATCCTCAGAGACAAACAGGGGCGTGCTTTGATGGTGAAAAAAAAGATAGGAGATGGGCTGGTCATCGCCACGACTGTTCATGAGTTTCCTACCAAGGAATTCCTCAAATATGTGGTGGAAAAGGGTAAACATGCCCGTATTTAATCGGCGTGGCCTTCACTTCTCAGTTTATCGATTTCGTCCCCTGCATTGTCCAGTTTGAGTACAAACAGGCCGGTACAGGGCTTTACGTACTGGAAGTAGATTGTATCTCCCTTCAGACCAATTGGTATTGTCTTCGCTCCCTTAAGCATAACACCGCGGATTTTGTAACCTGCAGGAACATGGTACATCTCGTCAGAGTTCTTGCGAATGAAATCCTCGCATTCTTTCGGGGAGGCACCTTTAAGCATTATTTCATAGGGTATGTCATTGATACAAGACATTTGAATACCTTAGATGATATCGATTCCTTTCAATTTGATCCCTTTCTCCACGATTTTACCCACAATTTTCCCATTGCAGAGGCTTGCAGCTTTTTTGGCTTCTTCCGGTGGTAGTATTATCAAAAAGCCCATTCCCATGTTGAAGGTGCGATACATTTCAGCTTCATCCACTCCTCCTTCTTTCTGGAGAAACCTGAAAACTTCCGGTGGCTCAATTGGGTCAGTAAATTCAAATCCGAGATTGGTAACCCTCTGAAGTTTCAACAATCCACTCCCTGTGATGTGTGCAAGCCCGTGTACATTACATTCCCGGATTACGTCCAGCACTTCCATGTAAATTCGGGTAGGGGTGATAAGCTCTTCACCGATGGTTTTTGTGGGATCATAGGGGAGAGGATCATGATAGGAATAATTCGATTCTTCAATTATCCTGCGAACAAGGGTGTAACCATTGCTGTGTATCCCACTGCTGGGGAGTCCCACAAGCGCATCACCAATTTTCACCTTTTCACCGGTTATAATTTCGTTTTTCTTAACCATACCGAGACAGGTTCCTGCAAGGTCAAAACCGTTAACTATCTCCGGCAAGGTTGCTGTTTCCCCTCCAAGAATTGAAATTTTTGAGATTTCAGCTCCTTTTGCAAGTCCGATGCCAATCTGACGGGCAAATTCATTGGAGTGTTTTTCAACTGCCAGGTAATCCACAAAACCTATAGGTTCGGCACCAATAGCCAGCAGATCATTGACATTCATGGCAACGCAGTCAATTCCTACTGTATCCCATTTTTCGATTTCCGTTGCAATAAGCACTTTTGATCCTACTCCATCGGTAGCCATTGCAAGCGCATATTCCCCGAAATCCATGAGACCGGCATAATGCCCAATGTTTGTTAAGGGTGCACCAATACCTTTCCTGCGATATGTCATGCTTTTTGTCAGGTTTCCTATTGTATCATTTTCCTTATGGATGTCCACACCGGACTCTGCATATGTGAGTTTTTTCCCCTGCAAAATCATTCCTCCAGTAGAGCACCGAGCCCAAATTCCCTATTTAACGCCCTGACCGCATCTTCCGCATCATCTGAACTGACAACAAATGAAATGTTGTGCTGAGATGAACCCTGACTTATCATAATTACATTGATTTTTTCCCGTCCCAATACGCCGAAAACCCTTCCTGCAACTCCGGGTATACCGTCCATTCCGGCTCCAACGACTGCAAGCACACAAATGTTACTATCACAGGCGACATCAGCAATGGAGTTTTTCTCGAGCTCTGCTTGAAGCGCTTTCATCGCAATATCAAGATCTCTATCATGTACCACAAATGACATGTTAGCTTCGGAGGAGCTTTGACTGATCATAATTATGTTCACACCGGCATCTGCAAGAGCTGAAAATACACGTGCTGCAGTACCAATTGCACCAACCATCCCGGCACCGGAAATGTTTATGGACGCCACATTACGGATCAGAGTGACTGCCTTAACAACATCTTCGCTGCGGGTCTGGTCTGCCACAATAAGTGTTCCTTCAAAGTCTGGCTCAAAGGTGTTTTTGACCCGGACAGGAATACCGTGTTTGATAGCAGGTACAATGGTCCTTGGGTGGAGTACCTTGGCACCGAAGTAGGATAATTCCATTGCTTCGATATAGGATATCTGCATGATTGGGCGTGCATCAGGCACAATGCGGGGGTCACTGGTCATCACCCCATGCACTTCCTTCCACAGCCAGATTTCGTCTGCTTTAAGCGCAGCACCAATGATGGATGCGGTATAGTCAGAGCCGCCCCTGCCAAGGGTTGTGATTATACCATCTTCGTTTTCAGCGATAAAGCCGGTCACTACTGGGATGTGATCATCAATAATTTTCCCGATTATTTTTTCTATGTTGTCGTAGGACTTTTCCAAGGGGATTGCTTTTCCATAGTTACTATTTGTAACAATACCCGCTTCTCCACCGGTAAATGCCTTTGATTTGGTTCCGAAGCTTTGTATTGCTCCGCTTATGATTGGTGCGGCAAGCCTCTCACCATAGGATGAAATATAATCAATGGAACGAGGAGTTAGCTCCCCAAGATAGCAAATTCCAATAAGTGCCTTTTCCAGCTCATCAATACGGGCATCAATTTCTTCGATGACTTCATCAGCTGTATCACTGTCATCGATGGCTTCTTCCACTGCATCATAGTGTTTTTTTGCAAGGTTTGCCATGAATTCCTTGATCTGTGGAACTTTCCCTTTTCTGGAAGCTTCTATGGCATTTTCAAGTAAACCGTCAGTAACACCACCAAGTGCCGAGGTGACTGCCACTATTTGATGGCCTTCTTTTTTGTAATCGTTGAGTAGGCTGGCAACATGGCGGATCTTTTTTCCGTCTTCAATAGACGTTCCGCCAAATTTCATTACATATTTCATGTTTTAATCACGTTTGTGTAAGCTTTAATCGTTTTCTGGCAGTATAATAGGGCAGTTGGATATAAACATTATGAACCATTATTTCATCTGCGCTTCCACATAATGGCTGATACCAGTGCAAGAACTGAAATAACTGCTCCAAAACCCGGAATGCCCTTTAGCTCTTCTTTGATACCGGATTCATTAATGACATCGGTAATATTGCCTACAACAGGCTCAATATCATCTACTGATACAGTCTGTTTTTTGCTCTTCACTTCAAAAGCAACATCTTTCTCAACCTCCAGTCCCTCCTCAGTAATTGCTTTTACGGAAATTTCATAAATACCGGCATCAAGTTTTCCTGTAATTGCAGGGTAGGTCCCCGCATCCACATTATTCCTATGATCTATTAGTTCCCCGTCAAGGAACACTTCTACTCTGGAGGCAGCCTCATCAAGTGTGTAACTGATAATTGCTTCTTCTCCGGCGGAAACGTCACTCAGCGATATTTCTATGTTGAGGCCTGCATCTATTCCGCTGTCCTTGCGTAAGGTAACATTCCTAAGAATGACGATTTTTGAGTCTGTACCTTCAAAGATGGTGTCGACATAAGCCATAAAGATGGTGTGTACTTCCCCGTTATCCTCAAGCGTATAACTGAAGACATCTCCTTCTTCGATTTCATCTTCTGTTTTCAGAATATTGCCATCTTTTTTCAGGATAAGGGTTGCAGTGTCGGTGTCAATATCAGTGAATGTGAGGGTATATCCGTTTTTAAGTATTTTTTCTTCACCTTCTTCCACGGAAACCTCTGAACCCAAGATAAGGAAATCAGAATCGGATCTTTCCGGATCAAGGAACTGTTCAATCAGTATTTTGGAGATTGTTTCATCTCCTGAATTTTTCTTGTCAATAAAAGATACCTTCACGATCAGGTATTTTTTTGTACACTCATCCTCATTATCTTCGAGTTCAAGGATATATTCGTAAGGGTCGTTTTCACGGACAAAACCATTGTCTACTTCATCCCCTTCAAGGGACACCTGTATCCACAGGTCGCCATTGTTACTGTTAATGTCCATAACCTTTATAGAATAATCCTGCTGGAGGTCGAAGACATCGTTGATTGTAGCATCGGTCTCATAATACAGGATGGGTGTTTCATCTTCAATGGCTGCACATACGGCTATGCTTATAAGAATCAATAGAAAAGCTGTTATCAGAATTATGTGCTTCATTTTACCCATCTCTTCATATATTCTTTAAAGTACTAACTTTAAAGTACTAACAGAAGATATATAGCAGTTTTTCCATGGTTGTAGTATGAAATATATAGTACTCATTGGCGACGGGATGGCAGATCACCCTATTGACATCCTTGGCGGGAAAACAATTCTGGAAGCGGCTTCCACTCCGAATATGGACAAAATGGCAAGAGAAGGTGCATGCGGTCTTGCTAATAATGTTCCTGATGGATATCCCGCAGGGAGCGATGTTGCAAACATGTCGATTATGGGATATGACCCCCGAAAGTATTATTCCGGGCGTGCTCCCCTTGAAGCTGCAAGCATGGGCATCGGTTTAAAGGAAGGGGAAGTAGCATTTCGCTGTAATCTCATTACAATTGAAAATGGGCTAATTATCGATCACAGTGCAGGACATATTTCAAGTGAAGAGGCGGCTCAACTTATTAAAGCAGTGGAGAAGAAGCTAGGAGGAGATGTTCATTTTTATCCGGGATTTAGCTACCGCCATCTTATGGTTGCCCCATTTGGTGTGAACTGTATCTGTACGCCACCTCATGATGTGCTGGGGCAACCTGTAAAAGCTCACATGCCAAAAGGAGACGCCTCCGGAAATCTCAGTAAATTGATTGAAGCATCGTGGGATGTTCTTGAAAATCATCCTGTTAATGCCCAGAGGATTGAGGAAGGAAAAAGACCCGCAAATTCGATTTGGTTCTGGGGTCAGGGATATGCTCCGGAGTTCCCTATGTTTTATGATCTCTATGAGCTTAGAGCTTCGGTGATTTCGGCAGTTGATCTCATTAAAGGGTTAGGGGTTTATGCAGGTATGGACGTTCTTAATGTACCCGGAGCCACTGGCTACATTGACACAAACTATGCAGGAAAGGTAGCTTTTGCTTTAAAAGCACTGGAAAACCATGATGCTGTTTTTGTGCATGTTGAAGCACCCGATGAAGCAGGTCATATGGGTAACATTGAAGCCAAAATACAGGCGGTTGAAGACTTTGATGGAAAGATTGTTGGACCCATTTTGGATGGTGTGGAGTCACTTGATGAGGACTGTATAGTCCTTGTCTTACCAGATCACCCGACACCAATTGCCCTAAGAACCCATACTCCGGAATCGGTGCCTTTTGTAGTCTGGTCGACTGCAGATATTATTAGGGATGAAGTTGTCGAGTACACTGAAAAAAGTGTTGCGAATGGATGTTTGGGTACTGTGGAAGGCAATGATTTGATAAAGCTTCTGATGAAACTGGAGAAATCGAATTAAAAAAGCATCTACCGTAATATTTTTAAGTTTAGACAACATAATTTTCGCTGCAGTTCTTAGAAGACTGCAGGAGTGTGGTATTAATGAAGAGTTTAATTCGCAGAACAGGGGTACCGGAAGTTGGCCGTTGGGAGCCATTTAATGATATTCTTGAAGAGATCCGCCTGACACAGGATCACTTAAACCACCTTTTTAAGGACTTTATGCCTTCGATTGAGTTGAAAGGCGGAGATGTATTCGCCCCCCTTGTGGATGTTCAGGAAAAAGAAGATTCTGTAATAGTTACAACGGATCTTCCAGGGGTTGACAAAGCTGATGTAGATATCCGTGTAGGGGAAGGATACATCGAAATAAGTGCTGAGTCGAAAAAAGATGAAGAATCTGAAAAAGAAGGCTACGTCCAGAAAGAACGTAGATATTCCAAGTTCTCACGTGTTGTATCACTGCCTTCCAATGTAACAGATGAAGGTGCAAAAGCAAAGCTTGAGAACGGGGTATTGACTGTAACTCTTCCAAAGATCAAGTCTGAAGAAAAACCAAAGATAGAGATTGAATAATCTCTTATCTTTTTCTTATTTTTTATCGTTTTAATTATTTTCGCGGCATCAGATCAGTATTTGTCGTCATCCTTTACTCGGTGGGGGTAACTCTCATCATCGCCGCATTTAGTAATTGTAGATACTGTTATTTATTCCTGATGCTATTTTCAGTTGAGGTGTTGAGTCTTTGAAAATGGAAGTTCTTACGGTTGATAGCCTGCCTTTGGTACAGCCCGGAGATAACATTGCACAGATGATCTGTGAAAACACTGTCCTTGAAGAGGGGGATATTGTAGTTATCGCATCCACTATTGTTGCAAAGGCAGAAGGTCGCATATTTACACTTGAAAACATTGTTCCCGGGGAACTGGCTCTTAGCCTTGGAAAAAAGGGAGGTAGAGATCCAAGGCTTGTGCAGGCAGTCCTTGACAGGAGTTATGAGTGTCTCGTAGGTTATCCCATAATGCTGATGCAGAGCAAATCTGCCCATGTCTGCATCAATGCAGGAATTGATGATTCTAATGTTGAGGACGGGAAACTTGTGGAATTGCCTGAGGATCCCGATGCCAGTGCATGCAGGATTGGTGAAGAGATCGAGAAGCTTTCAGGCAAAAACGTGAGTGTAATTATTACTGATACCAACGGTAGAGCTTTCAGAATAGGGCAAACGGGCGTGGCAATCGGTGTTTATCACATTAAACCCCTTCGGGACTGGAAAGGTACACATGACCTTTTCGGGATGGAACTTAAAATAAGCGAGGAGGCAGTTGTGGATGAGATAGCAGCCGCAGCTAATTTGTTAATGGGTGAGGGTGATGGTGGATGTCCGGTTGTGATTGTAAGAGGTCTAAACTTCCACACGGATCAAAAAGTCACAATTACCGATCTTTACCGGCCTGACGATGAGGATGTGGTCAAGAAAGCCTTACGCAGTTTTAAGCAGGTGTGATGGCTGCAAATTTTCTACTTCTACCCCGGCATCGCTGAAAAATTCCAGTGCATCGGTATCGGGGTAGGAATTGAGATATACTACCCTTTTAATATTTGAGTTGATTATCATTTTAGCGCACAGGATACAGGGCTGATGCGTGCAGTAAAGAGTGGCGCCTTCAATTCCAACTCCGTGAAGTGCAGCCTGTATTATAGCATTTTGTTCTGCATGGACTGCTCGGCATTTTTCGTGACGGGTGCCTGATTCGATATTATTCATCTCACGGATGCATCCGATGTCAAGACAGTGTTCCATATTTCTCGGCGCACCGTTGTAGCCGGTTGAGAGAATTTGCTTATCACGTACGATAACAGCACCTACCCGGTTGCGCAGACATGTTGAACGTTTGGCTACCACAGTTGTGATTTCAAGGAAATATTCGTCAATAGAAGGTCTCTCATCCATAGCTTATGAGAGGGTTGTAAGATATATATTGGTTTTTGGTGGACTGGAAATTTGATTATTTGGGAATAGAAGCTAAAAATTAAGCATCCTCAGTAATATTAGTTTTGTTCACATGATTCATTTTAGTGATGATTATTTTTTGTCTTTTTAATTAGGGATTTGCTTTCCATACCATGGCTAGCCAGCCATCGATTGCATTTGCGTCAAATCCCATTGTTAGACCACCATACTGAGTGCTTATTTGCGGACATAGGGAGATTAAATCTCAAATAGCTTCAACATCCTCAAATGTTAATTTTACAATGTTGTATGTGTTACTTTGAAAAGTTCCCAGATTTGATATTTTTCCATAGCAAATCTCATTTGTAGAATTTGCGATAAGCCAAAGGTACGTTTTCAATTATCTTCAATAACCATCATTTAGTACTAAAAGAAAACTGTTCAGCAACTCCTGCGCTTCAGCAAAAATGCAGCCATAACCGACAGGATTAGTGTTAGTCCCCCGAATTCTGCCATTGTATTCTCATCAATGTCATTAATGGCAGAAGTATTGGAGATATGATCTTCTGATGACAGGACTGCATTTTTGGAACTCATGCTATCGGAATTAGATAAATCAGCTTCAATGGTATAGAAATAGCAATCTTGAAAAGAAACTGGGGGAGATGTGAACTCAGATTCAATGCTTTTATTGTATCTGATCCATTCCCCGCCATTTACTTTGTAGTAAAGTTCCGTTTTCTCGAAATTTCCGCTGGAATTTTCTGCCATATATTTCTGGAAAAGATTTCCGTAAATTTCACCGGAGCTGTCTGTACTCCATATATTGGGATAGGAATCGCCGTAGAAATCACCATGCAGGTTACCGTATACGATGTTACCGGAAAACGTGTTGTCGTGTGAATATTCTATAGAAATACCATACATTTCGTTTGAGATGGCAGTGTTGTTGGCAAACAGATTATGCATCGATTTTCCAGCCATCTCAAAGGCATTTTCAGCATTTGAATTTACAATATTCTCTTCAAAAACATTGTAATTTGAATCTCTGATCAATATGCCGGTGTCTTTATTTGAGCAGACAGTATTGTTTATGAATTCATTATAATCCGATGATTGTAGGCGAAATCCATAGTAGCCGTTAGAACTGACATTGTTATTTTTCAGGATATTATTAGTGGAGTAGTAAATGTACATCCCGTAGTCGTGGTTTGAGACGATGCTGTTGTTAACAAACTGATCGTAATTGCATTTCTCCAGATTGACTCCAAACCAACTATTTGATTGAGCAATGTTGTCCGCAAGGACATTATAGTCTGATGAAACCAGATCAATCCCATCGTCACCATTTAAACTTAGGTTATTGCCGACAAATGTATTATAGTCAGAGTCATGCACCACAATTCCGTCTCCTCCGTTTTGAGTTGCAATATTGCCGAGAATTGTATTGTTATTGGAAAATTGCAGGATTATTCCAAACATCCCGTTTGAATTAATAGTGTTCCTCACCACCATATTGTTTTTTGAATTATTCATAAAGATCCCGTTTTCATTCAAACTGGCATCATTGTTTCTTATGATGTTGTTGTCCGAGTTCACAAAAATGCCGTAGTTTGATTTTGTAATATGAAAATTCTCAACAACACATCCATCATCTTCAATTGTAATTCCACTGGATTCGCCACTGTCTATGGTGGGATATCCATCTCCTGAATCATTCCCGTGGAGAATAAGATCTGGTTTATTTAAGGCAACAGCTTCGTAGTAGGTTCCACTGTTGACAATTATGGTGTCGCCGGCATTTGCACGGTCTACTGCACCTTGTATCGAATCGCCGCTGTTAACAACATATACGGCTGCATCGGTTACCATAATTGATCCCAGTATAAAAAGTGCCACTATTATAATGCCGGATAATATCTATTTCAAGACAAATCCCCCCGGTTTTCCATGTTTTTTCTTTGTTTTGATTAAATCTACTATGTTTTCTAACATCTCTACTATTAAACGTTGGTGGATTACAGTACAATAAGGAAATTGTTTATATAGTGCAATGCTATGGACTTACACATCTAGTGATAGTTATCGGAGATAATAGTCATGGCTGGTTTTGGAGATAAACTGGAAGCTTTTGTCCGGGGACGTGATATTAAGCAATTAATAGGCATTCCATTGACAGTGTTTGTTGTATCACTCTTGGTTCTTGGGGTTTTGTTTGCGACCACAGGTTCGCCTGTGAATCTTGGTATGGAATTTAAAGGAGGTACCATGATTTCCATGCAGACGGACGATTCCGTATCAGAGCTTGAGGAACTTTACTCTTCTTATGCACTGATTGACGTACGCAAAGCCGGAGAGCGTGCGGTAATGCAATTTGGTCCAATGGATAACGATGAACAGCGTGCCCTTGAACAGAGTGTGATGGATACTTATTCCAATGTCGAAATCCGACAAATCGGTGCGGTTTACGGCGCAGACCTGCAGGCACAGGCACTGAAGGCACTTGTCTTCTCATTCATCGGGATGGCAATAGTCGTCTTCCTGATTTTCAGAACATTTGTACCATCGTTAGCGGTCGTTCTCTCAGCACTCTCCGATATTACGATAGCTGCCGCGTTCATGACTATTGTAGGCATTGAATTATCTCTCGGAACGGTTGCAGCGCTCCTGATGCTTATAGGTTATTCAGTAGACAGCGACATTTTGCTTACCACTCGCGTTCTCAAGCGCAGGGGCAGCATTGATGAAAAAATATCTCTGGCGCTGCATACCGGCTTGACCATGACCACCACAACCCTCGCAGCCCTCGTGGTAATGTATTTTGTAACAACTTTCTCTTATCTCATAACCTCTACAGCTTCCCAGATTAACCTGCTCTCCGACATTGCCATAGTCCTCATCTTTGGACTGCTGGCCGATATTATGAATACATGGATGCTCAATACAGGCATCTTGAAATGGTATGTTGCAAAGAACCCCAGGGGGGTGAAAAAATGAACGAGGGTGGAAAACAGAATCCTAAAACCATCTGGCAAGACTGGAGAGTCAGGATCTTCATCTTTGCTCTCTTGCTGTCAGTTGTAGCAATACATCCGTGGTATTCTGCAGATAAAGGGTTTGATACAAATCTCAATTATGGACTCGATCTCGAAGGAGGTTCTTGGCTTCAGGTAAAACTTCAGGGAGCTGTAATTCAGGCTGATGCGAATTTAGGGCAGATGGCAGAAGCATTACTAGAATCCACAACAGGTTACGATGTCACTATACAAAGCGTGACTAAAACACCCGCTGGCACGTCTACAATAGTAATGGTAACAGATGAACCTGTAGTCAATTCACAAATGGATCTGCTGGGACTGGGAGAGTATTCAATTGCAAGTGAAGGCAACGGATCGGTAGTAACACTTTTCACAACTGAGCAGGTTCTGATGGTGTCATATCTTTCAAACTCACTGGGTTGCGAGGTCGTTCCGTTTACAACCGAAGATGGAGTGGAATATGAGATCCGCACGGCTGTTAGTGAAGAAGAGCTTAATACACTTCTTGCTGCAGTAGGTGGTTCAATACTCTCCGACGAATCTGGCGAATTACTTTATCGTGATGGTGTCAGGACCGAGACACGCGATCTGACCAAAGACATTCTCAGTGACAAACTCAATGGTCTCGGGCTTAAGGATATTCCTGTCAGGACAGTGGGTGATGAGTATATCCTCATAGACTTTGCAGGGATCGATCTTACAACAGCCAAGGATATTGCACTGACTCCCGGTAAGTTCGAAATCCGAATCCAGACCAACGGCAACCAAACAAAACATGTACTTTACGGCGATGACATTGCAAGTGTAGGAATAGCTGGTTATCATGACGGGCAATGGTTCACACCATTTACTCTAAGCGAGGAAGGTGCACTTGCATTACAAAAAGTGGCAATTGAAACAGGAGCAACCCAAAATCCGGATGCACACTGGCTGATGATGTATCTTGATGGAGAGGAAGTGTATGGTGCACCGCTCAGTTTATCTGCAGCTTCAAAACTCCAGCAGACTCCTATTTATGCATGGGAGGCATCCACAGGTTCAGATGAGGATAGTGAAAACCGGGCAAAACAACTTCAGATACACCTTCGTTCCGGTGCACTTCCGGTAAATGTTGAACTCATGGGCTCAGGTCAGGTGGATGCAGCACTTGGAAGCCAGTTCAAAATGGAGGCTGTTATTGCAGGATTACTTGCACTTATAGCAGTTGCACTGACGGTATACCGCAGGTATAGAAAGAAACAGATTCTTATTCCTATGGTCGGGACTTCCCTATCTGAAGTCATAATGATTCTCGGATTTGCTTCTGCAATTAACTGGCAGCTTGACCTCCCGGCAATTGCAGGAATTATCGCAGCCATAGGAACCGGTATTGATCACCTTGTGATAATTACAGATGAAGTGCTTTATGAAGGCAAATTGCCTTCGACTAAGATATATCTGTCACGTATTTCCCGTGCATTTGGCATCATATTCGCAGCCGCTGCTACCACGGTGATTGCAATGGCCCCGCTTGTGGTAATGGGTTTTGGTGCCCTGAAAGGCTTTGCAATAACAACCATTATTGGCGTTATGATTGGTGTGCTGATTGCAAGACCGGTTTATGGCAAAGTGATTAAACATGTCCTTTACGAAGAGGAGGGTTAAGCTACGCAGGACCTGTGGACTGTCAAATATCGACCACAAACCCTTGACGGTATAGTGGGAAACAAGAATGCAGTAGATATGCTTCGTCAGGTGGTGACCTCAGGCCGCTTGCCTCATCTTGTAATCCATGGCCCTGCGGGTTGTGGCAAATCCACAGCAGTCTTTGCCCTTGCGAATGAGTTGTATGGTAAGGATTACGAACGCAATCTCACTTACTTCAACGCATCAGATTTTTTCGATCAGGGGAAACGCTATCTTGTAAGGGATAAACGTTTCATTCGCTTCCTCGGAACGGATGATCCTAAGAAGATCCAGTACAGCGTGATTTCAATTTTCAAGGATCTTGTAAATGAATATGCTGCAATGGGTCAATTGGATGCTGATTATAAAATAATTTTTATTGACAGTGCTGAGTCCCTGAGGGAAGATGCGCAACATGCCCTGAGGAGGATTATGGAGCGCTACAGTAAGACATGCAGGTTCGTTTTTTCCACAACCCAGCCTTCAAGATTGATCTTGCCACTGCGATCGAGGGGTCTGGAACTTTTCTTCACATATGTTGGGGAGGAAGATTTCACAGCTTTCCTTAAAAGAGTCACTGAAGCTGAAAATCTTGATGTGGATGAGGATGCTTGGGGTTACCTGTACATGCTATGCAAAGGCAATATTGCATGCGGACTCAATATCCTGCAGACCATCTCCCTTGAAAACTCCGGTTCAAAAGTGGACACCGAAATGATTTTCACAGCGTCCAAGGAAAGCATTCCTGCAGGTGTGAGGGAGCTTTACAGGACTATTCTCAAAAAAGATCTTCTAGCTGCCCGAAAAGTTATTGATTCTCTTCTTATCAATGATGGTATGTCAGGAGTGGAAGTAATAAGTCAGCTTCACAAGGTTATCTGGGAAGAGACCCTGCAGCCGGAGGACATTGCGGCAATGATGCAGAAACTTTCAGATGCAGATATGCTTATACGCAGCGGTGCCAGCGACAGGATACAGCTTGAAGCCCTTGTCACGGAGATGTCTAATGTTTGATGAAGATGAAAAATTCATAGAGGCATGCAGAAAGATTTTAAATCTGGTCTTAAGTGGTGATATTGAGGACAAAACCCAGTTAAACCGCCAAAAACTGATAATTTGCAGGGAGATGTCCCTCAAGAAATTGCCCCGGAATTCCGATATAATTGCAGTTGCTCCCCCGGAGGTACGGGATAAAGTCAAAGCTCTCCTACGTCGCAAGCCCGTGCGTACAATCTCTGGTGTTGCTGTTATTGCGGTTATGACTTCGCCGGCACCCTGTCCTCATGGAGTTTGTGTACCATGCCCGGGTGGTCCTTCTTCCAGATTCAAGTCTTCCCAGAGTTATATGGGTCAGGAACCTGCAGCTTTGAGGGCTATACGTTATGATTACGATCCTTACAGGATAGTGAACGGCCGCCTTACCCAGCTGGAAGACATCGGACATGATGTTGACAAAGCCGAGTTGATTATTATGGGAGGTACTATGCCTTCCAGATCCTTTGATTATCAGGAGTGGTTTGTAAGGCGTTGTCTTGAGGCTATGAATGATTACCGGGGGAAGCAATGGCGAGAAACTGTCTTTTCAAGGGGGCAGTTTGTTCCGCTAGAAGAGGTTCAGAAAGCCAATGAAACTGCTTCCGTGCGCAACATCGGGATGACTTTTGAGACCCGTCCGGATTGGGCTACTGAAGATGAAGTGGACACAATGCTCCGGCTAGGTGCAACCAAAGTTGAGCTTGGTGTGCAAAGCGTTTTTGATTTTATATTATCCCGTATGAAGAGGGGTCATACGGTAAAAGACACAGTAAATGCAAACCGCATTTTGCGTGACAGTGGTCTGAAAGTAGGCTTTCACATGATGCCCCAGCTTCCGGGATCAGATCGTGAAAGGGACTTACGCGGTTTTAAGAAACTGTTCACGGATTCAAGGTTTATGCCGGATTATCTCAAAATCTATCCAACCCTTGTGACAGAAGGAACCGAACTTAACAAAATGTGGGAGAATGGGCAATATTCTCCACTTTATGATGACGAAGCAGTCGAACTGATTGCAGACATAAAAGCAATACTTCCAAAATGGGTGAGGCTGCAGCGTATACAAAGGGATATCCCTGCAAAACAGATTCTTGCAGGGGTCAGGAAGAGTAATATCAGGCAGCTTGCCTCTGAGAGACTTGAAGAGAAGGGTGGATGTTGCAGATGTATCAGATGCAGGGAAGTTGGGCACAAGCTGCTAAAAGGAAAGGAACCAGTTCCATCTGACATTGAACTAATGGTAGAAAGCTACAAATCATGTGACGGGCTTGAGCACTTTATTTCCTTTGAAGATGTGAGGCAGGATATCCTGATAGGATTTTTGCGTTTACGGTTTCCTCATAATCCTCACCGAAAGGAACTCGAGCATTCTGCTCTTGTGAGGGAATTACATGTTTACGGTTCACTTGTGCCACCTGGAAAGGAAGCAAAGGAAGGAAACTGGCAGCACCGGGGTTATGGGGAGGAGTTGCTAAAAGCAGCTGAATAGATGGCAAGGGCTGCTGGCTATCGTGAGCTTTCAGTTATTAGTGGCATTGGTGCAAGGGAATATTACAGGAAATTCGGATACAGATTAAAAGGTCCATATATGTCCAGAATTCTTTGAAAAGACGTTAAATTTATGTATCCATGTAGTACATGAATACTCTTAGGAGGTTTTATCATGGATAATAAAGAACAGACAGATAAAATCCTATTTTTACTCAAAAGCATTGATGAGAAACTTGACAAACTTCTCAGGATGAAACACATTTATATGGCAGATGAAGTTCCTGAAGGGCTTGATGTGATGACTCTTCTGTCATTGCCAGATCATTTGCGGACAACTGCGACTGCACTTATTGAAAATGGCGTGTCCACTGCAGAGGATCTGGCAAAAATAACATCCAAGAAAAGAGCTGTAGAAAGTTCATATCTTAATCAGCTTGTAAGGATGGGTCATGTACGTAAATTCAGGAAAGGTAAAAAAGTATTTTTTGAGATCCAATCCTCCTTATAATCACAAAAAGAATATATTTCTTTATATTCATCGATGCGATTAAGATTAACCAGGATAATTAATATATATCTTGCTGCAGGATGAGACTCCCGCTTAATTAAAAAGTACTTGCAGATAGGCAAAATCTTAAACGACCTTGTGGCATGTTAGCATGAGTTTCTCTATTTCAATCCATTCTTCAAAGGGGGGTACAGGAAAAACTTGTATTGCCCAGAACCTTGCGTATGCTTACGCAATGGATGGAAAAAATGTTTGTCTTCTGGATCTTGATCTCAAGTCTCCAAGCCTTTTCAGTGGCCTCTTTCCTGTTAAAGATTGCTGGTTGAACAGTGTTCTTGAAGGCAGGCAGGAAATTGATGATGTTCTTGTGGATGCTACCAGAGAGATGGGTACAAAAGGTAGAGTGTGTGTTGGATATTCTAATCCGGATATTGCTGAAATACGGGAAATATCTTTAAAGGACCGTCGCTGGCAATCACAGGCGCTTCAGAAACTTATAGACTGCAAAAAGAAACTTTTTTCCAGTGGGTTTGATGTGGTAATAATGGATTCCAGTCCAGGAGTTGATTACACTTCTGTAAATGTAGTTGCATGCAGTGAATATGTGATAACAGTATTTAAGTCAGGGGAAAGCAGAGGCGTCCAGCTCGTTATCAACGGGATTTACAAACCACTTGAGAAGCGTTGTTTTGCAATCGAAAATATGAATAATGGTGTATCTTCATTTTCTTTTGAGGATCAAATTCCAGTTCCAGTACTTGCAAGAATTCCATGTATGTGTGATGTTTCAAAATATGGAACTAAAAAATTATTTACATGTGAAGATCCAGCTCATCCTTTTTCCAAGGCAATTTTCAATCTAAAAGATCAGATTTGCTAAGATTACTTTCTCTCTTTATGGAGAATTGCTTTCACATCGGTTTCGATGTAGTCGACAATGTCTTTGACATCTGTAAATGGTTCTTTTCTATCTCTGATATTTTCTGAGGTGAGTACTTGTACCAGCATGAATACTATATATCCGAAAACTGCAGCTGAAAATGCAAGTATCAGGCGCTCTAGCGGGTATAAGTAAATTACTTCCTTATACACATTCGCATCCAGATCAAAGACGAATGCAGCAATAATGCTCCCTATTAAATGATCCGCGAGAACCGCAAGCAACGATACAAGGAATAAGTATACAAAGATTTGCCATCTTCTGGAGACGTGATAAAATGCCTGCTTTCTTGAAGCGAGGACACAGCAAGCGAGCACTAGAACATGGAACCAGATGTATGAATAAGCTTGAAAGCCAACAGGTGTGATAAACCACAGTAGAATCACTGCACCAAAGATAGAGTAAGCAAATTTTTGTTTTTCAGCAACACACAATCCTGCTATTATTGATGCAAGACCGATAAATCCAGGGGATAGGTACGTAAATAGGTTGTTTCCCAGATATTCAGGGTTTATTGGCAAATGCAGAAGCATTGCCACAATTGTCACAATAGGTCCGACAATTGGCCCCAGTAGAAAGCCATTAAATGTTCCAAAAACCAGCATGGAACTTATACGACCCTGCTCCATTCCAAAAATAAATTCAAAATCAGGCAACCACGCAGCAAAAAAACTAATGATCAAAGCAGTAATCACCAATAGATTACGAACTCGAGGATTTTTGATCAAGGTATTTTCTGTTTTTAAGGTCACGTAGTTTGTATTTGTGCTCATCAATAAATAATTTTTTCAATATTCAATTGTGACTCATCAGAAACCATATATATATTCATACACATGTAGCGAATTGATACAATGATGTTAATTGGAGAAGCTTTAATAGGCGAGGCCCCCGAGCTCGCCCACATTGATCTTATGATCGGAGAGAAGGAAGGTCCGGTAGGACAGGCCTTTGCTACCGGGATGACCCAGCTGTCAGCAGGGCACACTCCATTACTCTCGGTAATCAGGCCAAATCTCCCTACCAAACCCTCAACTCTCATTGTTCCGAAGGTCACTGTAAAGAACATGGATCAGGCATCCCAGGTTTTTGGTCCTGCACAGGCTGCAGTGGCCAAGGCAGTAGCCGATGCTGTAGAGGAAGGTTTGATCCCTAAAGAGAAAGCTGAAGAACTTGTTGTTATTGCAAGTGTTTTCATCCACCCCGATGCTCAGGATTACAACCGTATTTACAGATATAATTACGGAGCCACCAAACTGGCGATCAAGCGAGCAATGAATGGATTTCCCAGCATTAACAAGGTTCTTGAGGAAAAAGACAGGATGGCACATGCTATCATGGGATTTAAGGTATCAAGACTCTGGGACCCGCCATACCTTCAGGTTGCACTGGATAACCCCAACATTGATGTAGTAACCAGCATTGTAAAGCAGCTTCCAAAGAGCGATCATCTGATTCTTGAAGCCGGTACGCCTTTGATCAAGAGGTATGGTGTAGATGTTATCACAAAGCTCAGGGAAATCAAACCTGATGCGTTCATTGTTGCGGACCTGAAAACACTGGACACAGGTAACCTTGAAGCAAGAATGGTTGCGGATGCTACTGCAGATGCCATTGTGATTTCAGCTCTTGCACCCATTGCAACCCTCAACAAAGCAATTTCAGAAGCTCACAAGACCGGTATCTATGCAGTCATGGATACACTTAACCAGCCAGACCCGGTTTCAGTGCTCAAGCAGCTGGATGAGCTTCCTGACGTGGTGGAGCTCCACAGGGCGATTGACATCGAGGAAACGGCTCACGCATGGGGTAGCATCGATGACATGAAAGCACTATCCTCCAAGATGCTTGTGGCTGTTGCAGGTGGTATTCGTGTAGATACTATACCGGATGCTCTTAAAGCAGGTGCAGATATCCTTGTAGTCGGACGTGCCATAACCAACGCCAAAGATGTGCGTCAGGCTACCGAGCGCTTCATTGAAGCCCTAGGTAAACCTGAAATCGATCAGTTCAGGGTAATGACTGACTTCTGAGGTGAGTTAATGCAGGTTCCGCTTATAGTGGTGAACTTCAAGACTTATTTGGAGGGAACAGGACCTAAAGCTGTAAAAATAGCTAAAGCATGTGTGGAAGTATCCAAGGCATCCGGTGTTACCATTGCGGTGGCACCCCAGCTTTGCGATGTCTATCGTGTGGCATCAGAGGTGGATGTTCCCGTATATTCTCAGCATCTGGATGGAATGGCCCCAGGAAGCCATACTGGTCATGTGCTTGCACGCTGTGTAAAAGATGCAGGTGCCTGCGGAACCCTTATCAACCACTCAGAACACCGTCTCAAGCTTGCAGATATTGAGGCTTCAGTAAGCGCTGCAAAAGCTGAAGGTTTGACTTCAATTGTCTGCACCAACAATATTCCAACAACTGCAGCAGCAGCGGCTCTTTCCCCGGATTATGTGGCAGTGGAACCGCCGGGGCTCATCGGCAGCGGAATCCCGGTTTCAAAAGCGGACCCGGAGATTGTGGAAGGGTCAGTGCGTGCAGTCCGGCGCATAAATTCAGATGTAAAGGTATTGTGCGGTGCTGGAATTTCAAAAGGGGAAGATGTAAAAGCAGCCCTTGAACTTGGTACAGATGGGGTTTTGCTCGCTTCAGGTATTGTCAAGGCGGAAGATCCAAAAAGCGCACTTGAAGATCTTGTAAGCTTCCTTTGAGCTTTACTTGATCATACTTTTTTCTTTTTTTAATAGTTGTTTGGTTTTGTAGAACACTTATACTTCACATAAAACCACAGAATTCACAGAGATCAAAGAGATGGCAAAAACTCCCACAAATAGCATTCAGGACTCTTGAAATCTCCTCTGTGGACTTCTGTGTTTTCTGTGGTTAGATTTGTTCATATGTGTATCCGTAGGGCGATTTCTACAGAGTTTTTTGGGAAAACACATGTCTTTTTGTCAGTTCCATTATATGTCTCTCAAAATTCAGAGCGTAAGCACTGCTATCACCAGCAAAATTGTTGAAAATCCCAGTTTCATGACCATTGTCAGTTCAATTCTCAGCTGCTGTGCCACCATATTTGATATCCCAATAGGTGGGGGAGATATTAGCAATGCTGCCAGAAACAGGGAAATTCCGGGAATGTAATCCTTTGCTACAATAATCAGATAAAGTCCCTGTATCCCCAGATATATTCCCAGAAGAGCTATTAAAAGGAGTCCACCTTTGTAATACCTGAGGAATTCGCGGATGTCTTTTCCGAAGACATGCGGTAATACGGCATCATTTTGTTTCTTCTTTTTCACTTTCACATCATCACGCCATTTTATGTTCTTTTCAAAACAAAGTGCATATGATTTACATAAATCCTTGCTTTAGCGAAGGGTACACCCTATGCCTTCAAGCAGTTTTTCCGCTTCAATCTGTATTTTGTTTACATCAATATCCTGACGGATACTCAAACGAAAAGTAACACTCATGTGTCCTTCAGGATTATTGTAGATGTCATGTACCTTACAGGATATTCCCTCACTTATTTTCTCGAGAATTTGGCACAGAATATCAGGATCAGCATTATTGGGGATGTAGGCGGAAATATCTCTGGTCTTTCTTGTAATATTCTCATTTTTCCATTTGTTGAGTTCATCGGAACTCAGGAGGCGTACATTTTCAATTTTAAGGGTCACAAGTTTTCCGGATTCTGAAATAGTGACCGATCTTGGCATGACCTTCTCAACAATCCCAATATGAGTTTTACCTGAGTAAATATGGTATAGCCCTCTTTCCTTTCCAATGGAGTGAACCAGCTCTTCAAATTCTGCTACTTTTGCATTGATAAGCTTGTCAGATCTATGTAATGCAGCCACTGTATCTCCAAAATGAATTGAGGCATCTTTCATAACCCTGCAGAAATCATCAGCTTTTTCTTCCACAACAAGCTGAGAGAGTTTCTCACATTGCTCTATGAAAGTCCTGTGTACATTCGGGATCTCAGGGTTCTGCATTTGTATTTGTGCATAAAGCCAAGGGTTCTGTCCCAATATACGCCCGACAAAATCCAACATAATCTCATAAACAGGACTCATGAAACGACGTGACCCCTGCACATCAAAATCAAGTTCTTTCAGGGTTGCACCAATTGTGATGTAGGCAAAATGAGTCAATCCCTGTACGATTGATACGATATGGTCATGTTCTTGCGGGGTTATTATTTCGATGTGTGCACCTTGTTTTTCCAGTAATTTACGGATTTTCGGGAACCAGTTTTCGCATCTGTTTTTCACAGGTGTCAGGATAAAAGTTTGTCCTTGCAATGATGGTATCGAGGGGCCAAACATGGGGTGTGTTCCCAGCAGTTCAACGTCTTCTGGTGAGGCTTCTATCATTGCTTCAACCGGCTTTTTCTTAATGGATGTAAGATCCATCAACAAACTACCGGGTTTCATGAGTGGGGCAGCTTGCCGTATAATTTCAGGTGTTATATCAATAGGAACTGATACAATAACAATGTCACAATCTGGAATTATTTCTTTTGGAGAGGATGTGAAATTAACTTCTAGTTTTTCCGCAACATCAGCGCGCCCCCGGCGTCCCGATACCCAGACATCGTATCCTTCGTTCTTGAAAAATTTTGCAAACCATTGCCCCATTTCACCTGTACCACCAATGATCAGCATCTGCATGAAAGTTCCTCCAATACGGCTTTTCTCATGGTTTCAACCGGAGGATCGCGGCCAGTCCAGATACGGAATGCTTCGGCTCCCTGATGAACCAGCATTCCAACACCGTCAATTGTTTTAGCACCGACAGCCCTAGCTTCCTGAAGTAATTTTGTTTCCAGTGGATTGTAAACTATATCAAATACAACCAGATCCGAATGAAGTTGTTCACGGGTTACAACGGATTCGGATAAATTTGGATACATTCCAACTGTAGTGGTGTTAATCAGAATATCGCAGTTTTCAAGGCTTTTCCCGAGAATGTCCAATCCGTGGGCATGTCCATTTACAACACGGGCAAGTTCTTCTGCGCGCCGGAGCGTGCGGTTGAATATATCAATATTTGCACCGAGATTTGAAAAATGATATGCTATAGCTTTTGCTGCTCCTCCGGCACCAACTAGCGAAATATTTGCACCTTTGATGCGGATTCCCTTTTCTGTCAGAGCTTTTTCAGCACCCAGACCATCGGTATTGTATCCTCTTATCCCATTTTTGAAGTCAATGGTGTTTACGGCACCAATCTGGAGAGCAAGTTCATCGGGTTTCACAAAATGCAGTGTTTGCTCCTTATGTGGAACGGTGACATTAAGTCCTCCAAAACCAAGGGCATTTGCTCCATTTATAGCATTCCCTAGGTACTCCGGGGCAACCCTGAATGGGTGATAGACACAATCCATTTCGAGTTCACGGAATGCAGCATTATGCATTGCAGGCGAAAGGGAATGTTCTACAGGATTTCCTATTACGCCAAAAACCTTCACAGCAGCATCTCCATTGCAGCTTTAAGCTTGTCAATTCTAAGCTGACCCGGTGCAACGGCCTTTCCGATGCAGCCATATGTGAGGACTGATCCATAAAGCCCACCTACAACCCGGCTGTAACTTCCAATTTTACCCATTGCAATAGCGCATACAGGACTATCGGCAGAATTTGCTGCCTCCAGAAGCTTCAGGACGTCTGAAGGTGATTTGGGCATTGTGGCAATCTTTGTGATATCAGCCCCTGCTTTATGTCCTTTCCTGAAAATCTCATTTATTTTTTCCATTGGGGGTGTGCTGTCAAAGAAGTGTGACGAGATGATTACCGTTACATGATTGCTTTTTGCACTTTTGATAATCCTGTTTTTCTCAGGAACAGACATTTCAATGTCTACTGCATCTACGTATGGAAGGATTCCTTCGAGTATTTCCAGCCTGCTTTCTTCATTTCCTCCCCAGTGACCGCCCTCTGAACGTATTCGATTGGTTGCAATACATGGAAGTCCAATGCATGAAACTTGCTCTCTAAGTAGGATGGCAGCATCCACAGAGTCAATTCCAAGGAGATCCATTCTGAGTTCCAGAACATCGGCACCAAGATTTTTTGCGGCCAATGCTTGTGAATATGGATTGTTATCAATGGATGCAACAATGAGGGCACGATTGTGTTTGGGTAACTCCAGCATGTTTATTTCTCGATGATTGTTTCTTCTACTTTCATCCCGAAATGCCTGCCGCTTTCCTCAACATAGACCATAACCTCGTCACCCTCTTTGAGGCTGGTTACGGAAACAGGTTTTCCATCTCCTGAAACGAGCTTGATTGTCTCAGCATTCTGGAGGATGTTTTTTATTGTCTTGCCATCAGATGTGCAGGCTTCTACAAGCATGAGTGGGCGCCGCTCAATTTTAACTCTTCCCACAACAGCTCTACGCTGCCTTCCTTCGGCATTTACAACTGCAACCTCATCACCAGCTTCTAGTTCGCAAAGATATCGTGTTTTTCCGCCTGTCTGAACATACGCATGAACTGCTCCCGCATTAACCCTGAATGGACGGGAAGCAACGTAAGGACTATCTTCTGATTCGGAATGAACCAGAAACATGCCACCTGAACCGCATCCTACAAGCATTCCCTCTCCGGTACCCATGAGGCTGCAGGTGTCTACACAAACACGGTCCCCCATTCCAACCTGTTCTACCTTTGTAACCTTTGCAACTTCAAGCTCCAGCCGCTCGGAAGTTGCTTCTTCTGCAATTTCCACAGATTTGCGAATGGTATCGGGGTTATCTGTGTCAAGCAATACTCCGTCTGCACCATGCTCCATGGTTTCAAGGGCAAGCCTGACTTCGTCGGTATCGCGAACACCGGATATGATTTTCATGTCTTCCGGTTGCAGTGATGCTATCAGGTTTTCCAGTGGGATGACTTTCCAGTCAGTACCGATTGCAATAAGGTAATCACAAACCCTGCCAAGGGATGAAGCAAATTTTTCATGGGCTTTGTCGTGTATTATGGAAAAGCCTGCAACAGTTTTCTTTTCCCGGCGGAGGTGTGCAATGATATCGAAATCCCGGGAATTACTTAAATCTGTGGGCAGGGGCAGTGTTCCATCTGCTTCACTATCCTTACCCACTACTATGATATCTGCATTTGACGGCTCTGATGAAAAGAAAGTGGCGATCTTAATATCTCCAAGCTCTTTTACCTTGTCAACATCCTCCGGTAATACCAGTACGCATGAAACACCAGCCTCGAGACCTGCTGTGATGCGCTGCTTTTTCTTTTCCCAGTCGCCTTCATCGGCACGTATCCATACTTCCTTGTTCATCAGGATGACTCCTTTTAGCGTAATATCTCTAAAGCTTCATCTACAGTACTGTTTTGATGTACTATATGTGTAATTGCTTTTGTTATTTTTGTAGGGTTTGGATGCTGGAATACGTTTCTACCAATTGCAACACCACGGGCTCCGGCGTCCATGGCTCCCCTGATCATCTCCAGGAATTCCCTGTCGGTGTTGGTCTTTGGTCCTCCTGCAATAACTACAGGAACTGGACAGCCTTCTATTACCCTGGTAAATGATTCTTCATCTCCGGTGTAAACGGTCTTTACGATGTCAGCCCCCAGTTCCGCACCTACACGGGCTGCATGGGCTACCATTTCGGGGTCATGCGGATTAGTGACCTTCTTTCCTCTGGGGTACATCATTGCAAGTAATGGGATTCCCCAGTAATCACATTGTTTGGCTATTTCTCCCAGTATCTTGAGTTGTTCGGATTCGGTTTCAGATCCCACATTTATATGCACAGAAACTGCGTCCGCTCCCATTCTGGATGCTTCTTCAACTGTGCAGACCAATACCTTGTCATTGGGGTCGGGACCCAGTGATGTGGAAGCACTCATGTGAACAATCAAACCCACATCATGACCGTATCCCCTGTGACCGTGAGGAACCATTCCTTTCTGCATGAGTACAGCGTTAGCTCCTCCTTCGGCAACCTTGTTTATGGAATCTGCTATGTCGATTACACCTTTGATGGGGCCATCAGACAATCCATGGTCCATAGGTATGATCACCATGTTTCTGCTATCTCTGTCCATTATTCTTTCTATTCGAATATTCTTTCCCAGTTCAGACATATGTCCAACTCCTTCACCGTGTCAGTATGTGACATAGTTACACAGTGTTATATTTAAGTTTTTTGTTTGTAATTTCAAAATTTGGTTTAACCAGATGCTGTGCAGGCAAATGTATTATATATTTTTATATTCCTCAGTCCATTCATGGAAAAGTTGAAGATACTTGTTATCAACAATTACGGGCAGTTTTGTCATCTGATTCATCGCACCGTCCGCGATCTGGACATGGAGACAGAAATCATTCCCAATACAACTCCAATAGATGAAATCCACGCAATGGAGCCGGACGGATTAATTTTGAGCGGTGGTCCAAGCATGGACCGGATTGGTCTTTGTAGTGACTACGTAAAACAAATTGATCTTCCTATTCTTGGCATCTGTCTCGGGCACCAGTTAATAGCTCTCTCTTTCGGGGGAAGCACCGGTTCAGGGAAATATGGCGGCTATGCTGATGTTGATGTTGAAATCCTCGAAGAAAATGATATCCTGAAAGGTCTGGGTCCAAAAATTACGACGTGGGCATCTCATGCAGATGAGGTTACAGTCATGCCTGAAGGATTCATATAGCTTGCACGCTCGGATATATGTGAGGTGGAAGCCATGAAGCATCCTTATAAACCAATTTATGGTGTACAATGGCATCCTGAAGTTGCACATACCAAAAGTGGTGAGGCATTATTCCACAATTTCTTCAGTGTGTGTGAGCAATATAAAAAGAGCTGATTTACTGCTTTTCAAAGGTTTCCTGAAGAAGCAGTGCGTCTTCTTCAAGGTTCGGACTTTCACAAATCACAAGACCTTCAACGTTGAAATCCTTCAATGCTTTCATAAGGGCAGGGTAATTTAGATCAGATTCCTGCAGGACTAGATGCTTTACCTCCCCTTTTGAGTTGTATTTAATTCCTGAAATGTGCATATGCATATCTGCCAGCCCTTGCTTTCCCAGGTAGTTTTCCACAATACAAAGGCAGGCTGCAAACTCCTCGTATGTGTTAATATCTCCATTAGTACGGGCATGCAGGTGTGCAAAATCAATGCATGGCATCACACCTTCCACCTCAACAGCCATATTCAGTATTTCCTTAAGAGTTCCAAACTGGCTGGGTTTCCCGGTAGTTTCGGGGCGAAGAATAACATCAATTTCTTTTTCTTCAAAGATTTCCCTGAGTTTTCTCAGTGATCTGATAACCTTTTCCAGAACGATTCTACTGGTCTCTCCATGATAATAAGCAGGATGGAAAACAATGGATGATGCACCACAAAGACTTCCGATTCGGGCGGAATCATAAATGCGTTTGATACTTGCTTCAATTTTTTCAGGTTCACGGGAATTTAAATTAACGTAATATGGGGCATGAACACTCAACGCCACTTTATTCTCGGAGGCAACAGCTGCTATCTTTCGGGCGGTGTCTTCCTTCATCCGCACTCCGCGCACAAACTCAAGTTCCATGCAACTAAGACCAAGTTCCCGGATACGCTTAATCCCTCCAATACTTCCCTTTTCCTTTGCGCTAATAGGAGTCCCTGCGGTTCCAAAAAAGAGTGGCATGTTTTAAAAAATCCCGAGTTTATTTTTGAGTGCTTCAACTTTTTCAGCAGATACTTTTTCACTAACGACTTCAAAAAAGCTGTCAATGTCCTCATCTTCCAGTGTACGGATTTCTTCTGTCCCTTCCATCACAAGATCGGCAAGATACTCAATTTCTTCCATGGAAAGCCGTGAGAGTCGTTCCTTGAAATCTTCTGCGGATTCCGCGAATTTGTGGGAAACAGGTCTCAGGATAAACGGGAATGGATGTCCCATAGATGAAATATTATTTCCCCCGGCTTCTGGAGCAAGCTTGTTAAAAATTTCCATGTCTCTATCTGTGAATTCGCGTCTCATGGGAAAATAATATGAAAGCAAAGAAATTAAAGTCTTGTCCCTTTGAGGTGGCCGTGAATATCTATTTCCCCTTTTACAATTCTAGTGGAAGAAATGGGGATTTCATCATCTGCAAGTACGTAATCAATTTTGACGATAGTTATTTCATCAAGGCCCTTTTGCTTCCTAATTTCGTTTATTTTGAGGGCAACTGGATATGTTTCAGGCGAGACCACGATGTAATCATAATTATCAGTCAGGGTTGTTCCATAAGGGTCTTCAAGCTTCTGGATTCTGTAGGATTCCTTTTTTACCTGAATATGGTCCAGGTAGTCTTTAAGCTGCTTAAGACGTTTTGTATAATCAAGAATCTCCCGCCCCCTTTTTTGTGCCATTGCATTGGAAGTGACACCGATGTCAACAGTCCCTGATTCCGCTAATTCAAAAGCCTTGCGCAAAAGCCGTTTGTGTCCATCATGCAGGAATTCAAAAGTTCCTCCTACCGCTATTCGTGGCATCAGGACTCATGATGTCTTCTTTTTTGATAGCCTTTATGGCAGATTGTTGCATACGCAACAATTATATACAACATGGTTTATGCAACGACCAATGAGTTTTTCTGACCCTTCATATTCCCCCAGTGCCATGATTGCCTTTCTTCATAGACATAATCTGGGATATATGGCAAAACATCTCGAAGAATATGGGATAGGTGGTGGACAAATTGCTTTTTTGATGGCTCTCTACCATCAGGATGGCTTGTATCAGGAAGAGCTTGCCAGAATGTTTCTGGTCAACAGAGCTACTGCCGCCAGAGCCGTACAAAAACTGGCTTCAAAAGGGTATGTTGAAAGAGTACAGGATCATTCGGACAAAAGGGCCTTACGGGTTTACCTTACTGAGAAAGGGTTGGAGCTACAGGAAATTGTTATGAAAATCTCCGCTATGCGTCGGAAGAAGCTTTTTACAGGATTTTCAGATGAAGAGCAAGCCACTTTTATTAAACTGCTTGCAAAGATGGTGAATAACGTTTGTGAGGAAATGTGGGATGAAAGCACAAAGTGAAATGCTGGGTATAGAAAAAATAAGCAAGCTCTTGCTCAAGCTATCAGCTCCAGCGACAGTCGGTATGCTGGTGAGTGGTCTATACAACATAGTCGATACTATTTTTGTAGGACGTGCTCTTGGGGATGCAAGTGTTCAGGGTATTGCCGCAATTGCGGTCAGTTTTCCGGTTTTGATGATAAGCATGGCAATTTCCCTTGCCATAGGACTTGGTGGGGCATCGATAATTTCCCGCAGATTGGGCTCAAAGGACATTGAGGGTGCTGAAAAGACTTTTGGGAATATTATAGGTATGTCCATTGTACTCGGTACACTAGTTTCCATAATGGGTCTTGTTTTCATGACTCCGATTCTGGAGCTTTTCGGAGCGACTCCAACAATTCTTCCTTTTGCAAGGGAATACCTTCAAATATTGCTCTATGGAACGCCGATCTTCATGTTTTCCCTTGTGGCAAATAATGTGGCCCGATCTGAAGGTAATGCAAGGGTTGCCATGTTAACAATGGTGTTTAGTGGCGTACTGAACATAATTCTTGATCCGATATTTATTTTCGGACTGGGAATGGGTATCAGAGGAGCTGCAATTGCTACTGTAATCTCCTATTTTGCTTCTGCATTTTTCTTGGTGAAATATTTCATGTCAGGTTACAGTAGTCTTGTTTTCAGAACTCATGATCTCAGACCCGATATACCAATATTAAAAGAGGTTTGTGCGCTTGGGCTTGCTCCATTTACCCGTAATTCCTCAATGAGTATTGTAGTAGTTTTCGTGAACAATATTCTTGCAATATATGGTGGGGATGTTCCTATAGCTGTTTACGGTATATTCAACCGATTGTTTGTTTTTGCCTCGATGCCACTTATTGGCCTATTGCAGGGTATGCAACCTATCATCGGGTTTAATTATGGTGCACGAAACTTTGAAAGGGTATTGGAATCGCTCAGACTTTCTCTCTGGATCTCCACACTGATTGCGATTTTTGATTTTGTGCTCTTGTATTCGCTGGCATCATTTCTGTTTTCAATATTTACAACTGATACACACCTTATTGAAGTAGGTGTATCTGCAACCAGAATAATGGTTCTGGCTGTGCCGCTTCTGGGTATTCAGTTTGTGAGTGCAGGAATGTATCAGGCTTTGGGAAAGCCCCTCCCTTCATTTATTCTTTCAATGGCCAGACAGACCATTTTCCTTTTGCCTCTGCTGTTTCTTTTGCCTCGTGCATATGATCTTGAAGGGGTGTGGATGGCATTTCCGATAGCAGATACACTGGCTTTCGTGCTTACTTCATGGATGCTCATCAGGGAATACCGGATAATAAGGGCTGAATTTTCATAATTCGCTTTTTGCCAGAATATTTTCAGGTTGCTTTGGTCACATATATATAATGCAATGTGGATAGTTCAATCATATCACAGTGCACCCAGGACGAAAAATTGTGCACCAAAAGAGGTATTTTAATGAGCGAGATATCACTTGAAGAACTGGATCATGTTGGTCCGGCAACTGCCCAGAAACTACGGGAAGCAGGCTACACAAGCGTGGAAGCGATTGCAGTATCTTCTCCTGCTGAACTTGTGGCAAGTGCAGACATCGGAGAGTCAACAGCCGCTAAAATTATCAATGCCGCCAGAAGTGCGGCAGACATTGGCGGATTCGAAACCGGCGATCTTGTTATGGAAAGACGAGAGAAAGTAGGAAAACTTTCTACAGGTTGTGTAGAATTTGATGAGATGCTTGGTGGGGGTGTGGAAACTCAGGCAATCACTGAATTGTATGGTGAATTCGGATCAGGAAAAACCCAGATTACTCATCAGCTTGCTGTTAATGTCCAGCTTCCGGAAGAATTTGGCGGATTGAATGGTTCAGTTATCATAATTGATACTGAAAACACTTTCAGGCCAGAGAGGATCAAACAGATGGTCGAAGGTGCAGCCCTAAAACACGGAATTGATCTTGACCCGGAAGATTTTCTCAGGAATATACATGTGGCGAGGGCTTACAATTCCAATCACCAGATTCTTCTTGCGGATGCCGCATCGGAAAAAGCAACTGCACTAAAAGATACTGATAAACCAGTCCGTTTGTTGATTGTAGACTCACTGACAGCACATTTCAGGGCTGAGTATGTGGGGAGAGGTACGCTTGCAGATCGACAGCAAAAGCTGAATAAACACCTTCATGATCTCCAGAGATTTGGTGATCTTAATAATGCCTGTGTGGTGGTGACAAATCAGGTGATGGCGAAGCCCGATGCTTTTTTTGGTGATCCAACTCGCCCAATCGGAGGGCATATCGTGGGTCATACAGCAACTTTCAGGATATATATACGCAAATCTAAGGGCGATAAGAGAATTGTCAAATTGGTGGATTCTCCATGCCTTCCAGACGGAGAAGCGATTGTGGCAGTTACCACAGATGGTCTGCTAGACGGATGATTCAGGGATAATTTTATCATATTCCTTTTCTTAGAGCTAATGTCATGTTCTCTGCACTTGCTGTGGATATAGACGGTACAATCACTGGTATGGACAGGAAGCTTCACTACGGGGCTTGCGAACTTCTTTATAACCTTGAAATACCAGTAGTGCTGGCTACCGGAAATGTACTTTGTTATGCCTCTGCAGCCTCAAAGCTGATGGGTTTGGAAGGAAAAGTCATCAGTGAGAATGGCGGAGTTTTACAATTGGCCTTCGATACAAAGCCGTATATTTCGGATAATATTGAGGAATGTGAGGCTGCATTCGATCTGTTGTCTTCAAAATATGATCTTGTTCGATTGGATCCCTTTCTCCGTAAAACTGAAATAACTATCCAAAGGGGTATACCAGTTGAAGAACTTCAGGAAGCACTTTCAGGTTCCAATTACAATGTAGAAATTATTGATACAGGATTTGCAATCCACATAAAAAGTAAGAATGTTAACAAAGGTACTGGTCTTGCCCGAATGGCAGAATTAATGGAAATTGATACAAAAGATTTTGTTGCCATCGGCGATTCAGTAAACGATATTGAAATGTGTGAGATTGCAGGCTTTTCTGTGGCTGTTGGCAATGCATCGGATGAACTGATTCAGGTAGCAGATATGGTAACCTCTTCATCATTTGGTGATGGAGCACAAGAGGCACTTGAATACCTGCTGGCTGAAGGTTTAATCGCTTAAGCCTGTTCGGAAATAAATGCCCTGTCCACAACAATGTAATCTTTAACGGAGCGGACAGCTCTAAATGGGATCTTTAGGTATTGTCCTTCCATTGGATATTTGGATGTGTCAAGACCAATATCAGGTTTGATTATGAGATCTTCTAATTTTCCACTTTTTATATCCATTACAACATTGTTAAGTATACCAATTTCAGTGCCGTCTGTTGCCATTACCTGTTTGTTGGAAATGTTTTTTGCAAACACCTTTACCATTTATAAGTCCTCTCCTTCAAATATATCCTGTATATGAACTAGTTTCAGTCTTTCGTGTACCGCCTTTAAGTTTCTGGGACAAGCGATTATAAAAGTCTATCATGTCCTCATTAACTGTTGGCTTAACTTTTTCAAAAGCCTGTGTGAAGTGCCTGAGACTTACTTTGTCATTATCAAAGTTTTCTCGAAGGGCAAGCATTGCAGCTTCCCGGCAAACGGCTTCGATGTCAGCTCCAACATATCCCTCAGTCATGCCTGCAAGGTCTGAAATATTCACATCATCATCTAATGGCATGTTTCTTGTGTGGATCTGGAAAATACTTATTCTTCCTTCATGTGTTGTTGGAGTAGCCATTACCAGCCTGTCAAATCTTCCGGAACGAAGCAGTGCCGGGTCGATAAGATCTGGTCTGTTTGTAGCTGCTATGACTACGACTTCATTAAGGGGCTCCAACCCATCCATTTCAGTTAAGAGCTGGTTTACAACCTGTTCAGTTACCCTTCCGCCTTCATCACTACCGCCCTGGCGGATAGATGCGATTGAATCTATTTCGTCAAAGAAAATAATACATGGTGCAACCTGTCTGGCTTTCTTAAATATTTCCCGAATAGCTTTTTCTGACTCGCCAACATATTTTGAGAATATCTGTGGACCCTTAATGCTTATAAAATTTGCATTTGCTTCATTGGCTACTGCCTGTGCAAGAAGAGTTTTTCCGGTTCCGGGTGGACCATATAGTAAAATACCGGTAGGGGGTTTAACTCCCATCTTTTCAATTTTTTCAGGCCATTTCAATGGCCACTCCACAGTTTCCCTTAGTTCTTGTTCTGCATCTTCAAGCCCGCCGATATCATCCCAGCCAACAGACGGGATTTCAACAAGTACTTCTCTCATTGCAGAAGGTTCGACTTCCTTGAGTGCATCTTCAAAGTCCTGTGCCGTGACTTCAAGTTTTTCAAGTACTTCTTCGGGAATCTTTTCTTCGTCAAAGTTGATTTCTGGAAGTATGCGTCGCAACGCCCTCATTGAAGCTTCCTGAACAAGTGCAAGCATATCGGCCCCAACAAAACCCTGTGTGTATTCTGCAAGATAACGTAAATAATCTTCATCGATTTCTTCGGAAAGAGGCATTCCACGTGTGTGAATTTGCAGTATCTCGAGCCTGTCATCACAATCCGGAACACCGATTTCAATTTCGCGGTCAAATCTACCGGGGCGGCGTAGTGCAGGATCAATTGAATCAATACGGTTGGTTGCACCGATAACAACCACTTCCTTGCGTTCATCCATTCCATCCATCAGGGTAAGTAATTGTGCGACCACCCTACGCTCGACTTCTCCTGTCGCGTTTTCACGCTTTGGTGCTATAGAGTCGATTTCATCAATAAAAATAATGGATGGGGTATTTTCGTCCGCTTCTTCAAAAATCCTGCGCAATCTTTCCTCACTTTCTCCATAGAATTTACCCATAATTTCAGGACCGGCAATGTAGAGAAAATGTGCTCGGGACTCATTTGCAACAGCTTTGGCAATGAGTGTCTTACCAGTGCCAGGGGGTCCGTACAAAATAACCCCTTTTGGAGGTTCAATATTTAGTCTCTGGAAAAGCTCATGATGTTTCAGTGGAAGCTCAATCATTTCTCTTACACGCTGGATTTCATCTCTGAGTCCTCCAATATCTTCATAGGTAATGCCCCGGGTCGCATTCTCATATCCAATTACTGGTTTTTCCTGAAGCTGGATTTCGGTTCTTTCAGTAATAATAAGTACCCCTTCCTCAGGCTCGGTTTCAATTGCGATAAGAGGTATGGCCTGGCTTCCCGGATGGGATTGGCCCATGGAACTGATAATAGGTATTATATCTTCCTTAACAAGTGGTCTTTTGAGTATGTTGTGCTTAATGATGGATTCTGTGTTTTCCCCAAATTCCATCATTACACCCTCAGGAGGTGCAAGAAGCACTTTTTCAGCAGGAATTGCTTCGATTTTACGGATTGTCACTCGCTCGCCTATTCCCACTCCGGCATTCTGTCTGGTGTAACCATCAATTCTTGCGATTCCCTGACCCCAATCCTGTCTGTCGGCACGCCAGACTTTCGCGGCAGTATTCCGCTTGCCCTCAATCTGGACGATGTCCCCAGGTGAAAGTTGAAGGCTTAAGAGTGTGTCTGGATCCAGGCGAATAATACCCCTTCCAAAATCAATGGGATGTGCTTTCTCAACTTTGATCTGTAGCTCTTGCATTCAGCCAGCATCCTTAAAAATTACTTATCATGTTATCTGTATACTATATTTCCACGGCATAAATAATTATGTTGCTGGTTACGTTTTCTTGGGCAAAAGATTCTTATAGTAAAAGATGCATGTATACGCTATCGCAGGATTGGAAGCTTTTCGGCTAGTAATATACCATTGTGGTTACCATTGTGGTTTTTCACCTATGTCTGTTTTGCTACATCCCAGCGAGCTTAATTGTTTAAGGAAGTGTACTTAGTTGTTCGAACGTAATGAACCTATTGCTCCAGTGGAAGCTGGAGAATCCTATGATGTTGTAATTGAAGATATTGCCAAGAAAGGCGACGGAATTGCCCGTATTGAAGGTTTTGTGATCTTTGTACCTGGGACCGAAGTTGGAGACGAAATCTCTATAAAAGTCACCAAAGTAATGCATAAATTTGCGTTTGCAGAAGTCAATTAAATATGGCTTGTGCCGGATTTTCCGGCAACATGCCCAATTTCTTATTTTTCTTCCCAGATTGCCACTATTTTCTGGATAGCAATGTGGGTGTATTTTCCATCCTTTTCAAGAGTTAGCACGCCATCAGCGCATGCTTCTACCTTTCCTGAAAAGATATCAGGTCCCCCGCAATAGACATCAATCTCTTTCTGTAGATAATGTTCTACAATAAAAGACTGCAACAAATCTCACCTCCTTTCTTTGTTGCCAATAAAACTATGTTTCAGGAAGTTAATATCACTTTCCTTTGAATGGTTTAAAATAAACTTCTTTCATATCTCTCGATCTACACTCTACAATTAAAACAAAGACCTTGATGATCTTGGGGTCATTAATTTTCCTACCAGTTATTTGCTGTGGTAATAGGAAAGGTTTGATAAGTTCCCATTGTTCATCAGAAAGTTATCTAAAATTCATTCAATGCCCCCAAAATATAATTAGGAGATGTATTCTTTATATTTTGAAAGAGGCTAATATACAGAATATGGGCCTATTAGGAATCACATTGATAAATCGGAGGCTTGCAAAGGGGTGCTATCTGTTTATCTCATGACACTGCTTTTAATTCCTGCCTTGATCCTAATGATTATTGTAGGATATTATATCTTTGTACCTCTTGATGTGCGCAAATACAGGCAGGACATTCGCCTCTCACAACGGTGGAGACATCTCCTGCTGGATATCCTGCTTTACGCGCTACCAATGTCAATTGTTTACGCACTGGTGCGTCTGCAGGATGTTATAAGCGAGGCAGTTGGAATCCCTGCAGGTCAGAATTATGCGCGTTACATTATGATTATTGAAGGGAACAAAGTAAGTCTTATTCAGGAGCTTGCTACTCCTTTGTTGACATATATCAGTGGATTTTTCTATCTTTTGATGTTTCCGTTTTTATTGGTATTTACCTTCTTGCTCCTGCTATACTTACAACGTTACAGGGCAATCCAGGAATTTGTTGTGGCATTCATCCTGATATACATAGTTGCATTTCCATTCTATGTATTGTTCCCAGTTCAAGTTACAGGCTATACACTAGCATGCGTTACTCCGTTGCTCTACAACCTGAGCCCTATCATAGCACAGGGGGTGCGAATAGTTGATCCCACTCTCAACAATTGTTTTCCGAGTCTTCATGCGGCTCTTTCCATAATGGCAATGCTGGTTGTCCTGCATAATGTGGATTCAAGGCGTTACCGTGTATTCTCAGTTGTTGCAACTGTGGTTATTCTGTTTACTATACTCTATCTTGGCATCCACTGGATTACTGATATGATTGGTGGAATCCTCCTTGCATTTATCTGCTGTTTTGTGACATTTCGCTACAGTGATTCCATGTTTGCTTTTTATCGGTTTCTGGTAGCTAGGATTGCTTACCATCTGCGCAAGCCCACTGTTCCCTGTGTTAATTGCAATGCACGTATAAAAGTAAACTCTGATTTCTCTTGTCCCCACTGTGGGATGCATTATGGGAATCCGATGAAAATATCAGCGGTTGTGGATCGCTTTAAGAAATTCTTTACTTAAGCATCCGGTTCACAAGTACGGTGTCACGGAGTATCTTGAAACTTACAAACCCGCCTACAAGCAGGTTCATGTAATATGTAAATGCGCGCCAGGAAATAACAACAATCCCCAGTACATATGTTGGTACAAAAACCGAAAAGAGTGTTGTTGCACATAGTTCAGCCACACCGCTCGAACCAGGTGTGGTAGGTATAATCACAACTATCATCAGGAGTACCTGGGCTGCATATACGACCAGTCCCAATGGTTCAACATTTAATCCAATAAGGATTACAGGAAGCATTGAAAATTCAACAATCCAGAAGAATAAGGTGCATATTATGCCTTTCAACAGTCCTATTTTTCCTTTGCTGAGGATGTAGTAAATACTGTCGTGAAATTCTTCTAGTTCAGTATCGATCTTTTCTGAAAGGTTACAAAAAAATGTTTTCCTTTTTTCACCAAATGCATTTTCACATCTTTTAACAATCCATTGAATTGCTCGTCTTGTGTGCATTGGTTTCCATATGGCATATAACAAAATTCCAAGAATAAAAAAGAGAAATACTTCTCCTGCTATTATAATTACATCAAAGTTATGATCCGCTGTAATATCTCTGAATAGGTAGAGTGCAAAGGGGGCAGCTAACAGAATGATAATTGCGTCCAGAACCCTTTCACCAAGAACGACTGCTGTAGCACTTCCAATTGGCATATTATTGTTATTGAGAAGATGGATCCTGAGGGGTTCACCACCTATTGAAGATGGGGTAATTGAAGCCAGAAAAGTACTGGAAGTGACAATTTGAATGGCGTTCGTTAGTCCAATCCTGTACCCGAGAGCTTTTGACAAGACACTTGTCCGCAATCCCCATACTGCATAAGAACTGAGATGCAGTACTATTGCCAGTACTATGTAGAACGGTTTTATGTTGCGTATGCTTTCAAGGGTGTTGGCATCAAAGGTATAAATCAGGACTCCGGCCATCACAGTCAGGCTTATCAGAAATGATAATGCCATCCACTTGGTTGTTTTCTTCATGGTACCCTAGGTCAAGATAACTTCTCATTCAGCAATACAGACCTTTAATCCGCATGGTGCGGGGCCAGTTAGAAATAAAAGGCTATGCATTTATATTATTTGGTCATCTGCCAAGTGTTCCATAATTTTTCGCAATCTTGTAGCTCCTTCCAGCTCTGATGCAAGGGTTGCAAATTTTTTTGGACCAGCCAATTTCCCGGCTATAGCATATCTTATCCTGTACAATACTTCTTCTGCACTGGCATCATAATTCATCCGGAAACCGCACTCTTGTTTTTCCAATCCGTGGGCATTATTCTGTTGCTCAGCATGGTCTTTGTCAGGGAATGAAATTACTGGTATTCCAAATGTAAGAGCTTCCATCATGGTGGTGTGCCCACCTGGAGCGATTACCACATCCGAACCCTTTAGGTATGGGTATTGGTCTGGAACAAAAGGGAGCATGGTAACATTCTCTGGTACCTCTCCAAAATCTTCGGCTTTGATTCCTGGTCCGGTAAGCATGGTGTAATTGATTTTGGAATCCATTTTAGCAGCTTTCAAAATATTTAAAAAGATAGGTTTGCGATACCCAAAACCTCCTACCAATGAGAGGACATGAGGCTTTGGAAGCTCTTCTGCCTAAACTTCGTCTGGTTTTTTCGCAGGCAGGGGGCCGGTGTAAAGTACTTTTTCCTGTATTTTTTTTTCAAAATTAAGATTAAGCTGACAGATTGTATGTGGTATCGGGAAATCGGGGACTATTATGTGATCAACCTTTCTGAAGACTGCATTGTAAAACAGCTTTGCAATTTTTCCGAGTATGCGAAGAATAAACCCGTCTTTGAAGAATTCTTCCATGTTTGATTGGTTTACCATAAGACAGACAGGGATATGCTATTGCAGAGCCGACAAGGTTCCAAGGTAATAGCTGTCAGAAAGAACCACATCAGGCTTTTCATTTTTGATCATTCTCATAACTCTGAATAATCCGCGGATCTGTCTGAGCTTCAAACTTTCAATGATTGAAGTTTTCATATCAAGTGTTCCGCTATCCCCTACAAGCCGGATTTCGGGGGGGATGGGAATAACCCTAAATCCATTTTTCCGGATCAGTTCTGCGGAGTATCCGTAGGCACCAAAAACGACCTTATGGTTTTCATTTTCAAACTCTTTCCCGGCAGCCATGCTGCGAGCTGTGTGACCCAACCCTTCTCCACAGACAAAAATGAAAACTTTCATAGGAAGCCTCTTTTGTATGGATAAAGTTTTTTGTTTTAATAAGTTGCCTTTACATCTTGCACCATTAGTATATCCTATCAAATATACTATCTAATGGGCTATACCACAAATAGATTTGAAAAAAAAGGAAAAAACAAAACCATGAGTAAAAAATTTTCAGGTAAATATTTCCCTTGCAGATTCTATCAGATCCTCCAGCTGTTCAATTGGAATCCCTATGATCATTTCACTTTTCTGGATGCCGGCATGTTTACGGCTTCCTGTACATCCCACAGTAACTCCAGGTGCTCCATAGAGGTATGGGTAGGCTATGCCATCTGCACAAAGACTCTGGATGCCAGCAAAGCTTGTTTTTACCCTTCCACCATACTTGCGAATCAATGCCTGAGATATGCACATTATCTGCTCAGGATTAGCAATGATTACAACCACGTCTGGCATTACCTTCGCCTTTTCAAGAGGAGCATAGACAATTGCCTTTATAGACCCAGCTGGGACAGTGGGAACCTGCTGCATGGTACGTCTTGCTGCATTCAGGGTACTGAAACGACCAAGTCTATAATAGAGATCTCCACTTGCTAGCGCATTACTCATCTCACAGAGGCCCATGGCTGCAGCCCCACCATTGCACTTCTGATCATCTACCAAAGTGTAAAATTGAGTACCCTTTCTTCTGACTTCATCTATCATCTGGCAATGTCTTGTAGACTCTTTTAGCCTTTCAATTTCTTCTGGGATTTCATGTGTATCTGGAATCAATGATACTGCTACAGGGGAAGTTTCCAAATTGAGTATTCTGATTAGCTCTTCTCCAAATTCGTTAACTTCTTCGATTTCCATTTTAATTCAGCTCCACTTAAGTTAAATAAACAGTTCTAAATATGTTTGAATAGTGATCCACAGATGTTTTATCTACATCTTCTTCGATTTAAGGAACCATCTATTCAAAAAGCCTCTCAAACTATATTCCAATTTAGAGGTATTGGACTTATTATACAGCTTTGAATAAATCCAATATTTTTTACACTTTATTATATAGCCGGTTTCAAAATATATGTAAATGCGACATCTCCTAATTATATTTTGGGGATATTGAATGAATTTTAGATAACTTTCTGATGAACAATGGGAACTTATCAAACCTTTCCTATTACCACAGCCAATAACTGGTAGGAGAATTAATGACCGCAATGTCGTAAATGGTATCCTCTTTGTTTTAATTATAGGGTGTAGATGGGGGGATATACCAAATGAACCAGTAGTGAACGATTCGCATGGTTGAAGATGGGATTTAGAAGATTAGCAAGTACATATGAAAGGTGCAATGTAGTTTTCAAGGGATTGCTGGATATTGCATGTTTCATTTTATGCTGGAAAAAGGTATAGGAGGAAGGAGTTGTGAAACAGGTTCATCAATAAACTTATAACCTATTTGGGAAAATATGTTTGATTTAAATGATTGCTTTAATTTCTTTTTTGGTAGTAATACTATTCTCACGTATAATAATCAGAATTGGTTCAGTTGCCCTTGAGATGACGGGATTATCTAAAGATCTTTCATCTTTTCAGGCTCAATCCGCTTTCTCCGGAGCAGGTTTCACAACATCTGAATCCGAATACGCAGTGTCACATCCGGCAAGAAGGAAGATAATTAGAATTTTGATTCTTCTTGGAAGTGGTGGATTGGCTTCCACTATAGCTACACTTGTTTTTACATTTGCAGGAAATACTTTTCAGGAAGCACAAATTAACTTAATTTTCCTTATTTTAGGTTTGATTCTGATTTATCTATTCTTTAGATCCATCTATATTGAAAAAATAATGAGAAAAGCCATCAAGTTATTGCTCCTCAAATTTACTTCTTTAGCAGTTTATGACTATCAGCAGCTTCTTGGATTGACTAAAGGATACTCTGTTGGTGAGATTAAAGTTAAGGAGAATAAATGGCTACAAAATAGAATGTTAAAAGATTTGAAGTTGAATATGGAAGGGGTTTTGGTTCTGGCAATCTACAGGAAAATTGCTGGGGAAGAAAAATTTATAGGAAGTCCGGATGGGGATACGGAATTAATGGCAGGAGATCTATTGATCTGCTATGGCCCACATGAAGTAATAGCAAGTTTGTCTGAAAGGGATAGGGGTATTGAAGGGGATAAAAGACACATAGAAGAGATCGAAATGGCTGAAATCAGAAAAATAGATGAAATTCAAAGAAAAACTGAGATGGTAATCTAAAAATCCTTCTGATGAAGCATGGGGATTTATAAACTCTGTTCTATCATCACAGCCAATAACTGATAGGGAAAGAGCTGTTGGTCGAAATCTCATCAATGATCTTTGTTTTAATTACATCGTGTAGATGGAGAGATGTGCCTAAAACTTATGGATTTTTCAGTAACTGCTTGGAGGAGATTAAGGCGCTGGTCAGAAGAAGGGTATATGGAATAGAATTATAGAGTCACTTAGAGATTCAGCTTCTCAGCAAAGGTAAGCTATCACTTGAAACAATTTGTTTAGATAGTAGTTTCACTGTAACTAAAAAGGGATACATGGGACGGCTTACAATGAATCTAAGAAGAGAAAAGGCATAAAGATTCATGGCTTTGTTAGCTGTGAAGTTTTTCCACTAAGCTTAGCATTTCTGCTAGAAAAAGGTATAAGAGGGGGGTCAGGTTCGTTATTAACAATAAGATAAAATGTAATGAAATATGATATATTAATTGAGATTTTCAATTACGAAATCTCAGGTGAGTTATTATGAGAATAAGTATACATATTTTACTTTTACTTCTAGTTATGTTTGGATCAATTACGGGAGTGCAGGCAGCTAAATACTTTGTTTGTGATGATGACTGTCCGGAACCAGAGGAAGGTTATCGTTTAATCGGTTGTACTTTGTGTGTCAATTACGCAGTTGAAAATGAAACCGGAGTACATGTTCCCTTTGGTTCCAGTAACGGTTATGTCTATATCCAGTCCGTGACCGAGAAAGATGCCAATGGGGATGTGATTTATGATGAGATTCTCTCATGTGATTACTGGAAAGAGGGTGTATCTCTACCGGAAGACGCTATAGTTGATGATGAGCGTTTTCTTCTTTTGGAGGCATTGAAAACTTACAACCGGAATCTTGACGCACTTCCGGGGTTTGTGCACAGTTTTCTGGGTAACGAAATAATACATGTTTATGCTACAATGCCCAATGGTAATGAGCAGGAATATGGGGTTATCACAGAATCCGGGATGATTGTTGAAGGTGGTAATTGGATTGACTTTGATGGAGATGGCAACTACGATGTCTGGCAGGATGATGGAATCACACCTACCCTTGAACTTACCATAGATGCGGAAGGCAACATCTCATACAAAGGGCTGACTACCGGGACAATTATCAAGGAATTCATCGTTGATCTTGGTATGCTGGTTTATAGTATCTTCACATGATTGTTTTTGCTCATGGTTTCCGTGAGATTCTTTTTTCTTTTGATTTTTGGCTATGTAGAAATTCCTTCTTTAAACACTGTTTACGTGATGGATGAAGCATATGAATCTTTTTTGTTTGGGCAAGGGTTTCTAAGATCCCTCCAAAATAATTTACCAGAAAAGTCCCAGAAAGCAATTATATCTAGAAGACGATGTAGAGGGAGATGTCTCCTAATTTACGCATTATACTTGTCGAGCCACTTTATCAGGGAAATGTTGGATCTGTTGCCCGCTCAATGAAGAATTTCGGTTATAATGATCTTGTGCTAGTTAATCCTTGTCCTCTTGAAGGAGAAGCAAGAGCTATGGCGTCCCATGCACAGGATTTACTTGAAAGTGCAACAATAGTATCCAGTCTGAAGGAGGCAATCGGTGATGCAAATCTGGTAATTGGGACCAGTGGGATATCAGGAATCAAAGAGGATGAACATCTTCGTGTTCCGCTATACACCCCTAAACAAATGAAGGAACATATTGAGAATGCTGACGGAACGATTGCAGTTTTGTTTGGCAGGGAAGATAATGGCTTGTCAAAGGAAGAACTGAAACAGTGTGACATGATACTAACAATTCCCACAACGGATGATTATCCCGTGATGAATATATCCCATGCGGCAACTGTCGTTCTTTATGAAATGAGCGATATGGAAGATCCTTCAAGGCCTATTGCGAACAGGTTTGATCTGGAACTCCTTTATGAGCACCTAAGAGAAATGCTGGATGACATAGGACATCCGGAACATAAGAAAGAAAAAACATACCTGATGCTCAGGAGAATATTCGGAAGGGCTGTCCTAACACCTCGTGAAGTTCAAACGCTGAGAGGTATTTTCAGGGGAATCCAGAAATCAAATGAAAAAGATGAATAACTACTCAAATAAGATAAATTTAAATAGATTCTGATGAACGATAATGCTGGTACAGGGGTTAAAAATGATTGAGGAAAAGTGGGTAAACAAGTTCAGGCAATTTTTAAAAACATATAATGAAGAAGATATTCTTCGATTAGTAGATAATTATCCTGAGACTAAAAGTGTTTCTGTAAATTATGATAACTTGGTCAAATCGGTATCTGAGCTTGCAACAGAACTGCTTCAAAATCCTGATGAAATAATACCAGCTGCTGAAGAAGCACTCAGGCAGGAGCTTAAGATACATTTTGTCGACATTCCAATAAGCGGATCTGATTCTGAAGAAGAAATGGATCTAAAAGATGTCAAAGTTCGTTTTGAAAACCTGCCCCACAAGATCCCGATCCGTGACCTGCGAAGCAAACACCTTCTCAAATTCATCGCAGTAGAAGGAATGATCCGAAAGGCTACGGAAGTAAGGCCAAAGATCACAGATGCTGCCTTCTTGTGCACTAACTGCGAGCATATATTCAATATTCCACAAACAGGTACTAAATTTGTTGAGCCAAAAGAATGTGAGAATGTAAGTTGTGAACGCCGTGGACCTTTCAAGCTTCTGATTGATAAATCTACTTTTGTTGACGCTCAGAAACTCCAGATCCAGGAATCACCCGAAAGCCTGAAGGGTGGAAACCAACCACAGAGCATTGATGTGGATGTGGAAGATGAAATTGCGGGCATCGTCAAACCTGGTGATCGGGTAGTTATAAACGGAATACTGCGCTCTCACCAGCGAACTCTCAGGGAAGGAAAATCCCTATTTTACGATCTGGTGCTTCATTGTAATTCCCTTGAATATGTTGATCGTGAGTTTGACGAACTTAACATTAGCCCAAAAGACGAAAAGGAAATAATTCAATTGAGCAAGGATCCTCATCTTTATGAAAAGATTATTAAATCTATAGCACCTTCAATTTTTGGATATGAGGATATTAAGGAAGCACTTGCTCTGCAGCTCTTTTCCGGTGTTCCGAAGGTGATGCCAGATGGGTCAAGGGTTCGTGGAGATATCCATGTGCTTCTTGTTGGAGACCCTGGTATCGCAAAAAGTCAGTTGCTTCGATACATGGTTAAAATATCACCCAGAGGTGTATTTGCATCAGGGAAGAGCGCGTCATCAAGTGGTTTGACTGCGGCTGCCGTGCGTGATGATTTGGGAGATGGGCGCTGGACTCTTGAAGCCGGTGCACTTGTGATGGCTGACATGGGTATTGCTGCAGTGGATGAAATGGATAAGATGAGCAGGGAAGATAAAAGTGCCCTCCACGAAGCAATGGAACAGCAAACAATATCCGTTGCAAAAGCGGGAATTCTTGCCACACTCAAGTCACGATGTGCACTACTTGGAGCTGCAAATCCTAAATACGGAAGATTTGATCGTTACGAGGGGCTTGCAGAGCAGATTAATATGCCTCCTGCCCTGATATCAAGATTTGATCTTATTTTTATCCTGCTTGATGTTCCCGAATCAAAGAGAGACGGGGATATAGCAAAACATATTCTTCGTTCCCACTTTGCAGGAGAACTCAATGAACAGATGAGTAGGGATCCTGCATCAGAGATTACAGAAAAACAAGTAGGAGAGCAGATGAAAATTATTCTTCCCCCCATTGAAAACGAAATGCTTAGGAAATATGTAGCCTATGCGCGCCGTAATATTTTTCCGGTTATGGAAGACGAAGCACGGGAACACTTGGTTAACTATTATCTTGATCTGAGGAAAATGGGCGAAAACAAGGACTCTCCGGTTCCAGTTACTGCAAGACAACTTGAAGCTCTTGTGAGGCTTGCCGAAGCCAGTGCAAGAATAAGGTTGAGTAATAAAATAACCCTTGAGGATGCAAAACGGACAACCAGAATCAGCATGTCCTGCATGAAACAGGTTGGTGTTGATCCCGATACAGGTGCTTTTGATGTTGATGTCATTGCCACAGGTACCAGTAAGAGCCAGCGTGACAAGATTCATGTCCTGATGGATGTGATTCGGGATGTGGGAGATCGTAACCCCGGAGGAAAAGCACCTCTTGAAGAAGTATATGTGGCTGCCGAAGCAGAAAACATAAGCAGGGACCAGGCAGAAGAACTCATAAGGAAAATGAGGCAGAAAGGAGACCTTATGTCGCCGGATAAAAAACATATTAAGATTGTTTAAGGGGATAAACATGTATTTAAAAATCCACAAACATGGAGATGGGATGGTACTCGCAGCCTGTGATAAAGAGCTAATCGGATCCAAGCTCAAGAAAGATAAAATTTGCGTTGAAATAACGGAAAGTTTCTATATGGGCGACATTGTGTCTGAAGAAAAACTAATCGAAGAACTCAAATGTACTACAAATGCCAATCTTTTCGGAGAAAAAGTTATTAAATGTGCAATAAAATGTGGCATGGTTGATCATGGCACCGTAATAATTATTGATGGCGTTCCCCACGTCCAGATATACAGAGTATAAGGCAAAGGGAAAAAAATGAGTGAAAATAAAGAAAGTGCAATTAAAACACTTGATAAGGAAGGGTTAATCAAAGCAGTCATTGAAAAACATGACCGTCTGATCAATGAATATAACGCTGAATTTAGTTCCCTTGAAGGAAGAGTAAAGGAATTAAAAGAAAAAGTTGCTGCTGCCAAAAAGGAACATGAAGATGCCATGCAGAGAATGGATGTCCTCAGGGAGAAAAGGCAGCAGCTATACTATCAGGCAAAGAAATTGCTTGAAAATTTGGAGCCTGGTACTATTGAAGACAGACTCATCCATTCAATTCATGATGACATCGAGGAACTCAAAAGGCTAAAAGAACCTGATTCAGAGGCCGAATTACGCAGAAATCTTCTGGACAAGATTAACTCTATAGCAGTTGGAGAAACAAAAGAGCAGGTAATCCATTTAGTTGAAAAAATCAAAGGAGCAGAAGAAGCCACAATCGAGCTTCTTTCCCTCGAAACAAACCAGAATGGTTTTTCCAAAGAGTATAAAAACATGGTTGAAGAACTCAAAAAGGATGAACCTCGATATAACTGGCTTCAAAGGCGCATTGCAAGTCATACCGAGGCTCGCAATTATTGGGAAAAACAACTTGAAGAAATGCAGAAGTCGGAGGAGAATGTATGAAAGATCCGGCCTCAATGACTGAAAGGGAACTCAAGGAAACGGTGAATAAATTCCGTAATGAGATAGCTCATAACGAAAAGATCCTAAAGAATGTGTTCAGGGAGCTTAAGTTACACCGTACCAATATAAGTGAGCTCAAAGAAAAGAGAGACGAATTGAACGCAAAGGTTAGGGAACTTGCAGCTCTTGCCCGGAAAGAAAAGGAGGCAAGGGATAAAGTCAATGCCAGGATTTCTGAGATAAAAGGAAAAAGACAAGTTGTTCTGAAACAGAAAGACAAACTTACAGGAGATATTTCAAGTTTCAAGGAAAAACGCGACCGATACAATCAGGAATCAAAGGGAAGCGTAGAATCTCTTGCCAAAGCATATACCAAGGAAGTGGAAACATTTCTGAATGCAGACATCCCACTCAAACATGAGAAAGATGTTTTTGAAAGAATTATACAGCTTGAAAAAAGACTCGAAGCTGCACTTATTGCCGATGGCCTTCATAAGGAAGTCATGAGTGTATATGATAGTGCAAAAGAAGTTGAAAAACAAGGATATGAACTTGGTAACCATATCAAGGAGCTTGCGGAGGAGTCGCAGAAATATCACCTTAAGATGATAGATTTATACAACCAGATTGATGAAATCCGAAAAGAAGCTGACTTGTGCCACTCACAGATGAAAGAGACCTATGCAGTGCTATCTCCTATAAGGGACAAGATCGATCCACTGAAGAAGAAGATCGAATCCCTCAGGGAAGACCTTGGTGTTTATCTTGACAAACTTAACGAAATACAACTGGAAAAAGACGAGATGAAGAAGGATGAACAGCACAGTGCTGCAAAAGAACGTCTTGAGAAAACCGGTAAAATGAGTTTGGAAGACCTTAAGATTTTGATGGATAAAGGGGATCTTAAGCTTTAATCCGGCACCATTTAAGGTATATTCCAGTCAGGCACAGGATTGTAGATGTAATTCCAAACCCCGGTATGACTCCGGGGTTTTCGGAGTTTGTACTGTTATTTTGCATATCATTTGAAATAACAGTATCATTATCATAATCAGGATCAGGCGGTAATTCAGGATCTATATACTGAAAAATTGGTTCGAAGGATACAAGCTCACCTTCCGAACCATAATAGATTTGCTTTAGGGTTATACTTAAAATGGTATTGTTATCACGTACGTAATCAAGTGTTTCATTTTCTCCAAGTATGTCTTCTTTTACGGACACACCGTCTCTCTGTAGTGAAATCCACACTCTATTATTTTCTAAATTTACATATTTTACCGTAAGGGAATAATTTTGTTGCAATTGCTTTGTGTGTCCTGTACGGATGTTTAGTGAAGTTCCATTCTCAAGAACAAATTCTTCTGCAAAAGTGGTAAAAGAAAACGAATATAGGCTAATTACAAAAAAACAAAGTAGTGCTATAGTTTTTGTCTTCATATCAATCCTCAGACATATATACATCGACCTGAGATTAGCGTTTCTTTTGAACCATCTTCCATTTCAAGAATCAGACCGCCATCCTCGGATATTCCAATTGCTTTTCCCTCATACATTTTTGTAGGGGTTAGAAGACGGACATGCTTTCCAAGTGTATCAGCAAGTCCTATCCAGCTATTCAGTATATTGTCAAAGGTCCCTGTGTTGAACTTTATGTACTCTTGTTCAAGAACAGAAAGAAGAGACTGGACAAATGAAATACGATCTATCTTTTTCCCAAGCTCATATTTGATCGTTGTGGAAGTCTCCCTCAAATCTTCCGGGAAGGATTCAAGATCCATATTGCCATTGATACCAATACCAATAACTATGTAATTAATGCTCTCTGCCTCTGCTTCCATTTCGGTGAGAATGCCACAGATTTTCTTACCATTTACCAACACATCATTAGGCCACTTCAAGGAGGCATTAATGCCAACTTTTCGAAGTGTTTCTGCCACTGCAACTCCTGCCATAAGGGTTAATCGTGATGCATGGGAAGGGGGTATTGAAGGCTTTAGGATTACAGACATCCATATACCACCTTTGGGAGAACACCAGTCACAACCCCTGCGACCACGTCCACTGTTCTGAATTTCTGCAATTACAACAGTTCCATCTGAAGCTTCACTGCCGATTTCTTTGGCAACATCATTTGTTGACTGGACTTTTTCATAGTAAACTATTTTTTTGCCGATTAAATTTGTATCAAGACCATATGTAATTAATTCCGGATAAAGAAGATCCGGTTCTGCTTGAAGGACATAACCATTTCCTGGAATAGACTCTATTAAATATCCACGTTGCTGGAGTGTCTGGACATATTTCCAGACCATTGTTTTGGAAACGCCAATAGAATTTCCTATTTCAACCCCGGATACCGTTTGTTTGTTAGCATCTTTCAGTATCCTGATGACCTCTAACATTTTTTCTTGCAAGAAAATCCCCTATTGTAATATGATTTGCAAGATTAAAAAATCATTCGTTCTTGTTTTTCATATTAGCGGATTTTGCTGCATTGATATAGGAACTAACAGCAGCGCTGATTGCAGCTACTTTTTTACTGTTATCTTCAAGAGCCATTGCGAGGGTATCAGATTCTCTGCGTTGACATTCAGCATTTTCAGCAACAATATCAAGGATGTTGTAATCGTCAATGAAGTGAGTTGTTAGGTTCCCTTTTATGAATTCTTCATGTGACATCACTGCACGGTGGAATGGGATATTGGTTTTGACACCAACCACAACATACTCAAAAAGAGCACGCTTCATCCTTGCAATTGCTTCGTCCCTGTCTCTACCCCATGTCTGGAGCTTGGAGATCATGGAATCATAGAATGGAGTAATAGTATAACCAACATGCACTCCGCTGTCAACTCTGACTCCTGGACCGCCTGCAGATCTGTAGCGAAGTATTTTTCCGGGTGAAGGATTGAAATCATTGAGAGGATCTTCTGCATTTATCCTGCATTCGATTGCTGAACCGTTTATCTTGATATCTTCCTGTCTGATAGATAGTTCTTCTCCACAGGCAACTTTCAGCTGCTCTTTCACAATATCAATACCAGTCACAAGCTCGGTGATACCATGTTCTACCTGAAGACGTGTGTTAACTTCAAGGAAATAGTAATCTCCTTTTGAGTAAAGGAATTCCACTGTACCTGCGTTCTCATAACCAATTGACTTAGCAGCTTTGATCGCAGTATTGCCCATTTCTGCACGGAGTTCTGGAGTCATAATAGGTGATGGTGCTTCTTCAATCAGCTTTTGGTGTCTCCGCTGGATGGAACATTCCCTGTCAGAGAGATAGAGACAATTACCATGGCTGTCGGCAAGTATTTGCATCTCGATGTGTCGGGGTTCGTCAAGGTATTTCTCAATGAAAACAGTGGAATCACCAAATGCAGATTTTGCTACTGATCTAATGGATGATATGGAATTTTTTAGTTCCTCATCGGAATTAACTACTTTCATACCAATACCGCCGCCACCAGCGGATGCTTTGATCATAAGCGGATATCCAAGTTTATCTGCAACTTTTTGTGCCGATTCATAATCTTCTATTGGTTTGCCATTACTAGGCACAACTGGGACACCGGCTTTTATCATGGCTTCACGTGCCGCTATTTTACTCCCCATTTGTTTGATGACTTCACTGGAAGGACCAATGAAGGTAATTCCCTCCTCTTCACACCTTCTTGCAAAGGTTGCATTTTCCGAAAGAAAACCGTATCCCGGATGAATTCCTTCAGCACCTGTCTTTTTTGCTACATCAAAGATTGCATCCATGTTGAGATAACTTTTGGAAGTTGGAGCCGGACCAATTAAATATGCCTCATCTGCATATTTGGTAAAGAGAGCATTGCTATCGGCTTCAGAGTAAACTGCAACAGTGGCAATATCCAGTTCTTTACAGGCGCGCATAATCCTGATAGCAATTTCGCCTCTGTTTGCAACAAGTACCTTGTTGAACATATTTATTCCTCAAATTGCTGCTCATTCGATTATCATCAATACTTCATCAGTGGTAACTGTGTCACCTTCGGAAACAAGAATTTCCTTAACGGTGCCATTATGGGGTGAATGGATAGTATTTTCCATCTTCATGGCTTCAATCACACATATCTTGTCACCTTCCTGAACGACGTCTCCAACCAATACATCGATGGAAAGTACCATGCCTTGCATGTGGCTTGTGACTGCTCCTTCGGAAATAGTTGCAGGTTTCTGGACAGCACTTTGGGTTACTGTAATGGCACCATCAATTGGTTCAACATGGACATCAAATATTTCACTGTCAACTTCAACTTTAAAGTGGGTTGGTATGGCAACTTCAGCCGGTGCTGCGGTAGTGTTCGCAACTGGAACCGGGGCAAGGATTTCTTCCTCAGCTTCACCACGCAGGAATTTAGGAGCAATGGATGGATAAAGAGCATAGGTAAGAATATCTTCTTCCTTGCTAACAATTCCCATCTCTTCGGCTTCTTTTTTGATTTTTTCGTATTCGGGTTCGAGAAGATCTGCAGGTCTAACTGTAATTGGTTTTTCATCACCAATGATGGTAGTTATCATTTCCTCACTGATAGGAGCAGGGGGTCTTCCATAGAGTCCGCGCACATAATCCTTGACTTCCTTGGGAATTACTTTGTAGCGTTCTCCCATGAGAACGTTGAGTACAGCCTGAGTACCTACTATCTGGCTGGTAGGGGTTACAAGCGGAGGGTATCCAAGTTCTTCACGCACACGTGGCATTTCTTCGAGAACTGCATCATATTTATCAAGGGCGTTTTGTTCTTTTAACTGGGATACAAGGTTGGACAGCATGCCCCCTGGAATCTGGTATACCAGAACATTGGTGTCAACCTGTTCGGATATAGGATCAAGTATTCCCTTGTATTCATCCTTGATAGCTTTAAAATAAGCAGCAGCTTCACTAAGGGGTTTCAGATCTATTCCTGTATCGAATTTTGTATTTTTAAGGGCTGCAACAGTTGATTCGGTTGGTGGCTGGGACGTTCCGCCAGCTAATGGTGAAAGTGCGGTATCGAGAATATCAACACCGGCTTCACAGGATGCCATGTAGCTCATCGGGGCCATTCCGGAAGTACAGTGACAATGCAGGGCCACTGGCAAACCCACTTCCTTTTTGAGTGCACTTATGAGTTCATAGGCTTCATGTGGAGCAAGGAGCCCTGCCATGTCTTTGATACAGATAGAATCACATTCCATTTCCGCAAGTTCAGTAGCAAAAGCAACGTACTTTTCCACAGTGTGAACCGGGCTGATAGTGTAGCAGATAGTTCCCTGAACATGAGCACCCTGTTTTTTAGCTACCTTTATGGAAGTTTCCATGTTTCTGATATCATTTACCGCATCAAATATGCGGAAGATATCAATACCGTTTTCATAAGCCTTAATCACGAATTTTTCTACAATATCGTCCGAATAATGCCTGTAGCCTACAAGGTTCTGCCCTCTTAATAGCATTTGAGCATAGGTATTATTCATGTGTTTTTTTAGTTCCCGGAGACGTTCCCATGGGTCCTCGTTGAGGTATCGGATGCAAGTGTCAAATGTTGCACCTCCCCACATTTCAAGGGAATAGTAACCAACCTCATCCAACTTTTCAATTATGGGAAGCATGTTGCGGGTTCGCATTCTTGTTGCAAGAAGCGACTGATGTGCGTCCCTCAGAATTGTTTCAGTTATTTTGACCTTCATGGAATACCTCTCTTTTTTAGCACATAAGCAAGATAAAATGGTTAATGGCTAGAATTTAGCAGATTAAATTGTACCTAATTGAGCATTAACTTTTATGTACTTTCTGGTGGAAGTATATAAATGAAAAAGAAAAAAATGGATGCCTAAACACTTGAAATAATGTTAAGAAACAACTCGCAAATTGTGATAGTCTCGTTGCTGCAGTTCCTAAGATCGATGAAATTTTGTTTTTGAATCTATTTGCTTCAACCGTAATTTCACTCATTTCGTATGCGTCAATGAAAGTATCCATTGATGATTAGGAAGTCAGGATGTTATCAGGTCTACTTTCATCAATTTTCAGCAGCAAAGTTGCATCGATTTTATCTTCGACAGTGTTCTCCTCAAAATCCACACTACTTTTGCATTTTCGGTCAGGACTTTAATGATATTGCAAAACCGTTATTGAACCAAATATGTAAATACTCTACTTCATTTACAAAAAGACTTTTGATTAAGGATGGGAAATTGCATAAATGGGACTTGTATTGCAATAGAATCTTCAAGATCATCGAGAAGTCCTGCATTGGAAGTTGCTGAAAGTGAAAAGCATAATATAAATATCAAAGTCATGAAAATAGCACCATACGCTTATATTATTGCAACAAATGCAAAAAGATGATTTTAAAAGATTCAATTCAATAAGTTTCATCTTTATTCACACATGACCGCATTTTTTTCATGTAAGAATAGAGACTCTCCACGTCTTTTATTTCTTTTTTAACAAGGGAAGATAACGTCATGCGGAAATCCGTATCAACTTTCAAACCAAGATATTGAAGATCAGATGATATTTTTGAACTCAGCAAATCTCCTCTGCGGTCCCAGTCAGTCAATATTATGATCTCTTTTCCCTTTTCAACCAGCTTTACTGAAAGCTCCAGAACCGGTATATGGGTTGAAGTTTCTATGGGACCCATTATGCCCAATTTTCTGAGGGAAGCAACATCCCTTTTTCCTTCTACCACAATAATAGTGCCTTCCTAGGAGCGTGTCGATAAATCATCTAGCAACTCTTCAAGGATTTCAAGGCGTCTTCTTGTAGCTCTGATTGAAGTTGTCGGAGTGCAATGGTGTTCACGATCAGAAAAGCGATGCATTATTACAACTTACAGCAGATTCCTTAAAAAGATCTTTGCCTAAAATTAATGTCATTCGCAATTGATATATAAGAATAATTCAAGATCATTATATTAGGGTATATGGAGGGTTTTTTTGAAGTGCATGTTCTGTGGAGAAGATTGCATGGAATTTGAAATCGAAGGCGGAGTGGAAGAAGACGTAAAGGAAGGTATAATAGTTGGTAACTCACACATATGTGTCGACTGCCTTGAGGAATTAAGGGATGCTCTAAAAATAAACAAGCTTGAGCAGTATGTCGGCGATGTCGAGTACGAGATCTATGAAGAAACGAAGAACCAATAAGTTTATCTCTTGCAACTATGAACCCCATTTATTACAATCCCATGATTGAGACAATCAACCGCGGGGAACTTGATGCCATCATTGAAGAAAAAATCAGCTACACTGTAAAGTATGCTGCCGAAAAATCGCCTTTTTACAGGAAATGGTTTGAACACCACAATATGTCACCTTCAAGCATAAAGAGCCATGAGGACCTGCTTGAGTTGCCTATAGTGTCGGGAGAACTCATTAAGAATAACCAGCCTCCAAAGACAAATAATTTCAATTTCCTGAGTTCAGACTGGAGTGATATATTTACCGTCCATGAAACAAGCGGTACAAGCGGAACGCCAAAATCTTTTTTCTTTACCTGGCAGGATTGGATGAGGTATGCTGAGAAATATTCCAGAAGTTTTACGTCACAGGGGTTTGGGAAAGCTGACAGGATAATTATGTGCGCTTCATATGGTATGAATATCGGTGCCAAAACGATGACTCTTGCTGCACGTGACCTTGGCATGACGATTATCCCTGAAGGAAAATGTACATTTCCTTCCCGCATAATCAAAAGCTATCAGCCTACTGGGATTGTAGCCAGTGTTTTCAAACTTTTGAGGCTTGCAAGAAGGCTGGGGCAGGAAGGGATTGATCCAAAGAAAACAAGTATCCAGAAACTTGTAGTTGGTGGAGAAAGTTTCGCTGATGAATCAAGAAAGTATCTTGAAGAAATATGGGGTTGTCCTGTTTACAATACTTACGGAAGTACTGAAGGAACAATGTGCGGTGAATGCAATATAAAGAACGGCCTACATGTATCGGAAGATCTTGTGCATCTTGATGTTTACGATCCTGAAAGCGGTGAGTATGTCAAAGATGGCGAATGTGGCAGGATAATACTTACAACTCTCCTCAGTCCGGGAGAAAAATGTGGCACTTTACTCATCAATTATGATACTGAGGACACTACAGCAGTTCTCGCAAGGGATAAGTGTGCCTGCGGAAGAACGCACATGCGTATTATGAATCCTGAACGTGAAGCAGAAACTTTCTGGATAGCAAACACTCCATTTAGCCGTGTGGACGTTGAAAGAGGGATTTTCCAGAGGGAAAATATGGATTATCTTACAGGAGAATATGAATCGTTCCTTTACGATAAAGGAAATGGTATAACATCTTTAAAGCTAATTCTGGAATGTCTTAACAAAAGACTTTGTGACAGGGAACTTGTTGAAGATAATTTCCTTAAAGGTGCTTTTGAATACAAACCCTCTCTTCGGGAAATGTACAATAAAGGAAAACTTGTTCTTGATCTGGATCTTGTTAAAGCTGGAGAAATAGAGGCCCGAAAGCCAAAAGGCCGTCCCGTAAGAATTGCGGATTACCGTTAATTATCTTCGAATGGAAAAACCTGAAAATTCCCCAGTTCCTTCAGAGCACGAGATTTCTATATCGGTCACATTGGCCATTGTAGGACCTGTTTTTAAATCCGAAATAAAGGCAACAATTGCATCATGGGTGCCTTCAGCTACCGTAAAAACACGCCCATCCGGGAGATTCATTACATATCCGGAAATCCCGAGGTTAAAAGCCTTCTCCTGAGTAAAGGCTCTGAAATATACGCCCTGAACCCTGCCGGATATATAGATTTCTGCCCGCTCCAGATTTTCCATAAATACCCCTTCCAAGATATATCACACGAACTTTGGTCTTCTGGAAAGCATCTGATCCAGTGGCAATCTCTGGAAAGGCATACCTGCAATTTCATTCCAGAGTTTCTCATTTAGTTCGTCCACTGACATCTGGACTTTCATAGGTTTCTTTGGCTTGGATTTTGCCCTTACAGTTACGTTAAGCATCCCACTTTCCATCTCACGATCTCCGATAACCACCACATACGGTATCCATTCCATTCCTGCATTTCTTATCTTCTTACCGATGGAGTCGTCTCTGTCATCAATGTCCACACGACATTCAAGTCGTGAAGCAATATCTTTCGCAAATTCAAGATGCTGATCCCCTATTGGGATTATCCTGACCTGAGTAGGTGACAGCCATACAGGAAGCATCGGTACCCTGCCCTTCTCCGCTTCCATGGCTGCTTTTTCAAGTAATGAGTAAATACAACGCTCAATTGCACCACTTGGTGAGCAATGAAGAATTATAGGCCTCTTTGCATCGCCGTTTGTATCTATATAGTTAATGTCATAACGTTCGGCGTTCTCCACATCTATCTGAACGGTGGAAAGAGCACTTGCTTTGCTGATAGCATCCACGAAATTAAATTCGAATTTCAGAACAAAGTAGAAGAAACGGGTGTCCCACATTTCTACAAGCACAGGCTTGTTAACCTTGCGTGCAAGTTCTGTGATGAAATCCTTGTTTTGTTCATAGAAATCACGGGTAAACCTGATAGCGACTTCAAAATCATCCACGCTGATGCCGATGCGATTCAGAACGTCAATGCACATGGAATATTGTTCCCCAAATTGTTCCACCGCATTATCCATATTTGCACAGAGAGTATGCATATCAGGCATTGTGAAAGCCCTCAAACGCCTCAAGCCTACAAGTTCTCCTCTTTGTTCTTTTCTAAAACTGTAACGTGTCAGTTCAACCATTTTCAACGGAAGGTTGCGATGGGAAATGGTCATGTCATGATTCATAAGGAACTGACCAAAACATGCTGCAAATCTCAGGAACAGCTGGTGCTTATCCGATTCGATTGAATACTGTCTGGCAGGGAATCTGTCCAGATACTTCTTTAATGTAGGATGGTTCATGTCGTACATTAATGGAGTCTCAACTTCCATTGCACCGTATGCAATGGATTCTTCAAGTACGAATCTCTCAAGCAGGGATTTCATAAGCCTGCCTTTTGGATAGTAACGCATATTTCCTGAATCTGAGCCGGGCTCGTAATCCGCCAGTTCAAGCCTGCGCATCAATTCAACGTGTGGTGGTGCTTTTTCAACTGTACGGCTCTTGGAAATTTCATAATCTACAAATTTTCTCAGGTTTTCATGACCTGAAAGATCAAAGTCTTCTATATCGTGGAGTACACCGTCGGGGGTTAAAACATGCCAGTAGGATTTGGCAGTGCTCTCGGCCTTGAGTGCTTCAGAAACAATTTCCTGAACTTCCCCGCACTCTGGAGTCTTATCTTCTTTTTTGGCAGTTTCAGGGTAAATTGTTCTTGAAAGTTCAGAGAGAGGGTGACCTTTACAGCTAATGCTGAATGCCTTATACCAACCAAATGGTGCCCTTTTGACATTGAATTGTTCTGAAAGACGTTTTTCTATTGCTTTCAGAACAGAAATAGCAACTTTGGGAGATGATAACTCAGAACTAAGATGAGCATAAGGATAAAGCATGATATTTTCAACCTTTACCTGTGAAGCTGCATCAACTATCGAAGAGATTGCCTTTTCCACAACGGATGAAGGCGATTCCTCATCGCGTGATTCTACGGCAATAAAAGCTGCAAGTGCCTCATCAAGCCTGCCTCTTTTGAATGACTCTTCAATCTCTTCAGCAATAGGCGTGCTTTTCTTAACTTCATATTCGATATAATCGGAATGGATCAGCAAAAGCTTCATGAACTCACCTTATGATTTGGTCTGTAGAATGAAATAATCCTTATTAACCTTTTTCAACACAAAAGCTTATGCAGACAGTTCTTCTGTGAAAGTGCTTTCTTTTGTTTCCGTATTTGTGTAAACGCGATAGGCTGCAATTAAGGCTCCGAGTATCATAGGAGCTGCAAAGAATCCGGCAACACCGCCTACAAAACCACCACCTAAGAATACTACCATAAGAACGATCGGGTGAATCTGGGACTTCAGGCTGACAAGATAAGGCCTCAGGAAAAGTTCAGGCGGTGCATAAATAATGATGCTTGATACTATGAAGAAGACAATTGCAGACTGCAATCCAAATTCAAAGTACCTGATAATTGAAAGTGCAATAAGAATCATGTATCCTGCAAAGAAAGGGATTACGGATGCGATAAATACCAGTGTAGCAAGAGCGAGAATGTGGGATAATCCAAAAGCATAAAAGACAACTACTGAAATTGTACTTACCGTCAGTGCTGCATAGGCATTTCCAATAAAAATACCGCCCAGAATAGTGTCCAGTTCTTTTAGGTATTCTTCCATTAGATCCTGTAATTCATCAGGAACAATTTTTATGAATGACTTGTAAACCTGTTCTCCATCTTGGAGCAAAAAATAGCAGACAAAAATAGCCACTATGAGATTTATCATAAGCATCGCAATTCCCCGGGCATAGGAAATAAAACCTAATTGGCTTATGAATGATAAAATTGAAATTGAAGAACTCCAGATAACTTCGTTTACCTTAGCTGAATAAGCTTCCGGTACAACCTGTCTTACGATGTCAGATAAAATACGGATATATTCTGTCTGATTTTCAACAATAAACATAAATTGCCTGAAAATTTCCACAATTCCAATTCCTATGATGATAACAAGAGGCGTAACAATAAACATTGTAGCAATAAATGCTCCAATATGATCCCATCTTTTGAGCTTGATATAGATGGGACGGCAAATATACGCAAATACCAACCCAAGAACAATGCCGTCTCCTAGAGGAAGTAAAATGGTTGCAAGGGATAAAAACAAGATAAGCAAAAGCAGAGCTATTATTATTTTCCATTTATTGGACATAAGGATGGCCAAGCCATCTGGTTTTCGAAAAAGCATTGTAACCCCTGACGCCCATTATATTCTATAATGGTACCCATTATTATTGTATACTGATAAACCCTAACATTATTAATATTTCACTATTCTTCGGGTTAATTCAGAATATTCTCTTCAATTCTAATCGACTAAAAAAACTCACCAATAGTGGCATAATACTAGAAAGCATAAGTATGTTTATACCTTTTCTTTTTTAGCCTATTTTTCATATGGGATTTTTGCCATCACGACTCCGTCTCACAGCGCTTATTTCTATATTTTTGATGCATTCTAAAAGATATTGCGATTTAGGATGTGAACTCATAAGGGTATGTATTTCAAATAGGCGCAAAGGTCTACAACGCATTATTTTGAAACTTATCTGTTCTGGATACCCTTTTCCTGATCTATTTCAGCTGCTATTGCCTCGAGTTCATCGAAGATTCGTTCTGAATCCTTGCGCATTTCTTGTACAGCTGCCTTGAGACTACCGCCACGAAGGTATAATTTTCGTTTTTCACGGTAAATAAGGCCGGAATTAATGAGGTTCCTTAAATGGTGATTTACCCTTGAAGGATTGACGCCAAGGGCATTGGCGATCATTTCAGAAGATATGCGCTCTTTCTCGGATACCTTATCAAGCAGACTCATGACTATTCGTGTAGCCATGTTCTCCACATCCCTTCCAGACGATAAACCGAAGCTATTACAAAGCCAATAGATGTCATTTTCGAGATTTTTTTCCCGTGGTTTTTCCAGATCTACAAGGATTATCTGTCTGGACATAGTTCCAAAATATGTAGTAATTATATATAAATCCGTCTGTTAAAAATAGATATGATATCTATTTTATGCATATCAAATGAATACAACACATAAGTTTTAAATAGAATAAATACTATTTGTGTTTGAAAAACTACAATTTCAATGCTCCGATATAGGAGGTATGACATGAGCATAAAACCGATTGGGGAACGTGTTTTAATAAAACCGATTAAAGAAGAGGAAATTACTCCGGGAGGCATCTACATCCCCGAGAGTGCACAGAAAGAGAGAAAAGAAGGGACTGTAATTGCTGTCGGTACTTTTGAAGATGGAAAAGAGCTTCCATTAAAAGAAGGTGACCATGTAATCTATGGAGGATTCCGGTCTGATGAATTTGACATCGATGGGGAGAAACACATTTTCGTAGATTTTAAAGATATTCTTGCAAAAATTGAGGATTAAGGGGTGAGTTTCCATGAGTACCAAGCAGATAATGTTTGATGAAAATGCAAGACAATCGCTTCTTGAAGGGATTGACAAGGTAGCTAATACTGTAAAGGTGACGTTAGGACCAAAGGGTAGGAATGTGGTACTTGATAAGTCATCCAACCCTATAGTAACTAATGATGGAGTAACTATTGCAAAAGAAATTGAACTGAAGAATAAGTTCGAGAACATGGGTGCAAAATTAGTAAGGGAAGTTGCTTCCAAAACACAGGATAATACCGGTGACGGTACCACTACGGCTACTGTACTTGCACAATCAATGATCAGAGAAGGTATGCGTAACATTACTGCCGGTTCAAACCCTATAGAAGTAAAGAAGGGTATCGAAATTGCAACCGGTAAGATCGTCGAGCATCTGAAATCTCTGAGCAAGGAAGTTAAAGATAGAGAGAAGATCGAGCAGGTTGCCACCGTTTCCGCTAACAATGACGAAGAGATCGGGAAACTTATTGCCAATGCCATGGAGAAAGTCGGTTACAATGGTGTAATTACGGTTGACGACTCAAAAACAATTGACACAACTCTGGAAGTAGTTGAAGGTATGCAGTTTGACAGGGGATATGTCTCTCCTTACATGGCAACAGATCATGAAAAGATGGTCTGTGAACTTGAAAATCCCTACATCTTGCTTACCGATAAGAAAATCAGTAGCGTGAACCAGATCGTACCAATTCTGGAAAAAGTGGCACGCGATGGAAGAGGACTTGTTATTATCGCAGATGATGTAGAAGGTGATGCGCAGGCAGCTCTTATATTGAACATCATTCGCGGTTCAATAAAGGTCTGTGCAGTGAAAGCTCCTGGATTTGGCGATGACCGCAAGGAAATGCTTGAGGATATTGCGGTTCTCACTGGTGCTACTGTAATAAGTGACGCAAAGGGAATGAAACTTGAAGATGTAACTGACGCTATGCTTGGAAGTGCACGCAAGGTTACTGTTGACAAGCAAAAGACCACTATTGTCGAAGGCAAAGGTGAAAAAGCCGCCATTGAGCAGCGTATGAAAACGATTGAATCTCAGATCAACATCTCTGATTCCGAGTACAAGAAAAAGGAGCTTAAGAAGAGGCTTGCAAAACTGGGAGGCGGAGTTGCAGTCATCAAAGTAGGTGCTGCAACCGAGACCGAACTTGAAGAGAAGAAAATGCGGATCGACGATGCTCTCAATGCAACAAAGGCAGCTGTTGAAGAAGGTGTTGTTGCAGGTGGCGGAATAAGTCTGTTCCACTCCGCAAAGGTTCTTGATGAACTTGACTTAGATTCCGATCAGATGATTGGTGTCGGAATTGTCAGGAAGGCCCTTGAAGCACCCATAAGGCAGATAGCACACAATGCAGGTAGGGAAGGCGCTGAGATTGTTGCCCGTATCCGCGCAGAAGATCCTGAATATGGTTACAATGCCAAGACCGACACCTTTGAGAATCTCTTTGAAGCTGGGGTTATTGACCCAACAAAGGTGGTAAGAAGCGGGCTGCAAAACGCAGCATCCATTGCAGGAATGGTTCTTACCACCGAGGCCATTGTAACGGAATTTGATGAAGAGAAGGACGAAAAGACTGCTGCTATAATCCTTTAAGGCAGTTTTGAGGATGCCTGCTTCTATAGCAGGCATCCATCGTTAAATTTGGGAATTTTATATCCGCAATCTCCATTGTAGGAGAATTATAAAAATACAGATCAATAAAAAAACAGATAAAGGCTTAGGACTATTTTAAAAGGGAGTGGTATAATGGATATTAACCAATTCACACAAAAAGCACAGGAAGCAATTCAGGCTTCAAGAACAATTGCTGCAAGATATTACAATCAGCAGATAGATTCGGAGCATCTTTTCCTTGCATTACTGGAACAGAGGGGGGGATTGGTTCCTTCGTTGCTGGAAAAGGTGGGTGCCCAGCCTCACGAGTTGCAGGACAAACTGGAAGATCACATATCACAATTACCGCAGGTTTCAGGGCCGGGCAGCGAGAATGTATATTTTACTCAGCGTGTAATCCGGGTGCTTGACAATGCCACTTCCCTGGCTAAGAAGATGAAGGATGAGTTCGTCAGTGTTGAACATATCTTGCTTGCGCTTGTTAAAGAGAAAGACGGCGTAAGCAAGCGCCTGCTTGAAGAAGCAGGGGTGAATGAAAAAGCACTTCTTGAAGCTATCAAAGATGTAAGGGGAAATCGCCGCGTGACTTCCGAAAATCCCGAAGATACATACAAACCGCTGGAAAAATATGGAATCGACTTTACCGAACTTGCTTCACAAGGCAAGCTTGATCCGGTTATAGGCAGGGATCACGAGATCCGCCGTACTATTGAAATTCTGTCTAGGCGCAGGAAAAACAACCCGGTTCTTATCGGAGATCCGGGTGTAGGTAAAACCGCAATTGTTGAGGGACTTGCACAACGTATTGCAAAGAAAGACGTTCCTGATGCAATGAAAAACAAGAGAATTGTAGCCCTTGATATGGGTGCACTTATTGCAGGAGCCAAATTCCGTGGGGAATTTGAGGAAAGGTTGAAAGCTGTTCTTAAAGAAGTAGCCGACTCCGATGGCCAGATTATCCTGTTCATAGATGAGCTGCACACAATTGTGGGTGCAGGTGCAACTGAAGGTGCAATGGACGCAGGTAACCTGCTCAAACCCATGCTCGCACGCGGAGAATTGCACTGTATAGGTGCTACAACCCTTGATGAATATCGCAAGTATATTGAAAAAGACGCTGCCCTTGAGCGTAGGTTCATGCCTGTGATAGTCGAACCACCGGATGTGGAAGCCACTATCTCCATCCTCAGAGGGCTTAAGGAAAAGTATGAAGTCCATCATGGGGTACGCCTGAAAGACAGTGCAATCGTGGCAGCAGCTGTATTGAGTGACCGTTATATTACCGATCGTTTCCTACCGGATAAAGCTATTGACCTGCTGGACGAAGCTGCAGCCAAGGTCAAGACGGCCATTGACAGTAAACCTGCTGAACTCGATGAAGCAGACAGAAAACTTCTCCAGCTTGAAATTGAGAAGGAAGCTCTGAAGGCGGAAAAGGACGCTGCATCAAAGGAACGGCTGCAAAACCTTGAGAAGGAAATTGCAGAAATCAGAGCTGAATCCGATGCAATGCGTACCCGCTGGGAAAATGAAAAACAGATCATTGCACGCCTAAACGCTCTAAAGGAGAAGATTGATGAAACGAAAACCAAACTCGAGCTTGCCGAGAATGAAGGTGATTTTGAGCTCGCGTCCCGCCTGAAATACGGAGAACTTGTGCCCCTTCAACATGAATATGCAGAAGAGGAGGCAAAGCTGAAGGAAAGACAATCAAGTATGCTCCTCAAGGAAGAGGTTAACGAGGAAGATGTCGCCAAGGTTGTTAGCGAGTGGACGAAAATCCCAATCACCAAACTAATGGAAAACGAAAAGGAAAAACTCATTCATCTAGAAGAGAGGCTGCACCGCAGGGTTATTGGACAGGATGAGGCTGTGAAGGCAGTTGCGGATGCAGTGATTCGTGCACATGCAGGCATTAAGGATCCACGCAGACCGATTGGAAGCTTTATTTTCCTTGGTCCTACTGGTGTGGGTAAGACCGAGCTTGCAAAAGCCCTTGCTGCGGAGCTCTTTGACAGCGAGGATAACATGATACGTATCGATATGTCAGAGTACATGGAGAAACACACCGTTGCAAGATTGATAGGAGCACCTCCGGGTTATGTAGGTCATGAAGAGGGAGGTCAGCTTACCGAAGCTGTAAGAAGGCATCCATATTCCGTTGTGTTGTTTGATGAAATTGAAAAGGCACACCATGATGTATTCAATATCATGCTGCAGATGCTGGATGACGGTCGTCTAACCGATTCAAAGGGAAGAACTGTGGATTTCAAGAATACAATTGTCATCATGACTTCCAACATATTAGTGGAATACCTGTTAACTCAAGACAAAGAGGAAAAAGTGGAAGACTATGCCAAGATGCAAGAAATCGCTCTGAACGAACTAAGTAAGTATTTCCGTCCCGAGTTTCTCAACCGTATTGACGAGATCGCAATATTCCGTCCACTGACAAAGGAGCAACTGATCAACATAGTAGACATCAAAGTCAATGACCTGATCCAGAGGCTGAAAGAACGCAGGTTTGGGTTGGAGATCACTCCCTCTGCCAAGAAATACCTCGCTGATACAGGTTACAGCGAGACCTATGGTGCAAGACCGCTTAAGAGGGTCATCCAGAACGAGCTGGAAACTGCAATTGCGAAGCTCATTATCAGTGGAGAGGTCATGGAATCGGATACCGTTGTCGTCGATGCAAAGGATCGTGGGCTTACCTTTGAAGTTAAAAAGGGAGAGGAGCATAACTGATTTCTCCCTTTTTATTTTTGAGTACTAACTGAAGTAATTGAGCTCTGTAGGTATCCTTGTATAAACAATAAGCATAACTTTGACGCGACTGTCAAGATTGTGCGACATCATTTAAGTTTTACTTGTTTCATACGATTTTTATATTTTAATCAATTTTTATTATGGCGTATGGTAAAAATACACCAATTGTTTGAACAATGTTCTGGGAAGATCTCTTTATCGATCTTAAGAGAAGATATCCAACTTCCGTTCAGAATGAATGGTATATTTTGGTTTTGCACCTTCTTGATTTAAATGGGCTTTTTTGGATCTGCATGGTGCATGTGCCGCAGTTTTACCCCTCACACTCTCCTCTTAAACAATCCCCTGAAAACTCCGATTCAGCCACGACACTTTTCGGCTTTATTCCGGTCAGCCCGCCGAGAACCAGCACCTGTTCATCCTTGCTACCGTAACGGTAGACAGTGATTCCCTTGCATTTCAGCTTGTAGGCTAGCATATAGATCTTCCTCACATCGTCAAGAGTGGCATCTGCCGGGAGGTTGACGGTCTTGGCAACGGCATTGTCCACATATTCCTGGAAAGCTGCCTGCATCCTCACATGCCACTCCGGGGCGATGTCAAGGGCTGTGACAAATACCCGTTTTACATCTTCAGGGATTTCCGGGAGTTCCTGGATGGAGCCGGATCTGGAAATCTTAATCATGAGATCGGTGTTGTAGAATCCCCTCTTCTTGGCAATCTCCTCAAACACGGGATTAACTTCCAGTAGCTGGGTACCCATGACATTTCGCACAAAGGAGATGGCAAAAATGGGTTCTATACCGGAACTTGTTCCAGCGATGATGCTTAGGGTCCCCGTGGGCGCAACGGTGTTCAGGGTGGCATTCCGCATGGTCTTGTGCTCCTTGGCAAGATCGCTTTCCCCAAAGTTCGGGAAACTTCCCCTTTCTGCTCCAAGTTCCACCGATTTTTTTACGGATTCCTCACGGATGAATTTCATACTCTGCTTCGCAATTCCTATGGCTTCTTCGGAATCATAGGGAATTGAGAGTTTTGCAAGCATCTCTGCAAAACCCATGACGCCAAGTCCGATTTTGCGGTTCTGCTTTGTGATAGTATCGACCTCTTCCAGCGGATACCTGTTGGCATCTATGACGTTGTCAAGGAAATGCACACCTTTGCGAACTGTTTTTCTGAGTTTGTCCCAGTCAATCCCGCCATCATCAACCATTGCTGACAGGTTGATAGAACCGAGGTTACAGGATTCATAAGGCAGCAAGGGAATTTCCCCACACGGATTTGTACTTTCAATGGTTCCGATATGGGACAGTGGATGTTTCCTGTTGATCTCATCCAGGAATAACATACCCGGATCTCCGGTTCGCCAGACCATGGTGATTATAAGGTCGAATACATCTTTTGCCCTAAGTTTCTGCGTTATTTCTCCGGTTCGGGGATTGATAAGTTCGTATTCCCGGTCCTCCTCTACCGCTTTCATGAACTCGTCAGTTACGCCCACAGAAATGTTGAAATTTTTGAGGAAGCCTTCCTTCTCCTTGGATGTTATAAACTCGATTATGTCTGGGTGGTCAACCCTCAGGATGCCCATATTTGCGCCCCTTCTCCTGCCTCCCTGTTTTATAACTTCGGTTGCCTGATCAAAAATAGTCATGAAAGACAGAGGACCGGATGCCACGCCTTTGGTAGACTGCACTATATCACCCTTTGGGCGTAATCGCGAAAAAGAGAACCCGGTCCCTCCTCCTGATTGGTGTATAATGCTCATATTTTTAAGAGTTTCGAAAATATCCTTCAGAGTATCTTCAACAGGCAGAACAAAACATGCACTTAATTGTCCTATTTTTGTGCCGGCATTCATAATTGTGGGTGAATTGGGCAAAAATTCCAGTTTTGTCATCATCTCGTAGAAGTTTTTTTCGGTTTGCTTCACATCCCCTCCATATATCTCATCAACTAAGGCTATTGCCCGTGCCACCCTTCTGAACATTGCAGCAGGGGTCTCCGCAATCCTTCCAGATTCGTCTTTGAGCAAGTACCTTCTTTCCAGTACCCTTATGGCATTGAGCGAGAGTTTCAACTCGTCCGTTTCAACTCCAAGAAGTTTCTTGGCATCCCTTTCCTCGGTTTTTTTCTGTTGGTACAGGATATATGCCTTGGCAACTTTTGCATGACCGTTCAAAATAAGGACTTCTTCAACAATGTTCTGTACATCCTCAGCATCGGGTGTATTGTCCCCGAATTTATCTTCAATCCGCTGCACTACCTGATCCGCGATTGTTCCGGCAAGTTTTCCATCCAGCTCGCCGACTGCCAGAATTGCCTGATGTATGGCTTTGGCAACCTTTTCAGGATCAAAATTGACAATCCTTCCGCCCCTCTTCCTTATTTTTTCCACTCGCGATCCCCATTAGGATTTATTGTCTTTTTGGATTAAAGTACTTATTTGTTCTAATAACACATTCCGCATGAAAACAGGGTCCTTCATACACGGGATCTGAAATATCGTTTCTTCTTGCTCTATAATAGTGTTTATGACACACCATGAATATTCGAAAATCTCGGTATTTGACAGGACTGGATGCACCTGCATGAACACTTATTTTTTCTTTTTTGTTTTTATTATCCCAATTGCACGCAAGTGTTTTATAAAATGGTATTAAAATATCGTATGTATCTAAAATTAACTTGGATGTTTTTAGTATTGATTTTTTGCAGAGGTGGTTTTCTGGAAAAGGAAGAAAAGATAGTTGTAATCCTGCTCCTTATGGCGGTACTCTCCCTTGCAGTTGCCTATGTAACAATTTTTCCAAATAATATTAATGGGAAAATCCACCAGCCCCTCTCTGAAAATACGGAAATTGGCGAGATAGTAACCATTGAAGGTATTGTTTATGACAAAACACTTACAAGAACCGGAGAGCATCTTATTTTGACAATCGACTATGATTCATGGTTAATCAAAGTCTTTATCCCCGGAAAAGAGGGAGCCGGGGAGATCAATAATCTGGTCTTTGAAGGAGATATGCTAAAAATTACAGGGAGACTGGATGAATATAAAGGGGAAAAAGAACTTGTGGTAGAAAACAAAAACGATATTGTTCTCCTTTAAGTAACATGATCGGTATTATTTTTAAGGAGTACGGACATCACTAAAAATATGAAAGCCTGTATAATGTGCGGAGGGGAGGGAACACGCCTCAGGCCCTTAACTTTTGACCGACCAAAACCAAATATTCCTATTATTAATAAGCCATCCCTTGTACACCTTATAGAACACCTTTCAAAGGAAGGGTTTAGCGAGATCGTAATCACATTGGGGTACATGGCCGAGAAAATTGAAGAGCGGCTAGGCGATGGCACTATTTTTGGGGTACACATTGATTACGTTTATGAGGAAGAAAAGCTTGGGACTGCCGGTAGTGTGAAAAACGCCGAAGAGTATCTCGCAGAAGAACCGTTTCTTGTAGTTGCTGGAGATCATGTAATGGATTTGGAGCTCCGGAATATGTATCGCTTCCACGAAAACAATAATGCGATGGTTACTATAGGATTGCTTTCTATTGACGATCCGAGGGAATTTGGTATTGCAGACATGGATGTCTGTAACCGGATCCGAAGATTTCTTGAAAAACCCGGGCCGGGCGAAATATTCAGCAACCTTGCCAGTACGGGCATATATATGTGCCAGCCTGAAATTTTTGACTGGATTCCTCAAGGTAAACAGTTTGACTTTGCAAAGGATCTGTTCCCCAAATTCCTCGAAGAAGACATTACAATTAATGGTCTTCTGGTAAGAGGACACTGGACCGATGTTGGTAACCCACAGGCTTACAGGCAGGCACAGCGCTGGATGCTTGAAACCATGCCAGGCACTTCTATCGAAGGGCATTTCAATGCCAAAAATGCACGTATTGTCGGCCCGCTTAAGATTAGCAACAATGTTGTGATAGGTTCTAACAGTACCGTGGTTGGTCCCGTGATTCTCGGGGAGAATACTACCATTGGAGACAATGTCTTGATTGGACCCTATACTACAATCGATTCCAATTGTGTTATAATGGATGGTTGCAGGATACTGTCATCCTACATATATAGCGATGTTATCATCGGGAAAAACTGCAATGTTTCCGGATCCGTGATAGACAACAATACAGTTGTTGGACAGGACTGCAGTCTGGAAAACGGCACCGTAATCGGTCCACGTGTTAATATCGGAAATGAAGTTACGGTTCACTCCGATGTGAAGATCTGGCCGGAACTTACGATTAAAAGTGGAACCCGAGTAAAGAAAACTCTCCTTAACCCGGATTATGAATAATTGAGATAACAATTAATCAGAATATTTTGAAAGGGGTTGTTCTCCCTTTCAGAAACGCCTTCTCAAAATATATACTACCAGTAAAGTGCCAATTGCAACGAGAATCCATATTTAAGAATGTCGTAATGAAGCAAAGGAAATTTTAATCAGAAATTAACTGCAAATACTTATAACAGGTTAGAGATAACGTTTGGTGATTTGCCTGATTAATCCACGGATATGAGAGATGAGTAACCTGAAATTCCGGGTACTTTCATTAAAACATCATCCTTATTTTTGAACGGTCGCATCCTGAGTATTGCAGCTACTTCCGGGGCTGGAAGTCCAGCTTCTTTCATCAACCTACCGGATGCGGTGTTGATATCAAGAGGATACGGAACTCCTGTTATTGAACGGAAACCGTGCCCTGTAACTATTACATCTCTATATTGCCAGAGTGGTAGTTTTTCAGGAATCTGTACTAATATAGGATAAGTTCCCATCTGTCGTCCTGATGTCCAGAAACCACTCTTTCCTTTATTCACAACCTCGCACAGGACGTCTTTGAGCACAATCCCCTTCGGTATAACTTTCCTGAGCATCGGGAGATCAATTTCTTTGCGAACTTTATCCCTGTATTTTGAGAACTGTTTCGGATATAATGGGAGTTCCATATTTTCCAGTGGTGTTGATGGGAAACTCATCACCTGCCTGATATTGATCCTTCGCAGCAAGAGACCGCTGTTCAGCACATTTTTTAAAAAATCAAAATTCAGTTGGAACGTCTTCTTGCTCTCGCCGGGAAGTCCGTGAACGAAATTAAGACCTGGCAGAAGTTCCGGTAAACCGGAAGTACCCCTTTTAGCCCCAATTTCATTCATCAGCTTAATGGCTTCGAAAACCTGTTTGGGATATGCTTTCAAATTGTTAGCTTTGATAACCGTCGGATCGGCACTCTCCATTCCCATGGCTGCAACATCACCGCTGGTGTGATATTTCACAATGGTTTTCATGATTTCCCTGCACTCATTGGGAAATGTGGCAATTGTAAGAGGATTGGCATTATCCATGTGCAGCACCTTAAGTTCAGGCGCAACAGCCCTTATACCACTGTAGAGTGATTCCAGTGCTTCGGCATCCGGCTGCCTGACCGATTCCCCAATATCTTTTGACTGGTACGAGAATATATCTGGTTGCCTGCCAATCCTGAAAAATCTTGCACCAAAATGATAAAGCTGCGCAACTTCGGAGATTACATCTTCGATTTTCCTGTAATCCGAATAGCCATAAGAGGCTTCGGTACAGAAAGAACAGTGCACATTCCTCCCACACCCCCTGTAGGTTTCTATCTCACACATGACATTTGGGTAATCTGGATGTTTTTCAATTATGAAGGCACCTTTTTGCGACCATCTGGCTATTTCATCGTTTGTTCTAAGGCGTGAATCAATTGAAGCGGGATCGACAAGTTTTCCAGATTCGTCAAAGAGGTCTTTGATAAAAGCTTCAATGTCCCCGGAAGCCAGATAGCTATCATCCGGAAATGTGAGATATGTGGCTTTCTGCCCACCTTCCTTACTGTAACCCAGTTTTATAGGTCCTCCGATTATTTTGATACCTTTTGAGTTTTTGCAAAGATAATCAATTTCGGAAGGAGTGATTGGTGTTGAGCGGAGATATTTGCCGGGAACCGTGACGCCGGACAGGATAATTACAAGATCGGCTTCTTTGATTACAGAAAAATCCGAAGAGCCGGGTATACGAAGCTGGTCGATTGTGAAATATAATATGTCATTGGTTTTTTGGCCGGATTCTACAAGTGCTCCTGCGATATAACGGATGTAAGGAGAAATGTATGGAGGAACTCCAAAGCAGGCTGGTTCGTCAACGTATCCATCAATTATGACTGATCTCATGGTGAAAATCCTGTCCTTGATATTGGTTGACATAAGAAAGCATACTTATATTAATTATACTGTCATAGCTCATAGACACGTGAGGGCTGCAAATGAGAAGCGACATGATCAAAAAAGGTGATGAGAGAGCTCCCAATAGGTCTCTCCTTAAAGCTACAGGTGTTACAGACTCTGAAATGGACAAGCCGTTCATAGCTGTCGTAAACTCCTGGACGGAAATTGTGCCCGGACATATCCATCTTGACAAAATAGCACGCGCGGTCAAGGACGGCATCCGTAATGCCGGAGGTGTTCCATTTGAATTTAATACAATAGGAATCTGTGACGGTATTGCAATGGGACATGCGGGAATGAAGTATTCTCTTCCAAGCCGTGAAGCCATTGAAGATTCTATCGAACTTATGATCGAAGGTCACCAGCTTGACGGGATGGTAATGATAACCGCCTGTGATAAGATTACTCCCGGTCACCTCATGGCCGCCGGAAGGCTGGATCTCCCCACCATCGTTGTTACCGGAGGACCCATGCTTCCCGGATATGCAGATGACCAGCCTAGGGACTTGGTATCAGTTTTTGAGGGGGTCGGGGAAAAAAGGACAGGTAAAGCATCGGCTGAATATCTCAAGATGCTTGAGGATGTGTCCTGTGCAGGGGCCGGATCATGTGCCGGTATGTTTACTGCCAATACCATGGCCTGCATGAGTGAAGCTCTCGGGCTGAGCCTGCCGGGATGTGCTACGGCACATGCGGTGGATGCAAAGAAAATCCATATTTCAAAAATGTCAGGTGAGCGTATAGTTGGACTTGTCAGGGAAGGTACAACCGCCCGCGATATTGTAACTTCCAGGTCTTTTGAGAATGCCATCATGGTTGACATGGCGGTGGGCGGAAGCACCAACACAACCCTTCACCTTCCAGCAATTGCACACGCTTTCGATATTGAACTCTCGCTTGAAACCTTCGACAGGCTCAGCAGGACTACTCCTCACCTCATAAACCTGCGACCCGGGGGTGAAAACCACATGCTGGACTTCGACCGCGCGGGAGGGGTGCAGGCCATCATGCAGCGTCTCAAATCCAGACTTAACCTTGACGAGAAGTCAGTTACCGGAAAAACCATTGGTGAAAATCTTGATGAATTCGTGATCATTAACCCGGAGACTAACAAGCGCATTATTGCAACTCTTGAAAACCCGCTGCATAATGAAGGTGGGATTGCAGTACTCAAGGGCAGCCTTGCACCTGATGGAGCGGTTATCAAACAGTCTGCAGTAGACCCAAAGATGCTCAGGCATAGCGGGCCTGCAAGGGTTTTCGAAAGTGAGGAAGATGCAATGGAAGCTATCCTTGCAGAAAAAATTAAACCAGGTGACGTAGTCGTCATTCGGTATGAAGGGCCAAAAGGGGGACCCGGAATGCGGGAGATGCTATCGCCAACCTCGGCAATTGCAGGTATGGGGCTTGCGGATTCAGTTGCGCTTGTGACCGACGGAAGGTTCTCAGGCGGTACACGCGGACCATGCATCGGCCATATTTCCCCGGAAGCCATCGAAGGCGGTCCAATAGGACTGGTCCAGGAAGGCGACATAATCGAGATTGACATCCCTGGAAGAAGACTGGATCTTGCAGTCCCGGAAGATGAAATTGAAAAAAGAAGTGCAAATTTCAAGCCTCTTGTCAAACCGGTCAAGGGCTATCTTGCACGTTACAGGCAGAGCGTAAGTTCAGCAAACAAAGGCGCTATCAGGGACTGAGTCCCTGATGGTGGTTATCGGAGGTTTGTTTGGATTGTTAATGGTTGGCATTATAGAACTTTTTTAGCTAGCATAATGCTCTGATTTTTAACTCCTTGTTGAATTAAACGTTATCAATTGAATTAATCCCAAGAGCTGATAAGTCAAGATACTCTTGATTTCAACCCTCCTTTCAAGAAAGGTATTATTTCTATTCATGTTTAGTTGGATCCGGTTTGATCGACTAGATCATAACTAAGAATTATTGTATTTAGAAATATGACATCTCAGAGTACCTTGCTCAAGAAAACTTTTGTACGCTCATGCTTTGTATTACCAAAGACATCTTCGGGTCTGCCCTCTTCAACAATTACACCATCATCCATAAATAAAACCCTGTCACCGACTTCACGGGCAAAACCCATTTCATGAGTAACAACAATCATAGTCATACCCTCCTTTGCGAGTGATTTCATGACTGCAAGGACTTCACCGACCATTTCCGGGTCAAGTGCAGAAGTGGGTTCATCAAAGAGCATAATTTTTGGTTGCATTGCAAGCGCTCTGGCAATTGCAACCCGTTGTTGCTGTCCTCCGGAAAGCGAGTCGGGGAACTCTCCTGCCTTTTCCTCAAGCCCCACCTTTTTCAGCAAGTCCATAGATCTTTGGTTTGCTTCCTCTTCACTCAAACCTCTTACAATAACAGGGGCAAGAGCAATATTTTTGAGAACATTCATGTGGGGGAATAGATTAAACCTCTGAAATACCATTCCGACTTCTTCGCGTATTTTGTTAATATCAGTGGATGGATCAGTAATTTCTTCTCCATCAATCCAAATCTTTCCTGAAGTTGGCGTTTCTAGGAGATTCAGACACCTTAAAAAAGTACTCTTACCTGAACCCGAAGGGCCAATTACACAGACAACTTCACTTTTCTCAATATATGTAGAAATTCCCTTGAGAACTTCATTTTTTCCAAAGTACTTGTGTAAATCATTTACTTTTATCAACTATGCCCCACCTCCTTTCCAGCCAGTTAATCATACGCGATATCGTAAGGGTCATTACAAGATACACAAGTGCAACTCCAATATACACCGGAAAAGAAGCAAACGTCGTTGCAACATATAATTGCCCGCTTTTGAGGAGCTCAGGAACGCCGATCACTGCAAGGAGAGAGGAGTCCTTGATTCCAGCCCTGACAATTTCAGCGACATAGGCACCACTATTGATACTGCAAACAATTACTCCCGCAAGAATGGGATCTATTCTGAACGCTTCACCCGTAACATTGCTTATCAGACCAGGTATTCCATAGTAGAAAAGCAGGATTTGCACCAAGAGTGGGGTTCCACGGATAAAATCAATATATATAATACTTGGCAACCTAAGGATTTTCCGGGAAGACATCTTCCCTAATGCCATAAATATTCCTATAATTGTTCCGAAAAAAACGGATAAACTGGTTACTTCAATAGTTATTATTGCCCCTTGAAGCAAACTGGGCATGACTGTAATTATGTGATTAAAGTAAGATTGGAGTATATCCACAACAACACCTGATTAAAAAATATAAGAGCATTTGTCAATGCTCTTTAATTCCATGTGCTTGGTTTATTTAGCCAAAGTATTTTGCTAGCAGTTCATCATAAGTTCCGTCTGCAATGACATTTTGCAATCCAGTGTTGATCATGTCAAGCAATTCCTTATTGCCCTCTTTTACGGCAAAGCCATAGGATTCACTTGTTAATTTATCATCAACAATTTTAATTTTACCGGGCTGTTGCTTTATATATGCCTCGGTTACTGGCAGATCATTGATAACGACGTCTGCTCCTCCACTAATCAATTCCATCATCACTACATCTACAGTTGAGAATTCTTTTACTTCGGAAAGAATGCCGGCATCAAGCAATTCATGTGCTTTCATGGAACCGGTTGTACCTACCTGAACAGCGGCGATTTTACCCTGCAAATCATCTACTCCGAGGATTTCGTCATTATCTGCAGCGACTGCAAGAGCAAGCCCCGCATTTATATAAGGTGCACTGAAATCAACTTCTTTTTCGCGCTCCTCTGTAATGGTCATGCCTGATGCTGCTATGTCTATATTGCCTCCCTGAAGAGCCGGGATCAATGCATCAAAACCTATGGGCTGTATTTCGACCTCAAATCCCTGATCTGCGGCAATTGCCTTGATAAGATCAATATCAAATCCAATTATTTCACCGGTTTCATCGGTATACTCAAATGGGGGAAATGTTGGTTCAGTTCCAACATAATAAAGTGGTATTTCTTCTGTTTCCTCTATGGTATCTCCAGTCTGATCTCCAGTACAACCAGAAGCTGCAATTGCAAATATTACAAGTGCCAACATAGTAATTTTTAAAAAGTTATTCGTCATGAAGCCTCCTTTAGTTAATTAAATACTTCTTAAATCAAGAAGAATCAATCAATTTAAGGTTTTCCTTTTAAATTGGGATATCCAATTGAAATCTATGAAAGAAATATTATGTCAGTGCTCCTTTTACCAAGGTTTGCTTTTGTAATAATAAATGAAGGAATTTTTAAAGGCGATTTATAAATGATCTCCTTAATCATTGACTATCAACCTCTACAAAAACAAATAGTGAAGCTTCTCTTATATCATGGTGGAAACAGCATTTTCAATTAAAAACAGATAAAAGAATCAAATGCCCATTTTACCAACTGTTTAAGTCCTCATTTTAATTTTTATTTCTCCTGTACATGAACAGGAATGTCAAACCAAATATTGCAGCTACCGGGAGTTCAATGGTCGGGAACTGAGGGATTTTATATTCGGTCCATGTTTTAGTGGCCGGAGATTCCAGTATGATATCCAAAATAGCTACTCCCGGAACTGAGAGTTCATCTACAATGATGGCATCTTAACCCCCTTGCAGTTCCTGTATATGTGAAAATTGCCTGTCCTGAAGAATTTGTGGTATTGACGTGAGTCCCTGATGCAGACCAGAAGTAATATTGAATCCTCCCTGAAGCTCCTTGCAACCAGAGCGCCAGATGCATCAATCACCGCCTTTTCAAGGGAAACAATGTACTTATTTGGACAGGGGAACCAATAACAGCCTTTCCATACAATTCATCGGAAACATAAATGGTAAGCTCTTTCATTTTTGTTCCCTGCTAATCAGAATATAAAAGTAACGATCTTATGAAGCTTATGTTAAAATATCCATTCCTTTACTTAGATAAGCTTGTGGAACGGATGGTCGGGGGAAGAAGTAAGATTCTCAAAAGGTGCAGACTCGGTTAGTATGATATCCGCCATCGCACATAGGGGAAACACAAGTGACGCATTCTCAATCGGACCGTAAAGCACAAAATTCCCGCCTGCCGCCTGCTGGAGAACCGCAGAACCCACATCGCACATCCTGTAGGCAAGCGGATCAACCTTCCTTTTTTCCTTAATCCATTTCCATGAGGATGGTGCATTATGGATTCCCGAACCCACCGGAAGACCCCACTTTGCCTTAACAGCAAGGCTAATCCTCAGGCTAATCCCTGAACCGTTGCCCATAGGAGTAATCCCCGGATCTATCAGGCGATTGGTGATTCCGCATTCAATTGCAATTTCAAGTAATCCTTTGTCAAGCAGCCCTCCGCCGTTCTCAAGCATGTCCATCCGCCCCTTAAAGGATGAATCAACCGCATTAAACCCAAGGATTATAGCACTGTCAATATCCGACTCTGCAAGAAAATCGCGCTCCTTGGGTGTGATACTCATATTAATTGAATTGTAAACAGCCCTGTCCACAAGTCCGATTTCCTCCATATAACCGGCCACCTGCATCCTTGCAGCAGCATCCGGTGAATCAATAATTAATGGTGCATCGGTAATTTCGGAAACAAAATCCACATAATTTGTAAGGGCAGTTGCAGTATTGCCAAAAATATGAACCAGGTGAGGATTACCGGTTTCATCCGATGCAGAAGCCTGGGTGTTTATGAGATCCTCAGCTTTCACGCGGTTAAATAATCCCTCATTTTTATCCTCCACAATGCTGTGTCCTTCATAAAAAATAGTACCTGCAAGGGCTGTTGCAAGTTCGCCGGGATTTCCCCCGATTTTCACTCCTGCAATATTAGCAATTTCCTGCTTGTTTTTGAACCTGAACATTTCTTAAATCTCCCTCAATCAACCTCATATATCAGACCACATGACGTGTCCATGAAGACGTTTTCCGCAACAATAACATCTGCATCGACTTCATCCATGGAGAAGAGACACCTGCTGGAAGGCTGCTGGAACATTATCGGTGGTTCAGGGAAGGGATCTCCCTTATTTTTGTATTCCTCAATAATCCGGCTGATTTCACCACCATCGCAAAGCCCGATGTTCTCGATGAAAGTAACCTGCCTCTGGAACCTCTTTATCATGGCTTCATCAATATTCTCAATAAATGGAATGGCACCCTCTGAACCGATGATCCTACCGTTTTCATCAATGCCATTCTTGTAAAGGGAAAGCAGCGTTTGTCCTGCAAGATGACCGCGGGATTCAGATCCACAAAGCAGAATGTATCGGATATTGGAGTTAGAAATCACGTTTGCAACAATCTTCTCAGCCCCGAGATTCTCCGTCTTGCAACTTCCCCATATGGCTGCATTTACATCGGGTTCCATGTGACTTGCAAGGGTCACCACTGCAATCCGGGATTCTGGATTTCCTGGAACACAATCCCCTCTCACCACAGGCCATGTGGCAGTTGTATTCTCCATTTTTCAAACCTCTTCTTCCCTGCTTTTTACAAGAGCACTGGCAAGCATAATGGCAAGTGTGTAGTGTCCGCCTACCCTTGAAGTATCAACAAAAACATAATCATCCATCAGTACAGGAGCACCTATACCGTCTCCGCCACCTAAGAATACAAGGCTGCGGAACATCAAATTTCCTGTAATCCCATTGGGTGCAAGAATAAAATTGGATTCCGAAATAGCATCTTCTATGAGGATCGTATAATGTGTGGCTTTGATACCCATCTCCTGCAGCCTATTCGCAATAAAGTCTCCTTCTGCGAGGGTACGGTCAACTTCCCGATCTCTTCCAAGATCTCCCATCCTGCCTCCAGAAAGCACGCCAACAGAAGGCTCTACCTCAAACCTGCGGATGTAATCGACACTTCTCCTGACGAGTTCAATTTTTTCGGATATGGAACTTCCTTCATCAATTCCCACCGGAGCAAGGAAAAAAGGAGTGCCATCTGCAGTTAACAGGAATGCTACTCTATACAGTTTTTCAATACCTATTACTTTTTTCAGGTGAGAAAGGGTGCCGGATGCTCGGGCAGTACCCCTGACAACAGCATCAAATTCCCCTGATGCTAGTAGGGTTCCCAGCGAAGTTTCCGGATCAAGCGTATCAATAATTTCAAGGGATGTGCCGATTTCGGATATTTCGCGTGAATTACCTACGAGCACGACTTCAGCGTAACCCTTATTCATAGCGTCTTCCGCACTCCTGATTAATTTTGGAGTTGGATTGCGTACTCCCAGCGCAACACGGGCTTTGGTGGCGAGTGCTTTGTTACGTATAATATCCAGAAGTTTTTCAGTACCTTCCTGCATTGGAATTACCTTTAGAATAATAAAATGAAGACAACACAAACATTAATTAGTTTTCCCCTTTTATGTATCTGAGATTAACGATGACAGCACCTACGGATTGGGCAGAGAAGTACAGGCCGCAAACCCTTGCGGATGTAATTGGGAACAAATCTGCTGTGGAATTTCTCTGGAAATGGGCTTGTGAATGGGAGCAAGGAACACCGGAGAAAAAGGCAGTTATACTTTACGGACCACCCGGCGTAGGTAAAACGTCAGCAGCCCTTGCACTTGCATCACAAATCGGCTGGGAAACCATCGAAATGAACGCAAGTGACCAGAGAACAGCCTCAGCTCTTGAGAGGGTTGCAGGTTCGGCTTCACAAATGGCCACACTTACCGGTGAATACAGGCGACTTATAATACTGGATGAAGCAGACAATATGCATGGCTCTTCGGATAGGGGCGGTACACGTGCCATGGCTGATATTATAAAAAAAACAGATCAGCCAATTGTGCTTATCGCAAATGATCTCTATGGAATATCTCCATCAATCAGAACCTTCTGCGAGGAAGTCAAATTTAATTCGCTTCAGCAGCGTTCCATTATTCTCGCACTCAAGAAGATCTGCAAGGAAGAGAAGATCATGTGCGGTACAGGCGTCCTTGAAAAAATAGCATCAATGGCAGGTGGAGACCTGCGAAGTGCTTTGAGGGATCTCCAAGCGGTGGCCACGGGAAAAACTGAAATCCATCCTGAAGACATTGCAACCGCCGAAAGGGACACCAAGGATTCTATTTTCAAAGTTCTCTCAAAAATATTCAATGAAAATGATCCGGTTGCTGCCCATAAGGCTACGTTTGATCTTGACGAAACCCCCGAGGACCTTATCCAGTGGGTGGATGAGAATCTCCCGATGCAGTATCTTGATAAAGGCCAAACCATGAACGAGGATGTTGCCAATGCATACCGGAACCTGTCACATGCCGATAGATATCTTGGCAGGGTCAGACTGCGACAGAATTATGGTCTCTGGAAATATGCTTCATTCCTTTTAAGCGGGGGTGTAGCCGTATCAAAAAAGCATCCCCATTCGGGATTCAGAAAACTGCAACCCCCTTCTCTCTGGAGAAGAATGGGACAAGTGCGTGCCAAAAGAGACATGCGGGATAACATTGCAGCAAAGATTTCAGGTCACTGTCATGAGCCCATGAGGGATTCACGGGGATATTCCATGAGACTATATAGTCGGATTGTTGAAAACGATGAGGGTGCTGTAGATGTTGCAACAATCCTCAAACTTGATGCCGATGAGATAGCATATCTCAAGGGAAAGAAAGTTGGCAAGAGAATCCAGAAGATTTATGAGGAATCCCTGAAACGGCTGGGTGAAAAGGAAGCAGAGGACATCGATGCTTTTATTCAGGAAAAGAAGGAAGTAAATCAGTCTATTCGCTCCCTTGAGAGTTTTGCCGCGGATCCCGATCCTGAACCCGCTCCAAAAGTAGAAAAAATGACACAGAAAAAGCCGCAGAAGACACTGTTTGATTTCTGACTTTTTTAATCTTTACAGAAAACCTATATTTTAGGTATCTGTTCAACATTTAATGTGTTAAACAGGGCTTATGAAAGCAGATTACGATGCGATTAGTATAGGTATCTGTGTTGCTGGCATGATACATTAATAGGTATGTTTTTGCATTCTTGACACCAAAAACGACATCTTGCTATCTTTTCGTTCAGCACCATGCATCCCGTGATTTGGTTGTGTACTATTTCAGCACAAGGTATATATACATTCAAATACATGTGTAACATGCAGGCTACATATATCTAGATAATGATGCACAAGTCAACCTAAGAAGAAACAGCGAAGTGATTGAAATGAAGAAAACAGCAAATTTGTTATTGGCAGGAGCGGTTCTTCTGGCAGGTGCCGGAATGGTTGCCCTGACGTTGCAAACCCAGGATGTTCAGGCTGCATATGGTTATGGAGTCGGATGGGGAGTATGCCCCGGATATGGAGCTGGATATAACCAGGGCTATTCCACCAATTCTGATTTGAACGTTGAAAGCGTTGATGATGCCCATGATATAGCCAAGGATAAGATTAATCCTGACGTGATAGAAGAGAACATTTACCAGATGGGTAGATGGTGGGTTGTGTATTACACAAACGATGATGGTGTTGTGACACAAAGCTACATTGATGCTTTCACAGGAGAAGTGACGGATAACCCCCATACATATCAGGCATATGATTACGCCCCGGCTAGATACGGACAGGGATACGGAGGAATGGGATACGGCATGATGCATGGTTACGGCTATGGTCCTAGAATGATGGGCTACGGCGGTGGCGGCATCTATCGTTAACAAACACAATGAACAAAACAGTGGATCCCTGTCATTTGCTTTGGAATATTTATCCCCTCTGATGACAGGGATCTGCCAACTGTAATGGTTTATAGTTTTATAGTTTCTTAAAATACTGTAATATTTTCTTGATGAGGTAATGATAACATGATGGGATATGGAGGAATAGGATATGGAGGATACGGAATTTTTGGAGCCCTTGGCATGATATTTAACTGGATAATATTGATTGTCCTGATCTGGGCGGTGTCTTCGTACTTCAATAACAGATCATGCAGCAATAATGGCCCGGATGAGCGCCTTTCACGCATTGAACGGCAGGTAGAGAGCAATCGCGAAACACTGGATAAGATACTGAAAAAACTGGAATAAAACCTCTGTATCTTTACCAAAACAAGCATTGATAAAGATTAATATGAAAATAAAAACATATTGTAAAGAACTATGATGCACTATTACAATACATTTGGAGTTTTGGATTATATTGTGCAAATCCTTTTCATTTTGCTGATTTTGGGGATAGCCATTGCGTTCCTCAGCCGATCCGGTTTTATGAATACGGAAAACAATGAGAAGCTGGTGGCAATGGAAAAGGATATTGCTGAAATTAAAAAGACGGTTGAGGAAATCAAGGAAAAGCTGGAAGAGATCTGATATTTATTCAAGCTGACATCTGACCATTACACTGACCACTATGACAAAAACAATGCAGCAGATAGTATCGATAGGGGAAGCTATTTCCCATCCCCTTAGGCTTAAGCTTCTGTGCATGCTTTCTGAAAGGGAATGGTATGTGTATGAGCTTGCCAAAGAGCTGAATGTTTCACGCCAGGTGCTCTATCTTCACTTAAAACGCCTTGAAAAAGCCGGGTTTGTGGAAAGTGATCTTCGTCTTGAAGATGACGATATGCGTGCCAAGAAATTTTTCCGGCTGAAGGACTTTGACATTTCTATTAATATTGATGATTTGAAGCAGTTTTTTTAAGATAATTGCAGCTACAGACATAGCTGTATCGATAAAGTTAAAATAAAATGGCTTGACATGCCATTAAATCACAGATTTAATGTGAGCTCCAAATTTCCAATCTGGAACAAAACTCATTCCATTCCCTTTGTGTTTTAATGGCCAAAACAACATTGTTAATATTTTCATAAAAATAATAATATAGTAGTGGAAGTCAGAGGAAAGGGATTTCCACATTGCTCTTACTTTCATCTACTATTAAGGGGATAAACTTTGCAGTATTTGCCTGCTAGATCACTGCATTATAGCTGTTTCAAGTATTCTATCAAATCGTCCATATCCTGTTCTGACATATCCCATCTAGGCATTGTATAATCCAGTTGTTCACCCGCCGGATCTACGCCATATCTTATAGCGTTTTTAATTGTTTCATCAGTATATGGAGGATGCTCCTCATGTTCATCTTCATGCTCATCTTCAGAAGTTAACACTTCATATCTGATATCTGGAGGGATCACGTACCCCATCATTATTGGAACTCCACCGTTACCATTGGTTCCATGGCAACTGACGCAACTTCCTCCATGAACATATAGCCAGTGAGGACCTCCGGTAATCGGTATTTTCTGACCTCTTTCATTAAAACCCGTGTAATAGATCATCTCACCATTGGATTCAAATTCTGTAATAATGTTTGAATCCACATAAGGATCATAATTCTCCGGATACATATATCCTGGCTCCTGCCAGTCATATTGCTGGTAGGCTGGAACGTTGGAAGTCTGCAACTGATTCATAATCCCAACCATTACTAGTGCAACTGCAATCAATAACAAAATAATAATCTCTGTTCTTGCCAACTAATATCCCCACCATATCTAAAACATTTATTAATTAGTTTAATCTACCTTAAAGAACAAAAACCTATCTAAGCAGTATTTGCTTTTTTAATTTCAGAACGGTCTTTTGTCGACTCATATGACTCAGGAGAATTAATTACCAGATCAAACATAAGCTGCTTGACAGCAATAATCAGCACCATGCATGGAAATAGCCATCACTTGAAGAAACATTGATCGAAATGCCAAAAACCTCTGACAATTTTTCCGAAGTAAGTGCTTCTTTGTTTGTTCCATCAAAGAAAATCATTCCATCCTTAAGGAGAATTACTCTATTTATCTCGGGAATAAGATCCTCCAGCGAGTGGGTTACAAGGATGATGTTTTTCCCCTTAGATGCTATTTTTTTAAGAGTCATGCGGAATTTGTGCTTTGCTTTCATATCAAGACTATTTGTTGGTTCGTCCAGCACGAGAGCCTGCGGATCATGCACAAGTGCACGGGCAATCAGGAGCCTGCGGGCTTCACCTGCGGAAAGTTCCGTGAAATTCCTTAATGCGAGATGCCCGATGTCAAGCAGATCCAGTATTTCATAGCTCTTTTTCCTCATTTCCGGCAATACAACATGATTCTGGTAAAGCCCGATACTGCTGAAAAAGCCGGAGATGACCACATCAATTCCCTTAATACTTCGCATGTATTCATTTTCCAGATCATCCGATACAATCCCCAACAGGCTTCGTAATTCAAAAAGGTTCCATCTATCCCTACCTGCAATCCTGAGTGAAGAATCAGCCTTTGAAGAAAGAGGGTGGTATTCACCTGTAATCAAACGTATGAGAGACGATTTTCCCGAGCCATTTGGACCGATGATGGCAACATTTTCTCCTATTTCAATCCGGAGATTCAGGGAATCAAGAATAAGTTTTCCATGTTTGGATACGGAAACATTGCGAATTTCAATTAAGGGAGATTGGGATTGCAAATCCATGCTACAAAAATAACCATCACTATATTTTAACCTTTTAATTGGTATAGTTGTATGTGCTTTTATTTTTCTTTGCAGTTACACTACAGAAAAACTCTCCTCATACGCATCATCCTCACATGTGTCCTGAGTCGATTAACTCCCACGTGATGATTTATATAATTAATTTATAATCATGCCATTAACTAATTTTGCACCCAACGAAGAGTACAAGTGTCTTGATTATCTCGATGACAATAAAATCGTTATGCTCAAATGTTAGCATTGCAACGATGACATATTTGTCTGACGTTGAACCTAAAAAGACCGCCCACTGAAAGAATTTCTTTTTGGTTATCTTAGGCCCAGATCCAAATAACCTTTTTATATACAAATCACTATTCATGCTCCATAACCCCTCAAATCTGGATCATAAAACCCATCTTATTATCAACAAAATATCTCTGGAAACACGATGACAGTCGCTGAAAAGACAAAAGCAATCCTAAAGGAAATTGGGGACACAAAACTCGTCTGCGTCACCAAGACAGTCGACCCTGAGAGGATTAACCAATCCATCAGAGCCGGAGCTACTATAATAGGTGAGAACAGGGTTCAGGAATTTGAGGACAAATGCGCTGAAATCCTTCCCTGTGAAAGGCATCTTATTGGTCATTTGCAGTCTAACAAGGTTAAAAGGGCGGTTCGTCTTTTTGATGTTATACAGTCAGTTGATTCCCTGAAACTTATACAGGACATTAACACTAAAGCCGAAGCTATTGGCAAGGTTCAGGAAGTATTTCTTCAGGTAAATATAGGGGAAGAGCCGCAGAAATATGGTTTTTATCTGGATGAAATAGGTTCTGTAGTGTCCGAAATTCCGTCATTCAAAAATATTAAAGTGAAAGGTCTCATGTGTATACCCCCATTTGTACCACCTGAAGAAGCACGATCCTATTTCAGGAAGATGAAAACACTTTTTGATGAGATTAAGAAGGAAAAACGGGACAACATCGATATTCAGGAACTCTCAATGGGAATGTCAGGCGATTACAGAATAGCCATCGAAGAAGGATCAACGATGGTGCGCATTGGTTCAGCCATTTTTGGTAATCGGAAATACTAAGCAATAGCCTTCTGAAGATTTCTTTATTAATCAGAAAACCTTAGCAAGTGGTTTATAGGATACTGCTCATATCGATAATTGGTGATATTTTATGGAAGAAGAACTCATGGGTTTTGTTACAGGAAACAATAACAGACAGAAGCTTTTGACACTTTTGGGTTCCAAAGGGGAGATGGATGTAAAACAGATTGCCAAATTCATGCATGTGATAGAGCCTTCGGTGGAAAAAATGGTTTCCGAACTTGAAGAGAAGGGTCTTCTTTCTGAGAACAATGGCTCCTATACTCTCACCGAAGAAGGAACTGCGATTGAAAGGAAAATTCAGAATATCTGATTATTCTAACGTTATTCCTTTTTCGCCTATCTGATACTCTTTCAATGTAAGATCGCTGGGAATCCCCCGTGCTTTCATTACCTGAAGGAGCCTTTTTGAAGTGCCTTCTTCTTCAGCATTCCTGAGTATGACCAAAATATCCATAATAAAAGATGCTTCGAGGCTATTTATTTTCTCCCATCCCGAACCTGACATCTCAGTAGTGAAAAGTGAAGTTACACCGTTTGCTTTGAGATAATTTGTGAGAGAATGAAGGGAGCTTCTGAGGTTTATGGGATCTGGAATTGATAGTTCAAGATTCGATAGCCCGTCAATCATCACACGTTTTACATCGAATTGCTCAATATTATCCTTGATAATGTTGGAATACCTTGCAAAACAGATGTCCTGCAAACCATCGCTTACAACAATCAAATCCCCTGAATCAATATATTTCGTGAAATCCCATCCAAAGGAAGCAGCATTATCAATTATCTGATCAATTGTTTCATAAAAAGTAAGAATAACACATTTTTCCCCGTTCTCAAGACCTTTGTTTATGAATTGCCATCCAAAGATTGACTTCCCGCTGCCGGGCGCACCTGCGACAAGCATGGAGCTTCCTGATATCAGTTTATTGGCAATCATCTCGTCGAAGCCTTCTATTCCGGAAGATATGACCTCTCCTTTGCCAATTTTCCCATTATCCCTTATCTCTGGGAATACTCTGAATTTTTCGGGGTTTACAGAATAATTAAATTTCTGTATCATGCAACCGATACTGTATGGTGGCTCCACTCCCATCATTTTCAGAATTTCAAATTCCTGATATGAGTAAGAATCACGGCTGGATTTTGAAAGATAGATAATTCCATCCGCAAGGTGGCTAGTTACATTTTTGTGTATTTCGTCTTTTTCCAGTTCACCGGTCAGCAAAGTCAATGCATTTGACTCCCGAATCATTGAATCAAGAGTGTAGAAAAAGCGTCTTCTTTCTTGTTCAACAAAACCAAAGCCAATTGGGGTTATGGGATCAATGACAAGCCTGTCAGGGTTTACGGAATTGATAACATTTCCGATATCAATAAGTGTGCTCAGCGGATCTTTTTCAGCGGTGGCACGATTAACTTCGTGTACTTCCACTGAATCGTCAAGGAATTTGAATGTTGAAAGAAAGAGCTTGAACCTCTCACCACTTTCTGTAGTAAGAGGTATGTACAGGGTTTTTTCTCCGGCTTTAGCGGCATTTGCCAGCATCTGAAGCGCCATTGTTGTTTTTCCAACTCCTGCACTACCGGCGATGAGAATAACGGCCGGTGACTTAAATCCCCCCAGGATATCGTCCATTCCCTCGATATAACAAGGGACATTCTGCAGTTCGCTCATTGCATTTTCCATATGAAATTAAGATTACTTATAGTTTCTTGGTTTCGATATGCATTGGAATTGGTTGCATTCTTTCAATCCTGCAATGATTTCTCCAGAAGCCTTTCACCCTCTTCTACAAGAACTTTGATCCTTTGTTCCATCTGGCTTAATTTGGTGCTGCATGCCACTGCAAGTTGCATTCCTCGTTCAAACATTTCCATGCTTTCTTCCAGTGATAGATCTCCTTCTTCGAGTTGGGATACGATCTCTTCAAGCTCATGGAGGTGATCTTCAAAGCTACGTTCATCAGGGTTATCTGTGTTTGTCATTATCTTTCCCCATCAGTTTTCAATAGTTCATGTTTAACATTTTTTACTATGCATCCGGCTTTCCCATCTTTAAGGACCACTTCTATGGATTTGCCTTTGTCAAGCTTTGTTATTGTGTTTATGATGGCTCCATCCTCTTCACGCACAATCCCGTAACCTCTTGCCAATGTACTCAATGGGCTGACCGCATTCAATCGTCCGGCAGCAGATGAAAGCATAGACTTTTTTTTCTCTATTTTGTAACTCATAATTGCCAGCAAGCGCCCGGAAATCTCGTCAAAGTGCTGCCATTGTTGCATGTAAAGACGTTCCAGCTTGGAAGGTTCAATATGTCTTTTGAGACTTTCCAGAGTTTGTCGACGAGTGTGCAACAGATGCATCATCTCATTATCAAGCGTTTTTTCGAGTTTTTTGATCCATCGTCTTGTTTCTTCCCTGTCCGGTGCTACAATCTCGGCGGCAGCTGAAGGCGTGGGTGCTCTCACATCAGCAACAAAATCCGCAATTGTGTAATCGGTCTCATGTCCCACTGCGGAAATTATTGGAATCCGGCATGAGTAAATTGCACGTGCGACTTTTTCCTCGTTAAATGACCACAAATCCTCAAGGGACCCTCCACCTCTCCCCAGAATAATAACGTCCACACCTGCACGCTCGAGCATTTCCAGTGATTTGACAATGCTGTCGGCAGATTGTTCTCCCTGCACAATAGTTGGTGCAAGCAGTATTTCCATGGGATAGCGCCTCTGGAGGACATTAATAATATCATGAACAGCTGCTCCGGTGGGAGATGTTGCAACTCCCACTTTTCGGGGAAAGGGTGGCAGGTGTTGTTTATTTGCGGGATCAAAAAGCCCCTCCTTTTCCAGTCTCTTTTTCAATTGCTCGTAGGCTTTGTACAGTTCTCCTATCCCGTCAGGCCGCATATCAAGAACCTGAAACTGGTACTGTCCTCTTACTGTATATAGATCAACATTACCGAATACAAGCAGTTTCATATCCTTTTCAAGTTCAAATCGAAGGCTACGATTGACGGACCTGAAACTGATACAACTGATCTGGCTGTTTTCATCTTTCAGTGTAAAATAGTAATGCCCCGAACTGTGTTTGGTGAGATTGGAAACTTCCCCCTGCAACCACACATGCTGCAGAGTTGGTTCGTATGTGAGAACTTCCCGCACGTGTTTATTCAGCTCGGAAACGGTGTAAATGGCCATTATATTCTGCTCCAAAGGGAAATTATCAGACCATGTGATATTTTATACTTTGGTGCAAGTTCCGTGAAACTATTTTATTTTATCATCTGGGGATGCGCTGCCTTCTCTATTCGTATTTTTGCAGGGGTGGATTCATCCACCATACATTTATATAAGAGTATATGTGTTAGGACTCTAATAGTTTGAAAATCCAACTAATTGAGGCATGTGATGGAAAACAAAAAAGAACTTGCACTTTTGAATCTGGAATCATTTCCTGTATCCAGAAAAATTTAGCACACTATCATAGAGTCTCTTATTCCCGACAAATGTGAAAATTTAGAATATTTTAAGAATAGGGGCATGGCTCTCCTTATTATTGCAAAAGAAGGTCCGGTGATGCCTACCTCACTTTCCCACTATCTCAACCTGAACAAAAGCAGCGTGACAAGCATAATAGATTCTCTTGAAAAGGCTGGCTTTGTCATTCGCAATATTGCCCCGGATGACCACAGAAAATGTCTTATATCGTTATCTTCTGAAGGGAGACAACATCTGGAATTTCTGGATACATGGATTGAAAATATAGTTGAAGAAGTCACAAAATATGTTGATGACTCGGAGTATGAGGAACTCCTGTCCAGCATGAGAAAAATCGTTGAAATTGAACGCAGGATTGAAGCCCGGCTTTTGGAAGGGCAAAATAAGCCGTTTAAACAAGATTCCGGGAGAAGATTGGAATGAAAAATTTCTTTGAAAAACTTGGTGTTTTTGTAGAAGACAATCGTTTTCCGGTTCTTATCATAGCCGTATTACTGGTAATTACAGCAATTCAGGGTGCCCAGTCCATAGAGATGAAATCAGGAACTGAGACATTTGTTGATAAGGGGTCTACTCTGTATCAGGATTATGATCATCTGTATATGGATCTTTTCGGCAAAGAAGCCATTGTAGTGATGGTTGAAGGGGACTCTGTTCAGGATGTTGAATTGCTAAAAGCCCTTGACAGGCTTGAAAGTACATCGCAGGGAATTCCTGGTGTTGTGAGTACAATTAGTCCGGCTTCTGTGGTGAAAAAGAGGAATCTGGAACTGAACGGGAGATACGCTATTCCTGAAAGCAAATCAGAACTCTCATCTATTGCGGATACTGTACCCAGTTCCCTGATGCCGGATGATACTCACGCTCTGCTTTATGTAGAGATGGCAGGAGATTCCACTGATGTCCAGCAACAGGATATTCTTCGGGAGGTAGAACTCTCTGCGGATCTTGTACAATTTCCTCCGGGTTATGAGATAATTGTAACCGGAGATCCGGCATTTAAGGTTGCAATGAATGATGAAATGATGGGAAGTATGGGGTTCTTGCTTCTGTTGTCCGCATTTTTAATGGTCGTTGTGCTTTATCTGGTATTCCGTCATGTGCGCTGGAGACTCATGCCACTTGCTATAGTTCTTCTAGGTATAGTTTACACATTTGGAGCAATGGGTTTCCTGGAAATCCCATTGACAATGGTTTCTATGGCTGCTTTTCCGGTACTTATAGGTCTGGGAATAGATTATGCCATTCAGTTCCATAACAGGATAGAAGAAGAACTTGAGCGCGGTGAAACTCCCCGTGAAGCAGTTGTTGATACCATCAAACACATGGGTCCTGCGGTTCTTATTGCACTTACCATAACCGCCCTTGGTTTCTTGTCTCTTCTAACATCAAGTGTTCCGATGATACAGGATTTTGCCAAACTGCTGTTGATAGGCATAGTAATGTGCTTCCTTGCCTCTCTTTTCGTAGGGGTGACAGTGCTTTACATTCTGGACTCCTTTGGCAAGAAATATGAATATCAAAAAAAGAGGATCGATACATTACGCCACCGGCTCAAGGTTCGTCGTTTCAGATCAAAGCAGAGGCTTGTAGGAAAGGAGCAGAAAGGACCTGATGCACTTGAAAAAGTACTGCATTCTACTTCCTCCTTTGCTGTAAAACACCCATTCCCTGTACTGTTAATTGCGTTTTTGCTCTGCTTAAATGGCCTGTATGTAGATCCAATGGTTCCTATCAACTCAGATACGGAAACGTTTGTTCCACAGGATATGCCTGCCCTTTTGGATTTGAAGCATTATGGTGATGTTATCGGTAGTGATGACCAGATTAACGTTATTGTGAAAACAGATGATGTTACGGATCCCGCTGTCTTACAATGGGTTGATGATTTCAGCAGCCATGAAGTGGAATCAAGGGATAAGATCTACGCTTCAGATAGCATTGTTTCTGTTCTGAAATCCATGAACAATGGCGAACTTCCGAATGATGAAGCAGAAATTAATAATTTGCTTTCAAGGGTTCCTGAAGATACACAGGATGCTTACATCCACGGCAACAATATCCTCCTTCTGAACCTGAATATAGGTGATGCCATGGGGGATCTTGGCCTTGAAGGTATTGAATCTCTTACAAACGTCGTTCGTGAAGACATCAATTGGAGGGCAGCGCCTCCCGGCATGAGTGTTACGATAACAGGTCATTCGGTTGTTTTCATCGAAGTGCTTGATGCGCTGACTTCTGGCAGGGTTTTCATGACTTATTTAGGGCTTTCTCTTGTTTTTTTGGGATTGCTTTTAATTTATAGAGACTGGCTTAAGGCTTTTATTCCCGTTGCAACCATGTTTGTGGTAATCGGGTGGAATGGAGGCATTATGTATTATTCCGGTCTGGAATATACCCCCATGACCGCCACACTGGGGGCACTCATTCTTGGTGTGGGGTCAGAATATGCGGTTCTCATGATGGAACGTTATTTCGAAGAAAGAGAGAAAGGTTTCAGTCCGGAGGAAGCAATGTCCGAAGCCAGTGTGAAAATCGGAAAAGCCGTCGTAACTTCAGGGTTGACAACACTGTTTGGCTTCTGTGCGTTGATTGCATCTCCATTTTCGCTTATAAGCAATTTTGGGTTAGTTACGGTAATAGATGTAGGACTGGCACTGTTTGCCACTTTCGTCATATTCCCGCCGGTTATTGTCTTGCTGGATAATTTCAGGGAAAGGCGAAAGTTAGGGACAACAGGATTTTTTGAATCATTAATTAACAGCAAACTTAAGAAAAAAGCAGGGGTTGATGCCCAATGACTATCTTATCCGGGAAATCCGGGATGTTCAGTATTTCCTATGCTTTCATGATATTTATGATCATGTCAGCTGCATTGTTCGTTACAGTAACACCTGTAAGCTCTAAAGAATTTATTCAGCCTTCTTATGGATATGTGACCAACTACTACGAAGGTTATGGTGTCCCTGATATCTATGCTTCAGTTATCGGTGACACTGAATTTGAAAGAGGTGAAACTGCAAATTTAAAAATAATGCTTTCAAACAGGGGTGTACTTCATGGTTTTAAGTCAGTGACCAGTGTTGAAGGCAGTCAAAGTGAACAAAAGCTTGCACTTGCCGAACTTGAATATGAATCTGCAAGAACGGTTGCATATGGCATAAAGGCAACACTTGTTTCCCCTACGGAAATGATTGATGTGGATCCGCTCACAAGTGTCCAGACTCTTGAAAAGCTAATTCCGGGAGATTTGCCCGCACGGCTTCTTACATTTACAATATATATTTCAGAAGATATTCCTGCAGGAGACTATGTGTTAATGCTGCCTGTAAGTTATGAGTTCCAGAATGATGTCCGGATGACAGGAGGAAGTACTGTGCAGATTGGACTTCCCAATATGGATCATGCTGTTTACTACAAGGAAGCAAACACGACACTCCCGATTCCAATAACCATTAAGAAAGCTCCTCTTTTCAGAGTTGAGGATATTGATGGGGAACTGGTTGCGGGCAAATCTTCTACAATCAATGTCACCTACAAAAACGATGGTGAACTTCCTGCACATGACGTTATTGCAAGGGTAGTAGTCATGACGCCCCTTAGTACTTCTAAATCTGTGATTTCTCTGGGTGACATGGATCCAGGCGAAACAAGAATTGCTTCATTTACAATTGATACGTCCTCAGAAGCGGTTGTCAAGAATTATGGCCTTGACAGCGAACTCAGATATATTGATGAAAACGGTGATGTCGCATTTTCAAACAATCTAAAGCTGGAGGTACCTATGAGTGCTTCCGAGGAGGGTATTGACATAGGTCGTGCATCTCTGGCTGGAACTTTTCTTGTGGCTTTCTATATTATTATTGATACGATACGAAAAAGAAAAGACAATACTGATGACAAAGAGGAGTGATCGTTATGCAAATGAAACTTATATACACATGTTTTTTCATGTTGTGCATTTTTCTGTTTGTAATGCCTGCACAGGCAGAATCTGTAGCAGAAAATAATGCCCTTCCAGAGCATTTCAGGTTTGATGAAAATTACTATACTGTATATGGTGGGCCAGATTTGAGTGCTACTCTTGTGGGAGATGATGAGTTCTATCGCGGGGATTCAGTAGTATTGAATATCAATTTGATGAACAAGGGTGTTATTACGGGATTCCGGTCGGAAACGGATGGTGATGATCTGGATACTCTGGAGCAAAAACTCCAGCAGGCTGAGATGTCTTATGAGTCTCAGCGAACAACTGCAATTGGTGTTGTTGCTGTACTTACTTCTCTTGATCCGGCAATTGATGTAAAATCTGGTCCACAGGAAGCAGGAACTCTTGCTTCCGGAGATGAAACCAGTTCGCCGGTTAAGTTCAATATTGAAATATCGGAAAACGCTCATGCGGGGGAATATCCCATGCTTCTGAGCCTGTATTATGGTTATCAGAAAAATATTGAAGTCTCTGGTGATGATGAAACTGATCTAGGAATTACAAACATGGATGTTGGGATATGGTATGATGTGGGATCACAGAACATAACCTTCCCTATCTATGTGAAAGATGCCGCGGAATTCGAGGTTGTAAATGTAAGCAGTCATCTTGTAGCAGGTGAGGAAGGTATGCTTTATGTGACTTACACCAATATAGGAGAGGAAGTTGCAGAAGATGCAACTGTCAGGATAAGCGCGGCTGATCCTTTCAGTACGACTGACGATCAGGCATATCTTGGTACCCTTGAACCCGGTGATAGCGCAGTTGCTATCTTCAAGCTTAAGGTGGATGACACGGCAATTGCAAAACCATACGCTATAAACAGCGAAGTCAGGTATGATGACAAGGATGGGCGCAGCCGGATCTCTGATAATATCAAAATACGCACAGAAATTGTTGAGCCTAAAAGCACAGGCTTTCCCATCAGAAACGCTTTTGCTTTGATTGGTGCTGTGGTAGTTATTGCAGCAGGATCATACTTTGCATACAGAAGATTCGGATCAGAAGAGAAAGGCGAAGAGTAATACTTTTCGCAATCCTTTATTTGTTCTTAACTCCGGTTTTAACAGGAAGGTATTTACGTTATTAATTATATCCAGTGATGCATTAGAGTTATATACTACATTTTTATCTAGCCCGCTGAAGGGAGGAAAGCGAAAATTGAGTCAGCCTTGTGTTAATATCGGCATGGTAGGTCATGTCGACCACGGAAAAACCACTTTGGTAAGTGCACTGTCCGGTGTATGGACGGATAAACACAGCGAAGAGTTGAAACGAGGTATATCCATCCGCCTTGGATATGCAGATACTACTTTCAGGAAATGTCCGTCTTGTTCCGAACCTCAGGCTTATACCGTATCAAAGAAGTGTGAGTACTGTGGAACAAAAACAGTAGAAGTAAGAACTGTTTCTTTTGTAGATGCCCCCGGTCACGAAACATTGATGGCTACTATGCTTTCAGGAGCAGCCATCATGGATGGAGCTATTCTTGTTATTGCAGCAAATGAGGATTGTCCTCAGCCACAGACAAAAGAACACCTAATGGCTTTGGATGTCATTGGGATTGAGAATCTGATTATTGTACAAAACAAGATTGATCTTGTTTCAAAAGATAAGATTATTGAAAATTATCATCAGATTAAGGAATTTGTGAAAGGTACTGTTGCTGAAAACGCTCCAATTATTCCAGTTTCTGCACAGCAAAACATCAATATCGATGTCCTGATAAATGCAATGGAAGAACGCATTCCTACACCTTCACATAAGCTTGACAAAGATGCAAGATTGCTGATTGCCAGATCTTTTGACATAAATAAGCCTGGAACTTCCATCAAAAAAATGGTAGGGGGCGTAATTGGCGGAACTCTTACAGAAGGTGTCCTTCATGAAGGAGATGAACTGGAAATCCGTCCCGGTATAAAAGTGGAAAGCGAAAATGCTGTTCACTGGGATCCAATTTACACAAAAATCGAACGTATTGTTGCAGGAAATGAAACAGTGAAAGAAGCCACTCCGGGAGGTCTGCTTGCGGTAGGCACAAGTCTTGATCCAAACCTCACGAAAAGCGATTCATTAACCGGGCAGGTTGCAGGTGTTCCCGGAACACTACCGCCAACTTACGATATATTTACCCTGAGGCTTCACCTGCTTGAGCGGGTTGTTGGTGTTTCAGATGGAGATGACGATATCGGGAAAATCAAAACCAGTGAACCTCTCATGCTAAATGTAGGCACTGCAACAACCGTGGGTGTTGTAACAAGTGCAAGGGGCGACGTTGCCGAAATAAAGCTGAAACGTCCTGTTTGTGCAGAAGTTGGGTCGACTGTTGCAATTAGCCGTCGGGTCGGTTCACGCTGGAGATTAATAGGTGTTGGGGTAATTGAAGATTGAAAGTAATTATAGATACCAATGGATTGATGATCCCGGTACAATTTGGGGTTGACATTTTCGACGAGCTCTAGCGCATGGGATATAATGAATTCATTGTGCCTTCGGCAGTTGTTGATGAGCTCAATATGCTAATCAAACGCTCTCATGGAGATCAAAAAGCAGCTTCCAAAGTAGCTCTTTCCCTTTGTAAGCGTTGTAATATAATAGATAAATCGGGTGTAGCTGATGATGTTATTTTGGATCTGGCATCCAGGTTGAAATTGCCCGTTCTTACAAATGACATTGGTCTGCAAAAAAGGTTGCAAAAGTGTGAAGTACCTATTATTCGTCTTCGGCAGAGAAATCGACTGGAGCAAACATGGTAGATACACAATACCAAAATGATATATAAGAGAGCGTTATCTGAGATAGTCTGAGATCATTGTGGAGATGTAGTCATGTATAAGAGGATGAAACTTGTTGATACTGTCCGTGTAGATCCCACGCTTTTAGGGGAGGATATCAGAGATAGCGTAAAAGATGCTCTGAAAGCTAAACTTGAGGGGAGGGTGGACAAGAACATCGGTTCAGTTGTGGCAATTACTGGTATTGATGAAGTAGGTGAAGGACGCATCCTTGTAGGCGATGGGGCTGTGTATTACGATGTTACTTTTGAAGCAATTGTCTTTGTTCCGCTTCTTCAGGAAGTTATTGAAGGCGAAGTTGTGGAAACCGTTGAGTTCGGGGCCTTTGTGAGTATAGGTTCCATGGACGGACTTTTGCATGTGAGCCAGATCACTGATGATTTCATGTCTTATGATGGAAAAAACGGCAGGCTTATCAGCAAAAACGGCAACAGATCTCTTGCAGAGGGTGATCGTGTAAGAAGCCGGATTGTTGCTGTAAGCATCAATGAACGTGACCCTCGCGAGACTAAAATTGGTTTGACAATGAGACAGCATGCACTCGGGAAAATAGAATGGCTCGAGGAAGAGCGTCGTCCCAAATCCGAGCAGGCAGAATAAATTTAGGAGTGAATTGATATGGCAGATCAGGTTTGTAGAGAATGCCATCGTATAATTTCGGGGCAAACATGTCCAATATGTGGTACCAGTAATCTCAGTTCAGACTGGAGTGGGCTTGTAATTATAATAGATCCGGAAAAGTCTGAAATTGCTAAAAAAATTGGTGTCAATGTAGCTGATAGGTATGCATTAAAGGTGCGATAAACTTGTTTTGTTTGACTCTTCCGGAATCGCTTCGTCCAATTATGCGAAAGCAGTTTGGTGTTTTGTATGAAGGACCCGGGGACGTTATAGTTAATAAGATCTCGAAAGATCTTGGGAATCCCACAAAACTTATATCTGTGGGTGATGTTACTACCTTCCACTTGCTCAAATCTGGGATTGTACCGGATATACTAATAATTGATGACAGGACACACCGCGGGCCTGCATCTGAAAAGGTAATCAAGGGTACCAAATATAGTGGATTTAAGGAACTTGAAGTTTACAATCCGCCTGGTACCATCACCGAAGACTTGCTGGATGCCCTTGCCGATGCCATGTCATCGGACCAGCGCTATCGTATATTTGTAAAGGGCGAAGAGGACCTTGCAGCGTTGCCAGCTATAATCATGGCGCCGGATAACTCTGTAGTCATGTATGGACAACCTGATAAGGGTATGATGTTCGTAAGAATCACATCCTCTAAAAAGCTTGAAATGAAACAGATAATGGATCAAATCATCAACGAACAGGAAGATAATCAATTGGATTCTATTCGGAGGAAACTTTATGGATATTAATATCACTGAAGACAAGTTTAATTCTCTTCTCAACAGGCGTGAGGTGCACTTCAACGTAACTTTTGAAGGTCCGACACCTTCCAGGAAAGATGTCAAACTCAAAATGGCTGCACTGTTAAATTGCTCCCCACAGCTTGTTATTATACAGAGCCTTAACAACTTGTATGGTAAGGAAGAAGTCCTCGGTTATGCTAAAATTTACGATTCCGAAGATCGTATGAAAGAGATTGAAAAAGAATACGTCCTTAAGAGGAATGAGCTTCCGGAAGAAGAACCAGTGGAGGCAGCTGAAGAAGCCGCTCCAGAGGAATGAAGAATTAGGTGGTTTAAATGGCTGTAAAAGACTATTATAAAGTAAGCGGAGACAGTATTGAAAGGCTCAATCCGTTCTGCCCACGCTGTGGAGAAGGCGTTTTTCTGGCAGATCATAAAGACAGGCTTTCATGTGGTAAATGCGGTTACACCGAGTTTAAGAAATAATTTTATCAATTATCTTTTTTATTTTTTGCTTTATATTTGCTCAGCGCAGCCTCTATTGTAATTTGAAGATCAGCTTCCTCAAATGGTTTTGTGATGTAACCATAGGGTTTGGTTTCTTTTGCTTTCTGTATTATTTTGTTATCCGAATAAGCTGTAAGATAGACAACAGGGATGTCCATATCATCGGAAATGATTTTTGCAGCGGAAATTCCGTCAATTTCTCCTTTTAGCATAATATCCATCAGTATTAGGTCAGGGAACGTGATTTCTGCTTTTTTGATAGCTTCTTCTCCGGATGATGCAATGCTGGGGACGATATAGCCCATATTCTTAAGCATACGTTTAATCCCCAGTGCGACAATTTTTTCATCTTCAACTACTAGGATTTTTTCTCTGGCCATATTTTGAATCACCCGGTTTGTTTGTCTTCTTTAAATGTTATGGTATATTTAGTTCCATTTGTTGTATCCAGATTTATTTCTCCATCAATTTGTTCTACAAGCGTGTAGACAAGTTGCAGTCCCAATGAGTCCATATTTTCCAGATTGAAATCATCAGGCAACCCCACACCGTTGTCAGATACTACTAACTTATACTTGGAGCCGGATTTATTAAGTTTGATTTTGATTTGTCCCTTGTTATCCTCAAATGCATATTTCAAAGAATTTGAAACCAGTTCATTGATTATTATTCCAAGGGGCACGGCAGTATCAACGCTGAGGAATGCATCCTCAATGTCGAGTTCTATCTTTACATCACTTGTACTGAGGACATATGATTGAGACAAATAATTGATAAGATTTTTGCTATAATCCGCGAAATCTATGCTTTCCATATCATCAGACTGGTACAATTTTTCGTGGACTAGTGCCATTGCTCTAACTCTGTCCCGGCTGTTTTTGAATGAATCAATTACATCTGCATCCTTGAATTTCTCAGATTCTAGGAAGAGGAGGGTGGAAATGACCTGCAGGTTGTTCTTAATACGGTGATGAATTTCTTTCTTGCGTATGTCTTCAATCCTGATAAGGGCTTCTTCCGCGCGCTTACGTTCATCGATGTTTACAACTATGCCCTGCAATACTTTGACATGGCCTTCGCCGTATCTTCCAATGAATGTTCGTTCTTCCACCCATCGAATATCGCCATCCTTAGTAATTATCCTATATTCATATGTGAATTCAGCATCCCCATTTTCAATAGCTTCAGCAAGTTTTGATTCAATGATTTCAAGATCTTCCGGTAAGACTATATCTCCATAGGTGATACTTCCATTTTTGAAATCTTCAGATGAGTATCCAAATTGTGATATGTTCTCTGATACAAATTCTACTGGCCAGTTCTTTTCGGCTTTCCACTTGAAGACAATAACAGGGCTATTATTTACAACATTTTCCATCTCTTTTGTTAATTGCTTAGCATTTTCGAGCGCTGCCATAATATCATTCAAACCTTCCGGTATTTTCTTGAAATCAATATCGACATCGGTATCTGCACGGATGTTTAGTTTACCTCTTACAGCAGCACCAGATATGTATTTGAAATCTTCTACAATTTCATTGATTGGGCGTGTAACTGTACGGCTAATAAATGCCGCAATAGCACCCATGAAAATTATTGAAATGAAGGAAATAAATATAAGCCGGTCTCTTACTGCATCAACTCCAGCAAGCATCTCATCTTCAGGTACTACGAGTATGAAAGAAAAGTTTGAAGTCTTGACAGGTTCATAAAACATGACGCACTTTTTTTTTGTAATAGGATCAATGGTTTTAATATATCCACTGTTTCCATTGCGGATTTCCTCTGCCATGGCATCAATTTCCGGGACATTAAAATCATAAAGTGTTTTTGAACCAATCCAGTCTTTGTTTGTAGGATGGGAGATAAGAATGCCCGTTCTTCCGGTCATAAATGCATACCCGTTATCAAAAGCCTTTACTTGATTGACAATTTCGTCAATATAGTTAAGCGATATGTCTACTCCAGCAATTCCGACAAAATCTCCATTTTTTAGGATGGGTGATGCAAAACTTACAATAAAAACTCCTTCATAGTAATAGGGTTCTGTGAGAACTGCATTTTTGGTATTTTTTGGTACCTGATAATAATCAAGAGTATCATAATTCAGTAATGGATCAAGAACGGTTTGACCATGCAGCCTGTTCCAGTAAGGGATAAACCTTCCTGTTTCATCATGGCCGTATGTGTTTATAAATTGGCTATCGTTCCCATCAAAAGCGTTAGGTTCATAACATACGTAAGTTCCGACGAGATGGGGATTATCATTTAAAAGCCGAAGTAACATATTATTTACTTCATCACGATTATTAGATTCATACTCGCTAAGAAATGATGCCATCGTTTGCCCAATAGCCTGATTTGATCTCATATCAATATCAAACTGGTTGGCATAGCTACGTGCTTTTTCTATTGATTGTTCATATGCCAATTCTTCTTCTTGGGTGGTTACGGTGGAGACAATAACAGCAGTCGAAGAAATGAGTACTAAAACAACTCCTACAAGGATAAAAAGCATGAGTTTGGATTTCAGTGGAACTTTTTTCCACGTTATGTTGTCTCGTTTCCACTTCATGTTGCTTTTATACTCCGCCTTTTAACCTCTTGTTTATTAATTCAGCCTTTGATTTGTAATGGTCAAAAATACGCTCCCCCCAAAGGATAGTAGTATCATCAAAGCTCATTATTTTCTTGTGATCATATATACCGTTCTTGTTAAACAAGCACAAATATATGAACATATCTGTTACTGTAATTGTAGTGCCTATGCCGTTCCTCAGGACATAGAGGTTAGTATTTTGCGCATTAGCCATGTCGTTAATTTTTTCATAACACTCTTCTATCATCCTATTATATACCTTCTCTGTGAAAATCAGATCTAATTTGATGCCTTTTTTTTGAATGTCATGATATATTCTGGGATAGAGTGGGTGGAAGTAAGAAAGCATAGTTTTTACTTTATCTGATTTGCCCAGGTTCTCTGTGAATTCCTCTGGAAGATCAAACAAATGATTGATGTCAGGTTCAATCACCATGCAGTCCCCAAGTTCACCCAGCTTTTGCCTGAATTCTGCAGGTATTGGTGACAAGTCTCTTGTGGCCCAATATTCAGGGTTTTCTTCAATTACTTCAATCGTATTCAACAATGGATTCATATTGTCTACTATGATTTTACCAATGTTTGAAAGGGAATACACCCTGTCTTCTTCCTGAATGAGATTATGATCCATCAATATCTTAATCTGTGGCATCATGGATTTTGAAGTAACATTAAGAGCCTTTTTGATCTGCTCTATGTCACGTGGTCCCTCCATTAATAGTAACAATAGGCGTTTTCTTTTTTCCGAAAGCCAAATTGTATCACTCAGGGAAGATTTCATTTAATCACGATTCCTATTGTTTTGAAAGCTTTGTTTATCTTCTTTTCCCTTCATATGTTCATTTTTTCATATAAAATATAGCTAATATCTTTGGAATATACTAAAGCAATTGGAAAATACTAATGCCATTGGAAGATTCGATGAGATTTGTGTTATATATGAATTGCTACATCTCGATTTTAGTGATCTTTTCAAAGATCCAATTTCAATCTTAAATGGAAAGGAGGTTGTAATACGACAAACGAAGAATTATACAAAGAATTAGCAGATGCTATCGTCAGCTGTAAAAAAGATGCTGTAATAGCAGCTGTTGAGAAAGCCCGTGGCAAACTCAGTGCA
>NZ_JASGLW010000012.1 GCF_030156785.1 Methanohalophilus sp.
TTTTCCATTAATTCTGTATCAATACCGAATCAGAATTAATCGAACTGCCATATCACTAGTCAGACAGGAGAATATTGTTCCTGTCTCCATGAATTTAATATCAGGAGGTGATATTCCCGCATTTTGCGAGGGATGTTGGATAGTAAAGATCATATATAAGGATTTCCGTCCCGAAATTGCGGAACCGAAAAACCACTGTGACACATGTGCCACACACGACCATCCTATCAGAAGCAGCACTACAACTGCATCATTGTATATAAACTTTGCGTTAAACCTTCATATCCTATTAGCTTACACGCCCTAAATTATCAGCCTACATCTAGAAAATCCAGTTCTAACTATACCTCATTTTACGAGCCCTTCTGCAGAAAAGACCAGAAGTATAACTCCATGGAGATCAAAATAACTGCAAAATCAGAACCATGAATAAAAATAGCCTAATACACATCTATTTATAGCAGAAATAATAAAGTAAGGGAAGATTATCATGAATGCGAAGATTGAACTGAGGGATCGCTTTTTACAGCGATGATTTGCTTCGGGACCGAAAGATAACCATTTTTGACACAACTCTTCGCGACGGGGAACAAACACCCGGCGTATCCCTTACTCCTCAGCAAAAAATTGATATTGCTTACCAACTCGACAAACTTGGTGTCGATATCATAGAAGCTGGTTTTCCTATTGCATCCGAAGGAGACAGGGAATCGGTACGTTCCATCGCCGCTGCCGGATTGTCGTCAGCAATGGTCTGTGGTTTGGCTCGCGTACTTCCAAAGGATATAGATGCCTGCATCGATGTGGGTGTCGACATGGTGCATACATTTGTATCCACCTCGGACATCCAGAGAATACACACCATCAAAAAGAGCCGGGAAGAAGTATTGGATATGGCAGTAAATGCCGTGGAACTTATTAAAGATCATGGCATCAAATGTATGTTTTCGGCCATGGATGCCACAAGAACTGATCTTGATTACCTGATAGAAATCTACAAAGCTGTGGAAAATGCCAAATGTGATATTATCAACGTACCCGATACGGTTGGTATAATGTCACCTTCACGCATGTATAACCTTATCAGGAATCTACATAGTGAAGTCAATATACCCATTGATACACACTGCCACAACGATTTCGGATTGGCTGTTGCTAATACTCTGATGGCAATCGAAGCAGGTGCAAGCCAGGCACAGGTTACAATTAACGGCATTGGGGAAAGAGCCGGAAACGCAGACCTTGCTGAAACAGTTATGAGCCTGCAATCAATCTACGGGGCAAAAACCAACATCAATACAGAATATATTGTGGAAACAGCCCGGCTGGTTGAACGGTACACAGGAATAACTATCTCACCTCACACCCCAATCGTTGGCGAAAATGCCTTTGCCCACGAATCAGGCATCCACACTCATGGTGTTCTTCAGAAAAGTGACACTTTCGAACCAGGCATCATGACGCCTGAAATGGTAGGTCATTCCCGGAGAATTGTACTTGGAAAACATGCAGGAAAACATGCAGTAAGAAGATCGCTTGAATCCATAAACCTTGAACCCACTGACGAGCAGCTCAACCTGATAATTGAAAGGATAAAAGAAATTGCGGACAAGGGCAAGAAGATAACGGATGCTGATCTTTATGCAATTGCTTTTGCAGTAATGGGTAAGCCCGAGGGAAAACCCGTCATAGACCTTAAGGAAGTATCCGTAATGACAGGGAACGTCACCACCCCTACTGCTGTGGTGAAAGCTATTGTTGACGGAGAGGAAAGAATAGCTTCAGATGTTGGAATCGGACCGGTAGATGCTGCCATGAATGCTGTATATGAAATATCCAGCAAGCATATGGGCATCAAAATCCATGACTTCCGGATAGAAGCTGTAACCGGTGGTTCCGATGCTGTTGCAGAAGTAATCATCGGTGTGCAGAATGAGAAAGGACGTATAGTTACCGCAAGAGCGGCAAATGCAGATATTGTCCTGGCCTCCGTAGAAGCTCTCGTAACAGCTATTAACATGCTTCTCCAAACCTAAGAGAAAGCATGTTTTCTATTATTGACTCCCATTGCCACCTCGATTTCCCTAAATTCAACAAAGACCGAGAGGAAGCAATTTCCCGGGCAAGGGAAGCGGGAGTAAAAGCAATGATTAATTCGGGAATAGATTTCAAGACAAACTTATCCAGCATCCGGCTTGCAGAACAATACAATTTTATATATCCAACTGCCGGTTTGAGTCCTTCCCTTGTATCCACACAGGATGATGAGAGGGTCGGGAAAATCCTGAAACAACTCTCATAGCTTGGGGATAAAGTAATCGGGATAGGCGAAGCCGGGCTGGATTACTATCACCACAAAGACAAAAGCCAGCGTCAGAGACAAAAAGAAATATTCAGCAAGGTCATTGAAATTGCCGATAACCTCGGAAAGCCCCTTGTGATCCACGGGCGTGATGCGGAAGAGGAATGCTTTGAAATGACAAAGAACCTTGAAACCGTTATTTTTCACTGCTACGGTGGATCAATTAAAACAATGGAAAAAATAACTGATGCCGGGCATTACATTTCAGTACCTACTCTTGTCTGTTTCTCTGAACACCATCGAGATATTGCAAGGAACATCCCGCTTGACCTGATGCTTATCGAGACCGATAGTCCATACCTGTCACCAAGAAAAGGGCGTAATGAACCAGCATATCTTGTTGATTCTGTTGGAGTAATTGCCAAATTTCGCGATATTTCAGCAGAAGAAGTGGCTACCATTACGACAAAGAACACCAAGAAAGCATTCAAACTATGAAGGAGGAAAAAATGGAAGTAACCAAATTCACCACATCACAGTATAGCGCCAATTCATACCTTGTTAACGGGACAATCCTGATTGACACGAGCATCGACACGGAAGGTCTGATTAAGTTAATAGAAGAAAAAATCCCGATTGAACAACTTGAACTAATAGTCCTTACACATTGCCATTTTGATCATACGGCTTCTGTGCCGGAAATTGTGAGGAGAAGTCATGCAAGGGTAGGTATCCACAAAGTTGATGCAAAATGCGTTAGTGACACAGAAAAAAGCGTTGCGTATCTATTCCATAAAGATGCACCGGCAATTAACATTGATGAAGTTTATGAAAATGGCGATGTAATCGATATTGGTAATGGGGAAAAACTGGAAATAATTCACACACCCGGTCACACAAAGGGAAGTATCTGCCTCTACGAAAGAAAATCAAAAAGTCTCTTTTCCGGGGATACGATCTTTTCTTCGGGAGGAGTAGGGAGAACTGATTTTGAGGGTGGTTCTGTAGAAGAGCTCACAAAATCAATCGAGAAAATCACAAAACTGGATGTTGAAATACTTTATCCCGGTCACGGCCCCATCACTACCGATAACGCAAACCATCACATCCAACTATCACTTCGTGCTTCAAAAGGCATGTGGTAAAGTGAAAAAATGAAACAAACTGATACTAATTACCACCCTCTCCCTATGAGCCTCAAGGAAATCGCCGCACGGGGTTGGAAACAACTGGACATAATTATTGTCACAGGGGACGCCTATATTGATCACCCTGCTTTTGGAGCTGCAATTATAGGCAGAGTGCTTGTAGACAAAGGTTTTCGCGTGGGAATCATCGCCCAACCGGCATGGGAAAATACCGAAGACTTCCGCAAACTGGGTAAACCAAAACTATTTTTTGCCATAACAGCCGGAAATGTCGACTCCATGGTGTCGAATTACACACCATCCCTGAAACCCCGTAAAAAAGACATGTATTCACCGGGCGGCAAGCCGGGAAAGCGTCCTGACAGGGCTACAATCGTATACTCTAATCGAATCCATGAAGCATACCCCGATGTCCCAATCGTCATCGGTGGGATTGAAGCGTCATTGCGCCGTTTTGCACATTATGATTTCCAGTCGGATAAAGTACGTCAGTCCCTTCTGGCGGATGCCCCTGCCAATATCCTAATCTTCGGGATGGGAGAATCCCAAACAACCGAACTAGCAGAGCGGATGAAAGAAGGAGAAGATATCCACCAGATTCGAGACATCCCAGGCACAATGTGGAAGATATCACCAAAAGAGTGGAGAGATCTGCCTCACAAAGATTTCGTTGTATTGCCTTCCTACAGTGAAGTCGCAGATGATGATACAGCTTTTGCAAAAGCCTTTGCAGTCATCCACAGGGAACAGGATCCTGTTCGAGGAAAAGCACTGGCCCAGCCGCATCCTAAAACCGTTGTAATACAGAATCCTCCGGCAAGACCCCTCTCCCAAGAAGAACTGGATCAAGTTTATGAACTGCCTTTCACCAGACAACCACATCCATCTTACAAAGAACCAATACCTGCACTGGAAACTGTCAGATTTTCACTTACCACACACAGAGGATGTTTTGGTTCTTGTTCATTCTGCGCTATTACATACCATCAGGGCCGCATGATCACTTCACGAAGTATTGGTTCGATACTAAAGGAAGCGGAATTGTTTGCCAGAATGAAAGATTTCAAGGGAATCATTACAGGTGTTGGCGGCCCCACTGCAAACATGTATGGAATGAAATGCAAAAAGTGGGAAAAAGAGGGAGTTTGTCCTGATAAATACTGCCTATACCCCACTATTTGCCCTTCACTTGATATTGATCATAATGCATCCATAGAACTCCTGACAAAGCTTCGCAAAATATCCGGAATGCGCAAAGTTTTCGTAGGATATGGCATCCGCTATGATCTTGCACTTAAAAGTCCGGAATACATCGAATTGTTGTGCAGGCACCACATTAGCGGAAGACTAACTGTCGCACCCGAAAGCTATAGCCCGGAAACTACAAGACTTATGAGAAAACCCGAGAGAAAAGTCTTTGAAAAATTTGTTGAGTTGTTTACTAAAATTAATAAAAATCTCAATAAAAACCAGTACCTATTGACATACCTAATGTCAGGACACCCTGGAAGTGATTTTAAGGATATGGCAGAAACTGCCGAATACATTCGGGATACAGGACTTTATACTGAGCAAGTTCAGGATTTTACTCCCACTCCAATGACTGCTTCGACATGCATGTATCATACTGGCATCGATCCTTTTACCGGTAAGAAGGTGAAGGTCGTAAAAGGAAGAAGGGATAAGAAAATAATGCGTTCGATGCTTCATTACAGGAAACCCAAAAATCATAATCTGGTTTATGAAGGACTTCAGAAAGCCGGCAGGCTTGACCTAGTGGGAAACAGCTGGAAATGTTTGATAAGAAAGAAGAAATCTTACTTTGATAAAAAATGAAAATGGATTTTACCAGACAAAAATAATGCTTCCATCTCAACAAACTTTCGAGGGGTTAGAGTAATTCTACAAGATCAATTACCCTCTTTTTACATACCTGCTCAAGGTTAGAGCGGCATAGAGGGCATGATGTCACAAGCAATTCAGCTTCATCTGGCATTTCATTGATTCTTTTTTCGGCTATTTTCAGTGAGAGTTCGGGATATCCACGCCGGACTCCGCCCCCACCGCCACAACAGTGAGAGGTTTCGTGGTGTGATGCCATTTCAACAAGGGTTGTTGCTTTCCTGATCAAATCCCGGGGTGCTTCATATACTCCACCATCACGTCCGAGATGACATGGATCATGGTAAGAAACGATAATATCCTGTTTTTTAATATCCAGTGAATCCACCCTTTCTATCAGAAACTCAGCCACATGAAGTATTTTTAGATCATCTGGATAGTATTTTCTGAAAGATGCATAGCAACCTGCACATCCGGTGATGATTGTATGTGCTCCCATTTCTCTGATCTGCTTAATGTTGTGCTCAATTAGTTTTGATGCATCTGAACCAGTTCTTTCAAGAGGTGATCCACAACATACCTCATCCCTTAGGAGAGAAACGCCATATGGTTTTAGAAGCTCAAAAGTCTTTTTTGCAACCTCTGGATAGCGATATGAATTCATACAGCCCACAAAATAAACATACTCTGCCCTTTCAGGAAGGTCTGGTTCTTCCAGCCAGTGCAAGCGTGATTTTTCCTCGTCAAGAGGATTACCTTTTTCAATCGCAATATCACAGAGTTCTTTATGGACATCTGTCTGCAGACCTTTTTCCGCAAGATACTTGCGTGCATTTTCAACAATCGAAGGAGGTGCTGCACCTGCGGGACATATTTCTTCGCACAATCCGCATGTTGTGCAGGTAGTAATGGTTTTGATGACACTGTCGTCTATTTGCAGGCCTTCAAGAATGCCTTGATAAATCAGAACCCGACCCCTGGCATTTGTGGATTCCCAACCAAGTACCTCAAAAACCGGACAATATGCCCTGCATGTTCCGCAGTGTACACATTTCAAGACACTACGCATATCAGCCATCAGAAATCCTCCAGTCCGAGTTTTCCGGGGTTCATAATCCCCTGCGGATCAAGGGCTTTCTTGATTGCAAGCATAACCGGCATAGAAGTAGGATGCTCGAGTTTCATATATTTTCCTCGAGCAGAGCCTATTCCGTGTTCTGCAGAAACAGTACCTCCTAATTCAATGGCTTTTCTGTAAATCAGATCTGCAATCCGGAAAAGTTTGTCCCACTCATCTTTATTGAGCATGTCAATGCTCATTCCGGTGTGGAGGTTTCCATCCCCGATATGCCCGTAGATCATAATTGGCATTCCGACTTCCTTTGAAATTACACGCACATGTTCGATCATCTCCGGTATATGCTTGATAGGTACGCCGACATCCTCTCCAACGTAAACACGATTCCTTTTGGGGTCCAAACGGGTAATAGCTGCACCCACAACTCTTCTGGCAGCCCACAATTTCTCATTTTCTTCTTCGGTCGAAGCAGCACGTATATCCATTGCAAGATCCTTGCAGACCTCTTTTACGGTACGTACTGCATCTTTGACAGCCCCCTCGTTACCGTCTACTTCCATCATCAACATGTCTCCTGAATCAGGGAGATCAAGTGATGGATCATAGGCTTTCAGGGCTGTGATTGTAGTATTATCAAGAATTTCACATGCCGATGGAATCACACCTGAAGAAAGAGTCCTTACAACCGCTTCCCCAGCTTTACCTAGACTCTCGAAGGTGAGTAATATCACCAGACGTGTGCGTGGAAGGGGGTGAATACGGAGAACCACTTCAGTGATAACCCCTAGGGTTCCCTCCGAACCCACCATTAGGGATGTTAAATCATAACCTGATGCGGTTTTAAGAGTTTTTGAACCCGTGCGTATGATGCTGCCGTCTGCAAGCACAACTTCGAGATCAAGAACATAGCGCAAAGTCGTCCCGTATTTTACAGAACGCATTCCACTGCCATTATTTGCAATCAATCCCCCAATGGTACACATCTTGGTGCTTCCTGGATCAGGTGGAAAGAAAAATCCATATGGTTTAAGGATCTCATTCAGCTTTGTGTGTACAACTCCAGGCTGCAGGGTAACCTGAAGATTATCAATGTCAATATCAAGAATCTTATTCATGCTGCTCATATCAAGCACGATGCCACCTCTTATTGGGACTGCACCCCCTGCAAGGCCGCTGCCGGCACCCCTCGTAACAACAGGCATGTTTTCTTTCGCAGCAAGTTTCACTATTTCGCTGATCTCACCGGCTGTTTTGGGTCTTACGATGAAATCAGGCATCCCCTTTTCCTGGGATGCATCACAGGAATAGCAAAGTTTGTCTGATGTGGAATCGCTGACATTCTCATTTCCTACTATATCTCTGAGTTCTTGGAGAAACATATGTTTTTACCTGCGGTTATTCCATGGTAATATTCCGAGTGGAAGTAGAAAACATTTACATCTATATAGTTCTATTCTATGAACCATGAGCAGGTTTTTTGAAGTGCACCAGAGAGACGGAGCCGGAAGAATAGGTACTCTGATGCTTAAAGATCGCATTATAACACCCACGGTTCTTGATGTACGCCAATTTGGAGATCTGGAAAACAGCTCCATAATCTATCCTGGGAATCTCTGGGGAATGTACAGACTGAAAGATACCACTGCCCTGATGGAAGAGATTAGAGAAAAAGCAGGCAAAGACGTATTGATCATATACCCATCAAGAAACTATCCTCCCCAAATATCCGAAAAATGCGATCTTTCAAAACCAGCCAATGAGAAAATCGAAGGACCTCTGGGCATAGCTTTCAGCGAAGACGACTCTAAATTCCCAAAAGACCTCTATATACTGGATGGTGCCGGAACTTTTGATAATAAATCCCGGAAATTGTTTGAGAGAATAGTTGAGATCAGGAAACAAATCCCACCGGATTCTGTTCTTTACGCTCCGAATATTGGAACCCCGGAAAATATTTCAATGCTCATATTCCTTGGGATTGACGCAGTAGACAACACGAAAGCACTGGTAGCGGCAGGGAGTAATATATATTTCACATCCGCAGGGGCATTCCATCTGGACAGTCTCACGGAACTCCCATGTGCTTGTCCTGCATGCAAGGATCACAGCCCTGCAAGCCTGTTGGAACTTAGAGCCGAAGAGAGAAAAGCACTGCTGGAAATCCACAATAATGCAATTCTTGAATCAGAAATCTCCTTATGTAGGGAAATGATCAGGAAAGGAATCCTCAGAGAATATGTTGAGGGAAAATGTCGTATCCAGCCATGGCTTACTGCTTTACTCAGACACGCGGACTCCGAATATTATTACATTGAATCCAGAACTCCGATATCCCGAAGAGCAACACTTCTTGCCACGACTTCTGAAAGCCTGACACGCTGTGAAGTGGTGCGTTTTGCAAAACGTATTCAGCAGCGATACATACCTCCTGAGAAAGATATTCTCCTTTTGCTACCCTGCTCTGCAAAAAAGCCTTATTCAACATCCCTTTCTCATTCCAAATTCATTCGCGCAATGGGAAAGAATCGCAAGTATGTGCAGGAAATGATACTCACATCACCAATGGGAATTGTACCGCGTGAACTTGAGATTGTATACCCAGCCGCACATTATGATACTACTGTGACCGGATACTGGGATGCTGAGGAACGTAAGTGGGTGGAAAGTTGTCTGGAGAATTTCCTGGAGAATCATAATTACAAGCACATAATTGCACATGTTGATGGTGATTACAGGGAAATCTGCGAAGATGTTGCCAGAAAAACCGGAATTGAATTTGTTTACACTGCAGAAGATAGTTGTACAGATGCTACTTCACTTAAGAAGCTGGAAAACACGCTTAATGAGATTGAAACTGAAGGTTTAAGAAAAGGAGACTGGCGCAGGGATACATTAAGAGCAATTGCAGACTACCAATTTGGCTCAGGTGCCGGGAAACTGCTCGTACAGGAAAGTGATAAAATTAAAGCACCATACCCGAAACACCAGGTTTTTGCGGGCAAGATGCAAGTTACAACCCTTGTACCACAATACGGGTCGCTTGCACTGGGTCTTGAAGGTGCAAAACGAATAATTGGAATGAAACGTTATATCGTACATATTGATGACTTTGTTCCTAAAGGCTCAATCCTTGCACCCGGTATTACTGATGCCGACCCCGACATCCGGCCACTGGACGAAGTTATAGTCGTCGGGAAAAAAGCAATTGGTGTCGGGCGCGCTTTCATGGGCGGGAAAGAGATGAAAGAATCCGTTCGCGGAGTTGCGGTGGACTTAAGACACGTCAAAAAACTGTGAATATTAACCCGATTGGAGGATTCCAGTGCAAATCCGGAATTTTATGGGATCTGATTTTGAGCAAATCATCCAGATTGAAATGGAAGCATTCACCGAGCATAATCCCTACATCTATATGAATTTTTACGAGCTGAATCCCGAAGGTTTTTTTGTAGCTGAAGAAAGTGGAACCATATACGGATTTGTAATGGGATATCGTAGTGATGAACTCGAAGGACGTATATTTTCCCTTGCTGTTCGCAGGGATCAGCGCGGAAAGGGAATCGGATCGCGTCTTTTACAAAGGATATTACAGGAATTCCAGCATCAGAATTTGCAATACGCATAGCTGGAAGTCAGAGAAAGCAACCTTGAAGCAATCGGGCTTTACAAAAAAATGGGATTTTTAGAATGCCGGTACGAAGTTGGATATTATTCTGATGGAGAAGATGCAGTCGTAATGAAAAAACGCCTGTTACCTACACATCTCCAAAAACCTGATGCCAGAATCATTGGTAATTTTTACTGATCAGCTACATTTTTTGCCTGATTTATTTGCAAGCTCCTGCATTCTCACAGAAGTACGCCATGAAGAAGATAACTCATCCTCTGCAATAATAGATGCAAGATGATTCCCGAGAACAAAAATCGCATGTTTGTGTTCCGCTTTGCTTCGGTGAATATGAATTGGGCTAATGGCAAGTGAATTGTACTCTTCGAAGTCATGTTCTATACCCTGACTTTCGAGATACTTCTTAATCTGCGCCATTAAAGTATGCAGCTGTATCAGTTCGTCTTTGTGCATGGTAATACATCCATACCATATCCCTACATTACTCGAATTAATACCGAGGATGTGGCAAATCGAATTAAAAAACAAAACGATTATAGCCGAAGACTTAATACTGAATATCAAATGCCTAATACCAAATATACTTTTTGCTATTTATGACTTTTCAATAATTAGATATTATTTCGTACAATAATCAATAGTCGGAGTCACTGACAATTAAAACAAACCTATCGATTTTACAAAAAAACATTGTGGAAAATTAGCCAAATTGTATTAGCAAAATGTCATATTTTTAACATCAAAGTTTTAAGTTATAATTCCAGAGAATCGCCCCCCCTAAAGCACCACTATTGCAACGTAGCAGAAGAGGAGGTTTAACTCGATCTGAAAGCAGACGCAACAGGAATGCAAAGATAAATTAGAGCAGAGGATCCAGTGTAAAGTCGTTCAGTTCACTGGAAATCCATATTGATATCGCAAAAGGAGTATTGCTTGGTCCTTGATTTTATGAGTTTAAGTAGCAGAAAGCCAATCAGGCATAGGATCCGCAATAAAATCGCCGGAAGCAGAATAAAAATAAGCAATAAAGGAAGCATTACATCACCTCTATGTACAATTTTCCGCCTCTTTTTATTTCTAAATATTTTTGTTGAAAATCACTTCGAACACACCTGAACAATCATAACAAGCACACAGAAAGAATTACATACCCCCTAACCTTCCATTCAACTTATGTAATATTAGAATATCTTATTGATCCAAACAATAGTAGCAACTACAATTTATAATTTATATGAATAATTTCGGTGATAATATGAAGGGCAAAGCATGGAAATTCGGCGATGACATCGATACTGATGCAGTCATCCCGGGCAGATACCTTGTAATGAACACACCCGAAGAACTAGCAGTTCATGCTTTTGAAGGAGTGCGTCCGGATTTTGCGAAAAACGTACATGAAAATGATATTATCGTAGCTGGAAACAATTTCGGATGCGGATCTTCACGAGAACATGCCCCTCTTGCAATCAAGGGATCAAAAGTAAGTTGTGTGATTGCCAAATCCTTTGCAAGGATTTTTTTCCGCAATGCCATTAACATCGGTGTCCCTCTGCTTGAATGCCCTGAGACTGATCGTATTGAGGAAGGAGACGAACTCGATATAGACCTTGCGAGTGGGATTATTAAAAACCTTACTAGAAATGAACAGTACCAGGCAACTCCTTTGCCTGACTTTGTCCGTGAAATTGTTGATGCTGGCGGACTCATCAAATACACCCGCAAGATTATCGCCTAAACTTATAGGAGAATCTTATATGACACAATATAAAATTCCGGTCCTGCCAGGTGATGGTATTGGTCCGGAAATCATAGCAGAAGGTAGAAAAGTTATCGATGCAGCCGGAGAGAAATTTGGATTTGACGTTGAATGGATAGAGTACCCGCATGGAGCTGACCATTATCTTGAGACAGGGGAACTGATCTCCGAAGATACACTTAAAGAACTTTCAAATTACAAGGCTATCTATCTAGGTTCAATTGGTGATGACAGAATCGCACCTGGAGTCCTTGAAAAAGGAATCCTGCTTGCTGCAAGGTTCTATTTCGACCAGTATATCAACCTGCGCCCAATTAAACTTCTCGAAGGTGTATGGTGCCCACTTAAGGACAAGACTCCTGCAGATATCGACTTTGTTGTAGTCAGAGAAAATACAGAAGACTTCTACATTGGGATCGGTGGAAGGGCAAACAAAGGTATGAGTAAAGATGTCCTCGAAGTCAACAGGACACTCTATAATGCAAAATTTGGCCTTGATATCGAAACCGACAGCGAGGAAATAGCTTACCAGATAGGCATAATCTCAAAGGAAGGCACACAGAGAGTTATCAACTACGCTTTTGAGCTTGCAGAAAATAGAAACAAGCATCTTTCATCCGTTGACAAGGCAAATGTTCTTTCTGATATCTACGGATTCTGGAGAGAGGAATTCAACAAAATTGCAGAAAAACACCCGGATGTCAAGACCGACTTCAACTTTGTTGACGCAATCACCATGTGGTTTGTGAAAAACCCCGAATGGTTCGATGTAGTTGTCACACCTAACATGTTCGGAGACATCATCACTGACCTTGGTGCAATGGTCCAGGGAGGTCTCGGACTTGCACCTGGTGGAAATATCAACCCTGATGGCACCAGTATGTTCGAGCCAATCCACGGTTCAGCACCAAAATATAAGGGTCAGAACAAGGTCAACCCAATCGCAACCATCTGGGCAGGCGCAATGCTTATCGAACAGCTAGGTGAGAAAGAGGCCGCAGACTCTATCATTGCAGCCATCGAGAAGAACATCCTCGAAGCAAGGGTCCGGACCTACGACATGGGTGGATCAAACACAACTTCCGATGTTGGTGATGACATCGCAAGGATACTGCTTGAACAGTAAAACTCATCACTGCTTTCTGCCTCCACGACTTTTTGGGGGCGGAGAACTTTTCCTTTTTAAGTGCATTATCCATTAATTTGTAAATATAAATCCGCTGTTTCTATAGCATATCCTCCCACTAATACATAGAAATCCTCATATTATCGCATACGACGTCCTTTATTTCTTGACATTTGAATTAGTGGAAATTTGCATTCGTGGTCTGCTGCGGTAATAACCTTTGCATACTTCATCGGAAGTATTATATAAGATCAATTTGCATGTCATGAGCAAGAGTGTATGGGAAGGATGTAGTAAAAGTATTATAGAACTTTGTAAATAGTACGTCCGAAAACAAGATCCTTTTGTGACCACCGTATGTTTATGGAGGGTGTAAGTGGAACGCACACAATCGATTTGTCCAGAATGCCTGAAAGTTGTTGATGCAGAAGTATTTGAAGAAAATGGCAGAATTATGATAGAAAAAACATGCCATGAACATGGAAGGTTCAGGGAAGTATACTGGTCTGACGCCGAACTCTATCACAAATTCAAACGTTTTGGAAAAAAAGGAAACGGCATATCCAATCCTATGACAGATGTAAACTCAGGATGCCCAAATGACTGCGGCCTTTGCCCTAATCATATAACCACAACCCTTCTTGCAAATATAGATGTTACCAATCGTTGCAACCTGAACTGTCCAGTTTGTTTTGCAAATGCAAAGGTTAGAGGAATGATTTATGAACCGACTTTTGAGCAGATAGTTGATATGCTCAAAATGTTGAGAGATGAAAAACCCACCCGCTGTTTTTCAGTGCAATTCTCGGGTGGAGAACCCACGGTTCGCGATGATCTCCCTGAGATGATTAAAACAGCACAGGAGATGGGGTTTGTCCAGATCCAGATAGCTACCAATGGTGTCAGACTTGCAAAGGATCTTAATTACGGCAAAACAATGAAAAATGCCGGGTTACATACCGTATACCTCTCATTTGACGGAGTTCACGAAGAAACCTACCAGACAATGCGTGGATTCAATGCATTTCCCATAAAACAACAAGCAATCAAAAACTGCAGAGCAGCCGGGCTTACAAGTGTGGTACTAGTACCCACTGTTGTCAGGGGTGTCAATGACAATGAAATTGGGGATATAGTCCGCTTTGCATCGGACAAACTTGATGTAATCAAAGGTATCAATTTCCAGCCAGTATCATTTACAGGAAGAATTGATGAAGAAAGCCGAAACCAGAAACGTTTTACAATTCCAGATCTCATGAAGAATATGGAAGAGCAGACCGATGGCCAGATTCCGGTAGATGCCTGGTATCCGGTTCCGTTTGTTGTACCTGTATCCCGATTCCTGGAAAAAATACAGCGACGGTATCTTCCTGAATTTACCGTGCATTCACATTGTGGTGCAGCGACCTATGTATTCATTGAAGATGGTAAGATCATTCCGATTACTAATTTCATAGATGTAGAAGGATTTATGGAAGTACTTGAGGATGCTACAAATGAACTAAACGGGAAAAGATCCAAAGACATGCTAGTTCTTGCAAAGGTTTTGAAGCAGATACCAAGGTTGGTGGATTCTGAGAAGGGACCAAAAAATGTCAACATTACAAAATTACTGATGAATGTTATCAAGGATGGCGGAAAGGAAGCCACCCGTCAGTTCCACAGGAACACTTTGTTTCTGGGATCCATGCACTTCCAGGATCCATATAATTTTGATTGCCACAGAGTTGAACGTTGTGGAATACATTATGCAACTCCCGATGGCCGGATAATACCCTTTTGCACTTACAACACACTGCATAGGGATGCCGTTGAATCAAAATTCCTGCGCCCCTATGAAGGAAAGCCCATGCGAGAAAACTGAGTAGTTATTAACTCAATGGACGGTAAGCTGAAATCCCTGTCATGACCGGATTTTAATATTCAAAGCAGCAGAAATAAATCATGGATTTCGTACTCGAATATGGAGTCGTGCTGGAGAGTCAGCACGGAAAAGCCCGTTTTGTCCACAAGGATGTAGAAGATCTGCATGAACACAAACAGCTGGCATGTATAAGTTCACATCTTTAAATTAAGGTAAAAACATATCTTCATATTTCATTATTGTTGAAACCGGATCGGTATTCACCGGTATACCGGATTCAGCTACCGCAGCTATTGAATTAACCCCTACTGAAACCACAACTCCCACCATACCTGCATCAACCGGAGCACCAAAAATACTCCCGTTTTCCCCGCCGATTTTAAACATCCCGCTGAGTTCAGATTTTGTGAGAGATTCTAACACGCACTGAGCTTTATCCACTGAAGAAACCGAAATTGTTCGCATGTTTGCAAGAATCCGCCCAGACCCATTCTCAAGCACATTCAATACCGAAGTGGGCTGTCTGATCAAGAAAATCTTAATCGGATCAATGGATGTACCTGAATAGGATATCAAATCCAAGAATCTATCAAACTTCCATTCATTAAGCTCTATGACCCCTCCAAAAGCGGGTTTTACCGGAATCCGGTTTCTTAACAAAATCCCGTCAAAGGTGATACTGCAAAGAGTACCCACCCCAATTTTCCCGGCAGGAACATTCACTGTATGATTATCTTCATCAAAAATAGCAATTTTCGGGCTGATTGAAACTTTTGATGACTTTTCGATGATTTCAATGGCATCCTCAAAATAATCCTTGTCAATATAGGAAACATTAACAATTACATTCCCTTTCCCGGTTTTAGGACTGAAATCAACCTTATAAATAAGGTCTTCGATATGGGTAATTACAAAATCAAGCCTGTCCCCGATGAGAGCTTCTTCCAGTTCCTCGGCTCCCCGGGGCGTGATTGTCCTCCCATTGTAGCCGTGTTTATACGTAAAACCGCGTTCATCAAGTATCCTCAGATGATACCTGACAGCCCTCTCTCCCAGCTTGTAGCCCCTGTTGTGAAGCTCATCAGCAATGGCACGAGCCCCAATTGGTCTATCACTTTCATTAATTATGCGCATGATTTCAATCAATTTGCGTTCAATCTGGGGATCTGTCATAGATAATATCACCGGCAAAATTATTCCGTGTACTAACCTATTGCCGGTTAACCGCTTAAAAAGTTATTGGAATATCAAATATTTCCAGTACGCATGATATACACTACCAAAGCCATCCCAAGAAAACCGGCTGTTAGAAACCCAACCGCACCAATCAACGGCACACCCCAGAGAAATGGTTCCATCCCAGTCTGAATCACCAAAGAAGAACCAACAATTATTGCAGATATTATGAGACTAAAAGCCAGACGGTTACTGGCAGCATTGATTTCCGCAACAATCCTGTCCAATCCCTGATGCTCAAAACGAAGGTTAAGATAACCCCTTTCAGCTATCGATAGCACATGGGACAACTGCAAAGGTGCTTTTTTAAGAAATCTCTTTGCATACCAGAGATCATTATAAATTCCTTGTGCCATATTGCGGGGCTTCATCCTCTCAAACATTACCTTCCGAGCATATGGTTCCGCAATTGTTGCGATATTCAAATCCGGTGAAAGCTGCATTGCAAAGCCGCTTATCGTCATCGTGCCCTTGAAAAGAAGAGCAATATTTGGTGGAATATGGACATGGTATTTTCTCAGAGTCTTGACCATTTCCCCGAGCATCTCAGCGGTGTCAATCTGTTTGAGGGAACGACCATAATATTTGTTCAACAGGTACTCGTAATCATTCTTCAGGGATTCAATTCGTACCTCTTCATCAATCATACCAAGATCCTTGAGAACCTCGATATAACGTTGCAAATCACCTCTGGTTATAGCAATCAGGGCATCAAGGAGATAACCCCGCATTTCAGTAGAAATATGCCCGGACATCCCCATGTCAAGTAATGCAATTCTTCCATCTTGAAGAACAAAAACATTCCCTGAGTGCATGTCGGCATGGAAAAAACCATCCTCAAAAACTTGTTTCATGAATGCTTCCACACCATACACTGCAACCTTTTTTACATCAACTCCCATCTCTTTAACTTTTTCAAAATCATCGCACTTGACACCATCAATGAATTCTAGTGTAAGTACTTTTTCACTGCTGTAATCCCAGTAAACACGGGGAATGACAATATGCTTGTTTCCCCGCATATTTTCCATGAAACGTTCTATATTACGTGCTTCCTGTGTGTAATCTAGTTCTGCATGGATAGAGCGGGAGATTTCATCAACTACACCCACAGGATCATAAAGCTTGATTTCCTCAATATGCTCCGCGGCAAAACCGGCAAGACTATACATAATATCCAGATCTGCATCAACTATTTTCCTGATTGCCGGTCTTTGTATTTTTACCGCCACTTTTTCGCCAGTATACAGTTTTGCACTGTGGACCTGACCGATAGATGCTGCTGCAATCGGTTCCCTGTCAAATTCTGCAAATAATTCAGATATGGGCACCCCAAATTCACTTCGGATCCTTGCCTCAACATCTTCAAAAGGAAATGGAGATACACGATTCTGGAGCTTGCTAAGCTCCTTTGCATATTCTTCAGGAACCAGATCCTGACGCATGCTCAAAAGCTGTCCAAATTTTACATATGTGGGACCCAGTTCCTCAAGGGCTTTCCTTGCCCTCTCAGGACTGCTGCCCACAAAATTCTCAGCCTTCCCAGCCTTTCCAAAACGTGATTTAAAGCGACTCCATGATTGAAGCCCCATCTGATCTACAAAATAGCCAAATCCGTATTTTACGAGTACATCTACGATCTTTCCATAGCGCTTTACCATGGAATATCGTCGTAATAATCCAACCATAATCCTATAGGAAAATCACATTTTGGATTTATTCGTCTTTCTTCAATGCCTCCGCAAGCATCTCTTCAAGCTTTGTGATCTTATCTTCCAGTGCTTTGATTTCTTCCTTTGTAGCAAGTTCGGTTTTCCCAAAAGTCTCCTTTACCTTGGAAGATATCTTTTCTTCGAGCTCCTCCTGCTGCTTATTCTTCCTTTCAATAAGCTCGGTTACGTATTTCTTCCCCTCTTCCCGGTTTATTGCCCCACTTTCAATTAACTCCCGGACATATTCATCAATCTTCTCTTCAGTCAATGCATAAACACCAATACCAAAAAGACCTAACTTCTTCATGTAATCCACAGGATCTACCATAATTTAACCTCCACATACAAGTATGACTTTCAAACTATATAAACAAACATGAACAGAGGGATTTATTCAGAAAGGATATCTTCCAAACACCTGTTGAGATATGTGGCATTGGAAGATTTAATGAACGTGTCACAAACCTTTCTTGCATCCCCATCCGCTTCAATACGATTATTGCGTATAAGGATAACCCTGTGAGCCACTTCCCTTACAAAATCCATGTGATGGCTTACAAGCACAATGGTTGTGCCGAGTTTTCGGTTGATGTTTTTCAGAGAATTGGTAACATCCCTCAGAGTAACCGGATCAAGATCTCCGAAAGGTTCATCCATCATCAGGATTTCCGGAGATGTTGCAAGTGATACTGCAATATAAGCACGAACATGTTCTCCGCCACTTATTTCATCCGGTCTTTTGTCAAGAATTTCAATCGGCAAATCCAGTGCCTCAAAAACAGGTTCTGCATATTCTCGCAGATTCATATTCACCGGATAAGGGAACAATTTCCCGTAAATGTCTACCCCAAGGCCCATTTTAAAAAGCGAATCCTGCTTCTCATCTTCAGACATGTCTGGAAGCCTGTATATCGTATCCAACATTTCGTCAGTGATTCCAAGATCAATTGCCCTCTGCCGGGCTTCCTCGATGGCACCCCTGCGTTTAAGTGCCAGTCTGAACCCAATTTGCTGCCCAATCGTGGAATGCGGAGACAAGGTAAATTCCTGATGCATAATGCTGATTTTACGAAGGACATCCATTCGTTTCTGGCTATAGACCGTCAAATCTACCCAATCGCCATCATGTGCATAGAGTACCTGTCCTTCTTTGGGAGGGATTAAGGCTTCAAGAATCCGCAAGATAGTGCTCTTGCCAGCTCCGGAGGGACCTATCAGAGAAACAATCTCCCCTTTATTAATAGAGAATGATATATCTTCCAGATTGAGCACTTCCCCAACCCTTAGAAGATAGTAGCGTTTGGATATGTCCTTAGCAGTAATACAGGGTTTGGTTTTATCCAGCGGTGCCAGATCAACTTTAGGGGGCAAACGTTTGAGAAAATGCCTTACAACCAGATCCGGATCCCCTTCTTCTGCAACCTTACCCTCATCGATATAAACAAGCCTATCGGCAAGATACAGGTGAACTTCCGGTAAATGTGAAACTACAATAATCGGAATCGAAAGATGGTTTTTTAGTTGCTTGATAACATCCATAATTTCCTGCTTTGTATCAGGTCCTGTCATGGTCACAGGCTCATCCAAGAGCAGAAGTTTTGGCCGAGCTGCGAGTTGTCTCGCAAGAATCAAACGTTGTTTTTCCCCACCGCTTAGAGCTCTGGAAAAATGAAGGGCTTTTTCCTCAAGACCTACAAGTCTCAAAAATACAAGCGCTTCCTCATACAATTCATCGTAATATGGGGAGTCGGGCTCCGGTAGTCCCTCATAGCCCTTCTTCTGGTAATATAGTTTTCTCAGGATACTTTCAATTGCCGGACCTGACCAGAGACTGAAGTTGCGCTGGATATGTATTGCAGAATTATGTTGCAGGAATTTTGCCCCTTCTATACCGGAATCAGGGGTTATTTCCCGTCCGTCAAGTTCTATTGAACCACCATCAAAAGACTCAACACCACGTAAAATACGAAGAAGGGTGGATTTTCCACAGCCGCTTTTGCCTGTGATACCCAGGATCTCGCCCTTATTAACAGTTAAATTGATTCCATTTAGAACCTTTTTTACCCCAGATGAGATTTTGTAGGATTTAGAAATATCCTGGATTTTTAACATATTACGCACCCCTTTCGATGTTAAGGATACGCTTACTTTTTGATGCTCAAGACAAATTCTTCAATTTTGCCCCTTACATCAGAAGCGTCTTCCACTGCTGTGCCTGTAACAATAATATCAGCACCTGCAGCAGCACAAATTGAAGCAGCTTCGCCATCACGAATGCCACCACCAACAATCAGTACAGTGTCACCAATTGCCTTCTTGACAGCTCCAATCATCTCCGGAGGAATTGGTGAGTCTGCACCAGAGCCAGCTTCAAGATACACAAAATGCATACCCATGTATTTCCCGGCTAAAGCGTAGGCAACTGCAAGTTCGGGTTTTTTGCGCGGAATTAAACGTGCATCTCCCACCCAACCCACAGTCCCTCCTGGCTCCACAATGAGGTATGCCATGGAAATTGGTTCAATTCCATACTGGTAAACCAGTGGCGCCCCCATTGCCTGATTGGTAGTAATGTAATTAATGTCTCTCGAATTAAGAAGACTCATAAAAAAGATACCATCTGCGTGGGCGCTGATTCCACCGGCATTTCCGGGAAAAAGAACAACCGGCACAGTAGTCTTTTCTTTGATAGCCAGAACCGTCAGGTCGAGCACATTGCCGGCAGCTCCTGTCGAACCACCAACCATAATTGCATCTGTTCCGCCAGCTACTGCTGCAGCGGCGATCTCGGCAGCCTTTTCAGGCCTCTGAGATGCAGGATCAATTAGTGTCATGTGGGCACATCCGTCCCGTTCTATGACACTATTGAGATATTGCTCAACCTTGGACAGACTGATCAGCCTCTCTTCACCTCTTTATTTTTCACACGGAGATGCTTGTATCCGCATTTCCTGCAGCGTGTTGCCCTCACAGCATTGCGAGCATTGCATTTCATACATATCTTCTTGTTGAGGATACGTTCCTCTGCTTCTGGGAATCTTGCCATTTTTTCCACCTTAGCAAATATAATATATGATTGATATCGGGCTGGCTACATGTCCTTCAAAACATATAATTGTTTTGGAAAGACACTTACCTGTATTTTTCATCTATTTCATGTATCAATAGCTCTCTTACACTTCTTGCGTCTGCACGCCCGCGAGTCTTCTTCATGACCTGCCCCACAAGGAAATTCAGAGACTTTTCTTTCCCTGCAAGGAAGTCCTGCAAAGCTTCCGGATTTTCTTTAAGGCTTTCTGAGATTGCCTGTGAAACAATGTCTCCCTCTACCTTAATCAGACCTTTCTTCTCCACAATACTTTCCGGACTTCCTCCCTCATCGAGAATCGTCCTGATGACATCAACACCGCTCTTCTCGGTAATCTTTCCGGATGTCACAAGATCGATTATCTCTACCAGATCTTCAACCTTGAATGCGGATATACCAAGATCTCGGTAATTGAGTTCACCTTTAAGAATATCAGCAACCCATGCTGCCGCAATCACTGGATCTACTTCCTTTGCTACCGATTCATAGAAATCAGCTACACGGATGTCAGATGTGAGTGCCTTCGCATGTGTATCGGCAACATTGTAATCGGAAACAAAGCGCTTTCTTCTGGCATCAGGAAGCTCCGGCAGGGTTTCACGAATTCCCTCTACCCAATCAGATACTCGAATTGGTACAAGATCCGGTTCCGGGAAATACCTGTAATCGTGCTCTTCTTCCTTGGTCCTCATGGAGATGGTGACACCTCTTGCCTCATCGAAGTGCCGGGTTTCCATGACCACGGTTCCACCCCTACGAACAAGGTTTTTCTGCCTCATTATTTCATAAAGCAGTGCTCTTTCAGCCCCCTTATGGGAAGAAATATTTTTGATCTCGATACGGTCTCCGCCCCCAATGGAAATGTTAGCATCCACCCTCATGGCACCTTCAAGAGTGCCATTAAAAACGTCCAGATATTCAAGGATGTTACGCAACTTGTCAAGGAAACGCCTTGCTTCCTTAGGGCTTCTCATATCAGGTTCGGTGACAATCTCAACAAGAGCCATGCCTGATCGATTGTAATCAATAAGAGTTCCCTTTGATTTCTCAATGTGACCTATGTGCATAAGCTTCCCGGGGTCTTCTTCCATATGTGCACGGGTAATCCTCACCACGTGTTCTCCATCCTCACCGTCAATCACAATTTTTCCGTTTCCGACGATAGGAAAGTCATATTGCGTAGTCTGGAAACCTTTCGGAAGATCAGGATAATAGTAATTCTTACGATGGAATTGTGTTTGTTCAATAATCTCACAGTTAAGGGCAAGGCCGATTCGGATTGCATATTCAACTGCCTTTTTGTTTAACACAGGCAATGACCCGGGAAGTCCCATACATACCGGACAAACGTGGGTATTGGGCTCATCGTTGTGATAATCCGTTGAACAACCGCAGAACAGCTTGCTGTTGAGCTTGTTGAGCTGGACATGCACTTCAAGTCCTATCATAACACCGTCAGGATTCTCATAGACCATTCAGATCACCTCCCCTGCAGTGTTCATGTGATGATGTGTATTTTTCTCAAAGGTATATGCAGCCTTAAGAATACCTGCTTCATCAAAGTGTTTCCCTATTATCTGCAACCCGACAGGTAAACCGTCTGCAAGTCCGCATGGAACGGATATTGAGGGTACTCCGGAGAGATTGACCGGAACGGTATTAACATCAGAAAGATAAAGAGAGAGCGGATCTTCCATTTTTTCGCCGAGTTTAAATGCGGGAGAAGGCATTGTGGGTGCCATCATCACGTCAACGTCAGAGAAAGCCCTGTCAAAGTCTTCTTTCACGAGAGTGCGTACCTTGAGAGCCTTCAGGTAATACTTGTCATGGTAACCTGCAGAAAGGGCATAGGTTCCAAGAAGAATACGCCTCTGCACTTCCGCCCCGAAACATTCATGCCGGGTCTTTGAAGCCATCATGTGCCAGTTTTCTCCTTCTGATCTGGGGCCATACCTTGTCCCATCAAAGCGGGCAAGATTGGAGGAAGCCTCACTCATGGCAATTATGTAGTAAGCTGCCAATGCGTATTTTGTATTGGGAAGGGATATTTCAGTATAAGTTGCTCCAAGTTCCTCGAATTTCCCGATAGCATCCCACACCTTTTCCTCAACTTTTTCATCAATGCCTTCACCAAAATATTCCTTTGGAATACCGATTTTCATACCTGAAACATCGTCTTCCAGACTGCTCCTGTAATTGATATCCCGGTTTACACAGGTAGAATCTCTGTGATCATAAGTGCCAATGACATCCATCAAAGTTGCAATATCTTCAACACTGTTTGCAAGGGGACCGATCTGTTCAAGGGAGTTTGCATAGGAAACAAGACCGTAACGGGACACTCCCCCATAAGTTGGTTTCAATCCTACAACGCCGCAGAAAGCCGCAGGACAGCGTACTGAACCACCTGTATCCGATCCAAGTGAAACCGGAGCTTCCCCTGCTGCCACAACAGCAGCACTGCCACCGGATGAACCTCCAGGAACCCGCTCCGTATCCCATGGATTTAAGGTTGGACCATAATAACTTGTTTCAGTGGATGTACCCATTGCAAATTCATCCATGTTGACTTTTCCAAGGATGATAGCTCCTTCGGCTTTTAGCCTCTCAATTACATGTGCATCGTATGGTGGGACATAGCCCTGCAGAATTTTTGAACCACATGTTGTAGGCATTCCAATTGTGGAAATGTTATCCTTAATAGCAATGGGGACTCCGGCAAGTGCTCCACCGTTATTGCCTGAATCAATCGCTTTTGCCTGATCCAGCGCATTCTCTGCAACATAGATGAAGCCATTTATGCTGCTTCTCCGTATTTTTTCAAGATATGAACTGATGACATCTTCAGCGGATGAGTTTGCAATCTTTTCTTTAACCTGTTTAATAGTTTCCGGCATATTGCAACCTCACATAATTCTGGGGCCTTTGATGTAGCCTTCCTTCTTTTCAGCTGCATTACGAAGCACTTCTTCCTGCGGAAGAGAAGGTGAAACCTCATCTTCCCTGAACACGTTCATCAAATCTGCAACATGGTATGTGGGATCCACGCCGGACGTATCCACTTCATCCAGCTGATTAAAATAATCAAGCACACTACTCAGTTCGGTGGCATATTTCACGGCTTCTTCTTCAGTGAGACTTATACGGGAGAGCCATCCGATATGCTCCACTTCCTCCTTTGTGATCATCGTGAGTTCCTCTGTAATATTAATAATTGTGATCTCTTGCAACTTAGATAAGTATGTTAATCTTTTCGCCCTGCCATTCGGTAACTCATAAAACTCATATATTTATAAGAGTATTTCGTTTCATTGTGCTTCGGTTCATGGTATTTTAATAACAGAGAACTCGGAGGGTAAATTGAAAAGATAAAACCAAATACGGCTATTTTCATGGTTCAAATTTTGAACAAATCACAAATATAATATGCTTACTTTGAGATACAATTGCCAAAAATAAAAGTAATAAAAACGAACCAAACCTGAAACACTTTTACCCAATCTTTTCTTCTGCACAGTCAACCTTCAGGGAGATTTTAATTTTCAGCTTCACTGATCCAGCTTATGGGTTCTTATAATGTCGGCCTGATTTTACTTTTTCTTATCCCTGCGATTAATACCATACATCTGTACTTTTTTGAGTTTTGCCAGATTCAACACTTTCCCCATCTCCATATCTTTCAGAGGACGTGCCTCAATAAAACAACTGTCAATAGCCTCTTTTAGTATCTCATATCCTATAACTGAACGTGCGAGAACTGTCGTATACCCCTCAGGACTTCCAACACCCCCAAAACTTATATCTGAGTTCTCAGCAGCCATATCCGTGCAATATTTGCAGGAACTACTCCTATATTCATCAAATTCCGAGAGAGGATATTTCAGTACCTTCCCTTTTGTTTCAAATTCAAAAAAGCCCTTGCGGATTTTCATGGCATCAATATCCTTAAGGGAAAAACCATGGTTGCTGGCAAATTCCTTTATTCCATCATAGGAAAAAGTATCCATGCAGAAAAGGCCAAGACGCAGCACGTTTGCTCTCATGAACTGATGCAGGAATCCTGATGAACTCTTTTGCATCTTGTAAACCGCATCAATATTGCAACTGGGACCTACAAATGCAATGCTATGCATACCTTTTTGTATAGAATCCATAAGCCTGCCGATTGTCATACTGTGAGAATAAATACTTCCGGATGATTTTAGCAAATCATCATAGGATTTGGCCACAATCGCAACGGGTTTCCAGGGTTCAGCCTCTGATTTTGTTGTTACGACCGCACAGTCGATGAGACCCTCCTCCAGAGCATAAGCAAGTAATGAGGTGACTACACCACCATCCTGCCCCCTGATATCTTTGAGCTTACTGCGGGCAGCATAGGCAAAGCGTATTTTTCCTATAAGATCTTCTTCGGTGGTGATTGTGCGCGGGCACTGATTATAGCAAACCCCACAACCGTTACACGGACCAACAATACGCGGCTTATCATTTCTCATCTCAATAAATTCACAGCAGGCAGCACACGCACCACACATGGTACAGATTCCTGGTTTAATGATATCCCTATTCAATTTTCCAAATGATAGCCGCGTTTCCCTATCAATGCTATGTTTAAGTCTGTCAACACTTTTTTTCATATCCCTGAATGAGCGCATGCATTCGGGTGAACAAAAATAATATTCCTGTTCCCCGTACTCAAACTTGTAAGGCGTGCACTCCGGAACTTCCTGATCACACACCGGATCCCGTTTCATGTCTGTATCTACCTTTTTATTAAACAAAATGATCTTCCTGGCTCATCAGAAAACTAAACATTCATAAAAGACTGTTAAATTACTGGCTTAAGAAGTTCTCGCTTTGAAGACTTTTTTCATGCATTTTTCCCCCAATTTATCATGAAAAACAATAACAATCAGTGACTGTGTACTTGCTTAAATGGAAATATACAATGGACATAACAAATAGGATATTATTAAAAAAATTAGAACGTGGGCGCAATATACCATCTTTTGATCCATTATAAAGCGTTTTTTAATATAATTTAAACAAACTTTTCATGCATTTTGCACTTTAAATTAAGCACAATTATTCCCCCTACCAAAATCTATAAGAAAATTAGTTCACATGCGTGAATTGATGGACGCCAAAACAAAAGCTAGACTTCTGGAAATTGGAAAAGTCCGGATAGACACCGCCCTTTTGAAAAATTTTACAGTTCCTACCGCAGGACCTGGAGCTGGAAATTTTGCCTTTTTCTTCCGATCCGGTAACCAACGGGTAAGGCTGGGAATTAGTGAGAACTCTCCGCTCATTGCAGCCGAAGAAAACGGGGAAATCATAATTTGTGAAAACGATCGGAAAATTGTGCGCGGGAGAATTGAAGAAGAACTTATTCACTGCCCTGATCAGGCTTATGTCAACCTCACGGAAAAATGCACTTTCGATTGTAAATTCTGTCCTGTTCCGAAGCTTTCGGGAAAAGTGAAATCCATTGAAGAAGTGCTCCATATGATTGAAAAAGCAAATTCTACTGGTAAAATGAAAGCTATCTCTATCACCTCAGGGGTGGACACAACTGCCGAAAAAGAAGTTGAAAGAGCGATAAGTGTTATCCGAGAAACAAAAAAATATGGAGTCCCCATAGGAGTCGGAATTTATCCTACAAAAGGATCTACAAGGAGGCTCAAGGAAGCAGGTGCTGATGAAATCAAATACAACGTGGAAACTATGGACCGGGATCTTCATGAAAAATTATGCCCGGGACAGCCACTTGAAGAAATACTTGAAGCTCTCCGGGAATCAGTAGAAATATTCGGAAAGAATCATGTCTGCTCCAATTTCATTATCGGGCTGGGTGAATCCGACGAAAGCGTTGAAAAAGGAATCAAGGAATTAATCGAGATTGGAGTCATTCCTATCCTCCGACCTGCAAGCATGCATCCTCTTCGAGAAGGAGAGATTTTTATCGAGCGCCCTTCAGCGGAACGATTACTTCGCTTGACAAAATTCCTTCAAAAGGAACTTGACAAGACAGACCTTGATGTCGGGGCTTTCAAGACAATGTGTCTTCCCTGCACAGGATGTGATCTCAGTCCATACTATGATCTGGAGTGAAAAGCCATCGCATCGAAATTTTGAATCGAGATTATGGAAGAAGCGTACTAAATCATCCATAGATATGCATGAAACTTATTTTGAGTTTGCAAATCCGCTGTCATCCCTTGAATTTATAAAAATAGTTGCCATGAACATGGTATTAAATCCATAATAGACTTCTGGCTGGAGCACTTTTACGTAATGTAGGAAGATGATGGCGATGATACCCCTCTATGAAAATTTGTCATATAGCCCCAATATTGAAGAAATCATCCGATTTATGCAGATGGAAAGCATCAGACGTATTTTGGACCTTGATGGCAAAATTCACTGAGGTGCAATTAAAAAAACATATGAAAAATGGTCCTAAATATCAGGAAAAGTATTAATAAAGTATATACTATGGATAACCAAGATGAACAAAAAATTCAGCGAGATCAATGTTGGTTATGTAATTGCAGTAGGTGCCCTGATTAGCGCGATACTTTTTTACTTCCTCATGGAATATGCAGATAAAGGCGATATTGTGATGGTTGTACTGTTGGGTATAGCTATAGGTATAATAGCCATAGTCCTTTCCAAGGTTGTGTCCTACCTGCATTATTATAAACAACTCAAAGATTTGTAATTCAGCACCCTTGAAGTGCGCCTTTTACTAAATCCATCCATTCACTTACATCCTTAACTTCCACTTTATGGCGGATTATTCCGTTTTCTGCTTCAAGGAGCACCATTTTTTCTCTGCGGAGAGCACCTGACTTTTCTTTCTCGCATCCTGCAACATTTTTCAGATTAATAGAAAGAGAATGTTCATTATTTTTCCCGAGGATTACAAACCTGCGTGAAGTCAGTATAACGAACTCTCTGCCGGATTTTTCCATTTTCAAGAGGTGCTCTCCCCGCAGGTATAATGGTCGGAGGCTTTCAAGAGTGGAATGAAAAGCTTCGTTTTTCAGGGCAACAAAATTTATAATTTCTATATTGTTTCCCCCAATAACCAGAAAAGTCTCATTTGATTCCTGATGTACTCCCACTATATCCTTCACTTTTACCCGCCTCAAAAGCTCCGATTTTCGGGATAATAAAGATCCTGTGAGTTTTTCAAAATAGAGATGTTCGGCCGTCAGCGTAATCATGATTTTTGAGCCCTCAAACATAACAAGTTGTCTTCCAATAACAGGCTCCCCATTGACGGCAAAGTCAGCTTTTGGTAGGGATGATTTTGAAACACTACTTTCTTCAGGGCAGTAATGATCAAGCATTGTGATCAGTAGCGGACCTTCTATGAGCTTTACATTGTGTTTTGCAGCCTCTTCATGTGCTTGTTTTGTGAATCTGGAAGTCGTTACAATTATGACACCATCTGCCAACTCACGATATTTGAGACTGCAATACTCACGTACTTCTTTTACGCCCACATTATTGCTGTATCGTTTTACCTGAACCAGCCACCTGTGGGACAAACCCACATGTTCAATAGAAACCTCTATATCCACACCTCCATCTTTTGAAGCAGGAGTCAGGCAGGTTTTGTAACCCATCAAATTGAACAGGTGAGCTACGAGATTTTCAAAATCCTCTGGTTCAAGCTGTCGTAAATAGTGCAGGTCCCACATAAAATCATTCTTCAGCTGTGTAAGAAAGACCGCATTCCGGGCAGGAATACGTAACCAGCTTTACCCCTTTTTTCGTAATACTTGCTGATCTTTCCATCCATGTACCACAGGTAACGCACTTTTGATCAAATAATGTGCGGTTTGGAACACTTGCGTCATCCCGATCTCCCAAGACTTTTTCCTCCAATTAAGATTTCGTTATACCATGATGGTTGTGTATGCATTACGGACAACCATGCGAACGTTTAAATGCTTTTATTTCGTATAAAATGGTAACTCTATATTAGCAGATATAACTTATGAATTAATTGTGGATTGGTGTACAAATGGATGAACTTGAAGAGATCAGGAAAAGGCGGATTGAAGAACTCAAAAAGAAAGTTGAACACACCAATTACCCTACAGAACCTGTAGAAATAACCGATGCGGATTTCGGGCATTTTGTAGAGAAATATCCGTTAACTGTTATCGACTGCTGGGCACCGTGGTGTGGTCCATGTCGTCGAATTGCCCCGGTTATTGAAGAACTTGCTAAATCCTTGCAGGGAAAAGTTGTTTTCGGGAAACTCAATACAGATACCAATCATCTGACATCCATGAAATATCAGATCTCTGCAATCCCTACACTTCTTGTTTTCCAGAACGGAAACCTTGTTGATCGCATTGTTGGAGCCTTGCCAAAAGAACAAATCGTAGAAAGAATTAAAACCAAAATTCAAGGTTAAAACATGACACATAAACCCCGAATTGCACATACTCCATCTGTACGGCTGATTGATCTTAAATCCAAGCCATATTTTATAGTGGCATCAGTTGAAGTCGGGAATACTACCACAAAATGTATCCTTACTGCAACAAACCTTGAAGAAGGAAAAACTTACCATGTCACTAAGATGGTTAAAATGACCCGTGATGTCCGAAAACCAAAGCCAAATGAGACCGTTTTCGGAAAAACACTTACAGAAGTTGAACTTACAAGAGAATCTGTTGCTGAGCTTGTACGGGATACTTTGCTTGCAGCGGTTAAAAAAGCCAATCTGGACATTAAAACTGATATTCATTTTGTAGTACGTTCCACAGGAGTTGTGGCAGGTTTTGATAAACCGGAAGAAGTCGGAGAATTCATAAAGGCTCTTGCCGATGGCTGCCTGCTTGCAGGAGTACCACCTAAAAACATGACCCCCCCTATGTCTATAGACAATATACAACAGAAATTCCAGAAATTCAGCAAACTTCATCATGTAATTTTTGACGGTGCAGTTGCAAGCGTATTGCCTCCAACTGGCTCAAGTGGTGTTGAAATTGTTGCAAATGAGATGGAAGGCGAACTTGCAACCGCAGGCATCAAGGAAGGTTCAAAATGGGTTGACGTAGATTTCCGCAACCCATGTGCTTCAATGGATTTTGGAACAACCCTTGATGGCAGGATTATCAATGAAGATCAACCTTATGCACGTACAATCGGCAATTTCTGCGGCTATGCGGGGGCCATCCCTGATGCCATCATCCGGGGTACCGGCCTTGTAGATCTCGAATTGGGAACCGCACTTGATGTTTTTGACGAAAAGCCTGCCGGAAAGCTCACAATGCTCTTTAAGGGCAACAAGGTGAAGGAATATGCAAAGCGTATACAGGATTACATAATAATTGAGACTGTTCCTGAGAATGTTAAAAGATACGGCAGTGTTCCTGTAAACCCAAAATCTGCAAAGGACATCGGAGTCGTATTGATAGGCTGTGATGTGGGAAAAAATGGTTCCGATATGGACAAACTTTCAGAAATAGGCAAGGAGATTTACACTTCGGAAGGATTGAAAATCCTGTTTGCGGTTATCGATGAAGTGATGTCAGATGTCGTTTACAGACTGGTTAAAGTTGCAAACGATGAAGGACTCCTTTTCCCTGACACAACCTTCGGAGTCACTGGAAGAGCAGGAATCACTGGAAATAAGCCCAAGTTGATTCTTGAAAAACTTGATCCACTTATCCCGGGCAACATCGATGAAAAAGTTGCATTTATTGATGATGGGCTTGCAAGAGGAGCAGCAGTAATGGCACGTTGTATGAATTCACTTGGAACAACATTTAACCCACTTGGAGGACATACCGGCGGCAAGTGCATACTGGCTCAGAGAATGAAGCTACAAAACAAGTAATTTCAGCTTATTCCTATCTTTGAAGAGCTGCTTCCATTTCTTTTTTGTGGATTTCCGCAGACTTGTGGATACCGCCTTCCTGACCCCGTACAGCCCGACAGGGATATTGCTGAATGAGCAAACCTGCCCTTGCTGGGGCATCTTTAACAGGGGTCCCAATTATGTTGCTTGCCATGTACCAAGTACTTCCACAAGGGGCTCCCCTAGTTACCCTAACATCTGAAATTTTCCCGTCTGATACCGAGACTTCAAATTGTGGTATCCCGAATCTAGAGGTAAATGCAAGATTGTACGGGTTTCCCCCTATGGTACAACAGATTTCATCAACTTCTACATGGATTCCACACTCAGATGCAATTTGTTTCAATTCCAAAATAGGGGCCTTCTGTGCACCACCTGGAACTATCACGGATTTCACACCATGTTTTGCAGCCTCGCGTACTATTTCAGGAGTGAGATCAGGATGAAGCGAATATGTAATTAGAATATCAGTATTGAATACTTCAGGATTAATATGTAAGGAAGAAAAATATTCTTCTGATTTGTCTATGAATTCCGGTAAGTTTGCAGGGATTTCTGCTACAACCACTTCCATAAAAGAATTCCGTCGGATAGTCTCAACGAGTCTTGTGCCGTATTTCCCCCTTATTATAACGCCAATATTTGCCATAGGAATGGATTTGTACGTAACTGTTTAATATATTATTTCCTAAATGTAGAGAATAGAGGGATTTTATCCATGGAAGAAGTTGATCAATCCAAAGTGTATTTCAGGTGTACAGTCTGTGATTTTGTGTTTCAGGATGATCCGAACTTTTTTCCCATAATCTGTCCCCAGTGTGGAAGTGAAGATACCGAACGTATCTGAGGAAACTGTTGATGAAGGGAAAACTCATTACGCTGGAAGGGATTGACGGAGCCGGAAAAACTACTGTATTGGATTTTCTCAGGAAACATCCTGTTTTCGGGGAAGCTGTTTTCACAAGGGAGCCCACAACTAACTGGATAGGGATGGCAGTGGAACGTGCAATTCACTCTGAGACCGATCCAATGGCGGAACTGTTTCTCTTTACAGCAGATCATGCCGATCACGTTGCGAGGGTAATTCGCCCTTCGATAATGGATGGGAAAAATGTAATCTCCGACAGGTACTACGATAGCAGGATAGCATACCAAACTGTCACGCTTCAGGGAATCCTGGATGATCCTGCGCAGTGGATTCTGAATTTGCATCAGGGATGGACAATCGAACCTGATCTTACACTGCTGCTTGATCTTGATCCTGCTGTAGCTGTTTCAAGATGCAATTCCCGTGAAGTCCAAACTAAATTTGAAAAAATTGATTTCCTCAATGAAGTACGAAAAAATTTTCTGGAACTGTCGGAAAAGCAACCCGAAAGGTTCTGTGTAATTGACGCCTCATGGGGCATTGAAGACGTCAAAAAACAAGTCACACAAGCCCTTACAAACCTCTTCTGATACCATTAAATCAATTTTGTGGGAGTTTTCCGGATTTTAAATCCAGAAAATTTTAGAGATTGTTTTTATCTGCAAATTCGAGAAGTGCCTGCCCAAGCTCCCTAATATATTTGGGATTTAGGTTGAACCTGCCTCTTTTTTGTCCGGCACGCTCCTTGGCAATCTCAACATACTCTTTTTCAAAACGTTCGCTTTTCTCAATGGAAATGGTAAGATACCAGCCACCTCCCATTTTGATTTCGGTAAATGCATTTTCAGGGTCGATTTCAAGATTTTTATCTGCCATTAAAAATACCTTCCTGTATTGTCTTTAATGAAATATTCCCATTGTGGACCGCGGTTGCAACCAGTGCACCGGAGAGTCCGATGTCATTAAGTGTCTTTATGTCATCCATATCTTTTACTCCCCCACCCAGCAATAAGTCGTTGTCTGAAAGGCAGACCATTTTTCTAAGCAAATATTTGTCTACTCCTCTGGAGGTTCCGACGCCATCCATGTCAAGATAGATTACATCCTTCAAATCAAACGTATTGAGAAGCTCTAGCACTTTTAGGGGGTCTTCAGGCACATCTCCGGAGGAAGAAAGAACTTTTCCACCTTTCCTGTCAATGCTTACAATAGTCTTCTTCGGGTATGCTTCAGAAATGCGGGCAATTGTATCCATGGAACACGTTTCTGTTCCCAGTATAAGGTTTCCTGCAAAATCCTCCCACTTGTGGATGTCTTCAAACTTCCGGATACCTATATCAAGCATCGTGGGAACAATTGAAGCTATTTCATCAATTGCTTCCCTGTTTGCTTCAGGTTGCTCTTCTCCCTGAAGGACATTCAGATCAGCAATGTAGATTTCCTGTGGCTTCAGTGTTCGGACCACATCCACCACCCCGGAAGTCTTACATACCTTGCTACTGATGTGTACCGGCATATAATTTCGACGAACTCCTCCCCTAGCATGGACAACGGTACCATTATATATGTCTAATACAAAGACAATTCGAAACATATTCAAACGGACTACTTAATCTCATCATATAAAAAGAGGCAAGTATATATGGAGTTGCTCATAAGCCCTATTAATACAGAAGAAGCTGTTTCTGCATTGCAAGGCGGTGCCGATATTATCGATGTCAAGAATCCTAAAGAAGGATCTCTCGGTGCAAATTTCCCATGGGTTATAAAGGATGTAAAGGAAGCAATTGAATCCAAAAAACCTGTTAGTGCAGCATTGGGAGATTTTAACTATAAACCCGGAAGTGCAGCCCTTGCAGCCTATGGTGCAGCCATGGCAGGAGCAAGTTATGTCAAAATCGGACTCTACGATATCCAAACCGAAGAACAGGCTTTTGACGTCCTTTCCGGAATTGTGAAAACTGCATCCCTTATGGAAGAACCTCCAAAGGTTGTTGCCTGCGGATATTCTGACTACAAAAGGATTAATTCAATAAATCCTGCCTTGCTGCCGGCAATTGGGGCTCGCGCAGGAGTTGACCTTGTGATGGTTGATACAGGGGTAAAGGACGGCGCCTCGACCTTTGAGTTCATGTCAGAGGAAGAACTCATAGATTTTGTTAACAAAGCACATGAACTGGGGCTTAAAACCGCTATTGCCGGTAGTCTGAAGTTCGAAGATATCCCCATACTCAAGCGGATCAATCCTGATATCATCGGTGTTAGGGGTATGGTCTGCGGAGGAGACAGGACATCCACAATCAAAAAAGAGCTTGTAGAAGAACTTAAGGCAAAGATATCCTGATTCCGAAAGTAAATTCCCAATCATGGGAGTACAAGAGCAGTGATATTGTCGAAATAATCGACAAGAAACACAGATATGTAGTTGTCAGACCTTTGGGTATCCAGAGGATTCCGGAAAAGATTTTATACGAATGACGGCAACCTTCGCGGAAATGCAGGAATTGGAATAGATGATTTTAGGTATCTATTAAAAAAGCCCGTCCATGCGAAGCAGAGTATATCCTGTTGACTACCACACAGCCTATTCATCTTGGGAAGAAGACGAGATGATACAAAAATATTTTAGCTGAAGTAACCTAAATAAAAGGTGTAGGGGTTGCTCAATGCTAAGACAAAGATTTGTGCTGGATACTACCGGGCTTACAGACCTTCAGGTAAGAGACAGCGTGGGAGCAGACAATGTCTGTGATGGTATGAAAGAAATTCTTGAACTGATTGCAAAGGCAAGGCTTGATCTTGAGATCAGTTGCTATGTGCCTTTTCCCTCAGTTTATAAAGAACTACGTGAATTTGCATCTAATAACAACTGCGATAGCGAAGTATTTGCAAAAATTGACACATGGCTTGTAAAGAAGACACCTGACAGGTATGAGGTAAAAATTCCTTCCCGGATTTTCCATGAGTATGTGGCTTACATGCGGGAAAGGATCGACAAAGGAATGAACGTCGCCGAGGAAGCAATCCGCGATGCTTCTTATAAATGCCTGTTCCTCACATCCGAAGCCGAAAATCACAAACAGATTGAGACGGAAATTGAGAGAGAAGTCATTGGTACCATAGTCGGGAAATTCCGCAATAAGTACAGATCAGCGTTGCGTTATGGAATCCTCGACAGTGCCCCGGATATTGATGTATTGCTTCTTGCCAAGGAACTCGATGCTGCGGTAGTCGCCAAGGATTACGGCATTCAGAAATGGGCTGAGCAACTTGGCGTGCGTTTTGTTCCTGCAGATACATTTCCCATGATGCTCAAGGAGTACCTCAGTCATGCGGAAGTAAAAAAGTAACTTACAGTGAGGAGCCCGCTACAAATGCAAAAAGTGCCAGGAACATTGCGTACTTAAACCATTTTGAAGATTTTCCTGGGTTGCCGCGAAGGATTGCAAGAATTGCAAAAATAAATACAGCATCTGCAAGAACTACAAGGTACAGGTATCCCTCCCCAAGAAGACCCGTGAGATATGGATAAGGGCTTGCAATAATACCTATTATTCCCAGTGCTGATGCAAGGAACTTTGAAACTTTTTCTCCTGCGACTATTGGAAGTGTCTTAGCCCCTTCCTGCATGTCACCCTCCATGTCCTCAATATCTTTCACAATTTCCCGGGCAATTGTCGCAAATGTTGCCAGAAGGAACAGGATAGCCAAGGCATAAACTCCCCCAATACCAAAAACTGCCCCCCCAAAAAGGAATGTGGAACCTGTGAGGTAACCAACCGAAACATTGCCCACCAGAGGCATGCTCTTGAGGTTTCTTGCATAAAGTACCAGCAGGAAAGAATTGATAATCGCAATTGCCACACAAACATAGTTAATCCAAAAAGCAAGGAAAATTCCGACTGCAAATAGCAAAAAGGAAAAGTAAAGGGCATTACGAGCTGAAACCCTTCCGGAAGGAATCGGCCTTTGTGGTCGGTTTATGGAATCAATATGGATGTCATAATAGTCATTTATTGTATTTCCTGCACCTGTTATCAGCACAACTGTTACCATGACAAGTAATGAATCCATTATCGGGAAGAGGCCGTCTCCTTCCTCAAGGATTCCAAATGTAATCAGGACAGCTATGATAGAGGCAAATGCCGCCATTGCACAATTGGATATACGCATCAGTTGCAGGTAAGAATGCATGAGCTTATTAACTCCTAAAATTACCCCTGATCACGTGCCCAATTGCAGGGGATTGGATATCTTTTTCAATGTGGCTATCAATGAAAGAGCTGCAAGATAACTGGTCTTTGGATTGATTGGAGAGGGCACGTTTTCAATACGATTAGTAAAAGATCCAAAATCTCCTTTTACTGTTATTTCGTGGATATTCCGTGTAATATCCGGATTGGCAAAAATCCGGACATGCGTCTTTTTAAAACCTATTCCCGCAATACTGAGCGTTGCTGCAACATTGACATTTGCCGGGAATGCCTTTACGGCCTCTGCTGCAGTCCCCTCAAAGATCAGTGTTTTATCTGTGATTGAATCCAGATCAATGTTGTTTTCAATAATATAAGGTGCTCCTGCAAGCCCTCTTGGTGCTTTCTCAGTCGTGAGGGAAACCGAATCAATTCCTGCAATTGATGCAGACCTGAGACCATCAATTCCACATATTGCACCTGAAGGCAAGTAGATATTACAACTATTTTCCTTTGCAATCGACAGGACCTCATCAAAAAGTTCGGCATCGACAAATGCCCCAATGCTTGCAACCAGAACATCACACTTTGCTTTAAGTGCCATGGGTACCACCTCATAAACCGCACTTTGTGATGCGCATTCCACCACCATGTCAACTTCCAAGACCATTTCCGGCACATCCAGAACCCGCGGATGTGAATTAACAAGAGAGGCCAAGGCATTTTTCACAGAATCCTCATGCTTATCATATATCGCGTAAAGCTTCATTCCTGGAATTGATGTATCCACTGCTTTGCAAATCTCGGTACCAATCGCACCACAACCAACTACTCCAACCCTTATCATAAGATTCTCCTTTTTTAAGCCCTTGCCAGCAATCGTATTACTATCTGTTTATTGATTCTCTGTTGAAAGCATATAAATCTCTTGAAACATAAATCATTTATTGGTGAAATGATGATCACGTCGCGTCTGGAAGATTTTATTGAAGAAGATCTGGGTTACAATGATATTTCCTGTACACTTGTGCCTGACAATCCTCAAAAGGCAGTTATTTTTGCAAAGGAAAAGTGTGTTCTGGCAGGAACAGATATTGCAAAGGAAATACTGGACTATTTTGGAATACAGTATGAGCAACACTTTAATGACGGGGATTTTCTGGGTGCCGGGGACATTATTTATGACCTTGATGGAGATGCTGTATCCATACTAAGAGCCGAACGCCTTACACTAAATTTCCTCGGACATTTGAGCGGAATTGCGACCCTTACACGCAAATGCGTGGATATAATTCCAAAGCATTCCAGAACAAAGATTGCCGCCACAAGGAAAACAACACCTGGACTCCGCAAATATGAAAAGCTTGCAGTTATAGCCGGAGGTGGAGATCCTCACCGTTTCAATCTTTCTGACTCTATTATCATAAAGGACAATCACCGAAATATAATGGGACTGAAAAGTGCCATCCTTGAAGCACAAAAAAGAACCAGTTTTACCCAGAAAATAGAAGTGGAAGTTGAGTCTGTTGATGATGCCCTTATTGCCGCAAAAATGAATGTTGATATTATCATGCTTGATAATATGAGTCCTGAAGAAATAATTGACACAATCTCTGCACTTCAGGCAGAAGGTTTACGCGAACGTGTGATCATTGAAATATCAGGTGGGATTTCTCAGGATAACCTAAAAGATTTCGTCGACATCGACGCTGATATTATCTCAATGGGATCCCTTATTCATAAATCTCACTGGATAGACATCAGCCTTGAAATAAAGAAGTGATGACATAAACTTTATATTAAATTCCAATCTTGTATTTAGGCTATAGGCTAACGGAAAAAGAATCCTTAAAGGATGACAGAGGGGAACTATGTACAGCCCAAAACGGATTACAACAATTTTTCTTTTTGTGATGATACTGTTTACGGTATTCACCGGCATGTCCGCTGCAAAGCAGGTTCTTTTTGAGGACTATATTAATGAAGGAGATGGATACCAGATAAACAATTACGTTATTGACGTTACTGATGTGTTTCCTTCAGCCGAATATGCCGCATTATATGTCTATGAAAAGGATGAGAAGATTCTTGACAAAGGTATGGATATCAATGACACCTTCAGCTTTGAAGTAGACGGAGAAGATGTGGAAGTAAAATTACTAGATACGGCATCCGGAGTCCTAAATAAAGCAAAAATTGCTATTACAATAACTGACGATGATGTTGTTTACACAGATGGTGTAGTGGAAGGTGGACACGAAAAAGCAGATTTTGTCGGAACTCCAAAATTGATTATTACCAAATCTGTCAGCAACCAGAATATCAAAGTCGGTGATACAATTACTGTGACTGTTTCCGTAGAAAACCGAGGAGATGATAAAGCCACAGAAATCAGGTTTTCAGATGTTCCACCTGAGAAATTCATCCTTGAGGAAACTTTTGTAAGCCAGACTGGAGAAATGACCCTTGATGTAGGCCAGTCTCAGCAAGTATTTGTATACCGGATTAAAGCTACAGCTCCTGGAGAGTATGTGATTAAGCCCACAACGGCCACCTTCTCAAATGAAGCCGGGCAGAATTTCCCACAGGCCTCTTCGAACGTAGTAATAGTTACCGTTGAAGGGGACATAAAAACTCCCGACTTACAGTTTTCTGCCACAGCAGGACAATCAACTGTCCCGCGAAATGAAAATATTGATTTTACAATACATATCGAAAACACCGGTGAGGGGCCTGCAGAGGCCGTTTCTGTAGAGCTTTTGCTTCCTGACGGATTGGAATATCAGAAAGGAGATGAAGAAATCGAAGTAATAGGTGGAATTCCAACCATTTACCTGCAATCTTTCGGAGTCCAGCAGGAAAAAGAGATTACTTTGACTGCAAAAGCCAAGAGTGTGGGAAGTTATACGATTACCGGGCATTATTCTTACCGTTATGACAACGGAGTTGAAGGCGAGGAAGTAAGCGGTGAATTCACATCTGGAACAATTACAGTTGAGAAAGGCAGGTTTGATGCCATTCTTGAGCAACCGATCTATGTTTATATAATACCTATCCTTGTAATAATAGGAATTGGAGCCTGGATAGTATACAGGCACCGTCAATATCGCTTCTGATAATCAATTTGGAGGAATGGTTTGCTTAATATACTTATCATCGGAAATGGCCAGTGCGGCAATCGTATTCTGGATGCTGTCAATAAAGAAGCATTTGGAGGCAGCGGGAAACTTGCAAAATTCTACTCAAAGCAGAGTTACAAAAGCAATGTGCAGACACTTGCCATTAACACGGCTGTCAATGATCTGAAAGAGATGAAATACACAAAGGCAAAAGATCGCATTCATATTCCTCATTTGCATGGTGTTGGTGCCAACCGTAATGTCGGTAAAAAAGTCTTTGAGGAAAACAAAGCCCAAATAATGCGCAATATCGATGAAAGGGGTAGTTTTGATGTAGGATTTGTTATAACTTCAGCATCTGGTGGAACTGGATCTTCTTTCACTCCTTCGTTGATAACAGAACTCAAGAAGGAACATGATTTTCCAATCTATGCCATTGTTGTATTGCCATTCCGTGAAGAAGGGACTCTCTACTTACAAAACGCTGCTTTTTGTCTCCGTGACATCAGGGAAAGTGGAGTTGACGGTATAATTCTTGCCGATAACCAGTACCTTAAGCAACTTGGCGGTGATGTCCAGTCCGCCTATGATGCTATTAATACTATGATAGCAAGGAGGTTGTTGCTCCTTCTTGATTCACTTGACAGTGAAATGATGATGGTTACGGATCTTGGTGATTTTAAGACTGTTATGAGTGGTGGAGCAGGAATTGCAACTATTGGATATTATGAAGCAGACCATGCGATGCCCATAAAATCAGTCATCCAGAAAGCTATTGCGCCCTCCGGCCTATTATTCAATACTGACGTGTACAGTGAAGCAAGCCGTTCAATGATTATTATACGAGGAGACAAGACATACCTTAGCATCGAGGAAATTTCAGCGGAAGTCGAAAAACTCTCATCCTCAGTAGGTCATGTCTTCAAAGGCATTGTTGTGCGCAAAGGTGATCTCCCTCGGGTACTTGCTGTTCTTACCCTCGAAACCGCAACCGAACTTGAGAAGCTTTATTCAATAGCTGTGGATGCCATTAAGGAAGAAAAAGCTAAAAAAGAACGTGTTACTGAAAATAAAGAGTTAGACCGTGCATTTTCACAAATCGATGGTCTTGAGCCTCATTATTGAAAGTTGAAAAACATGGCTGTCAGAGCCAGCGAGTTGCAGTTGCAAGTTACACATGACGAAAATATGGCAAAAAGACAAATCGTATACTAAGGGATTATAGACGGTAAATTTGTTGGATGAGAGAGATTATGGATTATCAAGGTGGAAATATTGGACGGGTTTTTGTATTGAGAATAGATCATGGTGATAACGTCCTCGAAGAAATCGAAAAATTTGCCACCGCAGAAAATATCACTTCTGCTTTTATGTTCATGCTGGGTGCACTTTCAGAGGGAAACGTTGTTGTGGGACCTGAGAAGAACCAGACTCCTCCCACGCCTATTTGGTTCCGATTTAACAATCCTCATGAAGTTATCGGAATTGGGAATATATTCAAGGAAAATGGCAAAACCAGAATCCATCTTCATGCAGCTCTTGGCAGAAATGGCAACACAAGTGCTGGATGCATAAGAGAGAAAAACGAAACATTCATGGTTACCGAGATATTTGTTCTTGAAATTCAAGGCATGCAAGCAGAAAGAATTCACGATAAAGAGCGCGGCTTTTCACCAATTTGTTTCAGGAAAGATTAAAGGGTATTAAATTATTGCAGTTCCTTAAATATTTCAATTGTCTTTTTCTGCTGAAATTCATTTGGTATCTTTGTTTCATGACATTCTACCTATTCTTTCAAGGAACACAAAATAATATTTAGCAGGGCGGACCGCGTTTAAGTGTACTTTTCTCATCCCAGCTATAATTATTCCCTACTCATAGAAATAAAACATTCAACACTAATCTCCAACTGGCGAAGATTCGCCATCGCCTGATTTACCGGGAAGTTTGATTATGCCATCAAGTAATCCAACAATAGAAAAAAGATTCTATTTATTAGATTCTATCTATTAATTTGATGATTATTTGTTCTTCATGAGAGGGAAATATATTATACAGAGAAATCCTATTATTCATTCTATACAGGTCATAGGGTGAAAAATAATGAGCTACATCGGAGAGGAAAGTAGATTTAAGATTGAAAAAATCCACGCTAGGGAAATTTTAGACTCTCGGGGTAATCCGACTGTGGAAGTTGATGTGTACACTAAAGCGGGTTTTGGAAGAGCAAGTGTACCATCAGGTGCATCTACCGGTAGTAACGAAGCTCTTGAATTAAGGGACAATGAAGATGATCGTTACAACGGAAAGGGTGTCCTTGATGCGGTTGATAATGTTAATAGCACAATTGCCAGTGAATTGCTAGGAATGGATGTCAGGAACCAGCGTGAAATTGATGACCTGATGATAGCCCTCGATGGAACAGACAACAAGATGACGTTTGGTGCAAATGCTATTCTTGGAGTCTCCATGGCTGTTGCAAGAGCAGCAGCTGATTCACTGAATTTACCTTTATACAGATATCTGGGAGGAACAAATGCCTTTGCACTCCCAATTCCCACAATGAACGTCCTCAATGGTGGAAAACATGCAGGCAATGAACTTTCAATCCAGGAATTCATGATACAGCCAAAAGGTGCAGATACTTATTCTAATGCTCTTCGTATGGGAAGTGAAACCTACCATGCCCTTGGAAAAATCCTTGAGGACAAGTACGGTGCATCTGCAACAAATGTCGGTTATGAGGGCGGTTATGCACCACCGATTGACCTGACTTCTGATGCACTTGATGCACTTGTCAGCGCAATCGAAGAAGCCGGTTATACGGAGTCCGAAATTACTATTGGACTTGATGCCGCTGCGTCCGAGTTCTTTGATGGAGAAAATTATTCCATTGATGGCAATCTACTTACACCCGAAGAGCTAACCGATTTCTATCTGGAACTTATTGGAACCTATCCTATACTCTCAATCGAGGATCCTTACCATGAAGAGGCTTTTGAGGACTTTGCAAATCTCACAAGTGAAGCATGGGAAACCATTATTGTAGGAGATGACCTTTTCGTAACTAACGTTTCACGTCTTGCAAAAGGTATAGAAATGAACGCTGCAAATGCACTCCTCCTGAAAGTCAACCAGATCGGAACACTTTCTGAAGCCTTTGATGCTGCAACACTTGCTAGTCGCAGTGGTTACAGTGTCATAGTCAGCCATAGATCGGCTGAGACTGAAGATAGTACCATCGCAGACATTTCAGTTGCACTTGGTGCTGATTTCATCAAGACCGGAGCACCTGCAAGAGGAGAAAGGACTGCCAAATACAACCAGCTTCTTAGGATAGAAGAAGATCTGGGCAATGCTGCAAGATTTGTGCAACTCTAAAAAAAACCAAACCGACTGTATGAATTCAAGCACATAAACAGGCAGCATATATTCTCCAAAAGGAGAAATGCTGCCTTCTTCGGTTATTGGGGTAGTATTTGCAATAACGGTAATTATATTCTGGTGTCAATTCTGTCCAGGTTTCAGGCAGACCTTATTGACAAAACTATTGGGATTTCTCCGCCACATTCGTTTATCTCAAAGATGATAAAGATTTCATCCATTTATCAATCATAACACAACCAGAATCAAGGAAATACCCGAAGTATTTCGCACTGGATACGTTTAAGCGTTAAATTAAGTAACTTCATTTATGTGGCATTATTTTCATTTGTTAATCAACCTTTCTTGCATGGAAAATATCCTTGCCACGCAAGGCATCAAACCTTAATCCAGTAGAATTGATAGTATTAATTAAAAATCAAAAAGGGAACTCTGGCTGTTTGAACCGTTTACCTGTGGTTTCTCTTCCCTTTCATGGTTTTTGGTAATGAAATTATCACTCTCTTTTGATGCATTTGTAAAATCAAAAAGACCTTTTTGTTTTGAATCATGATCAAGGGTTGCAACGTCCACACCAAATACTCCAAGAATACGCTCAACAGGAGGTAACATCTGTTTCTGAATATAATAGTCAACATCCAGCTGAATATTGTGTTCTTTTACGTATTCAGGATCTTCTGCCCTGTCCACAAAAAGCCCTTTGCCAGCAGTAATCACAAAAGGAATCCTTTCACCAATGGGAGGATGGACACCTGTTCGACGCTTAAGTTTCTCAACAACAGTGAGATGTGGTTGCCTATTTTTGTAACTTGAAGCGCTCTTGGAAAATGATTTTGTCAAAATAAGATCATCCATGATCTCCGCATCATGCTGAACATCAAGGTTTCTCACCCTGTTAACTGTTTGGCGAACATGTTCCACTGCCTTTGAAATGTTACCTTCCTTGAGTACATATTCCAAAACCTGATTCAACATCTTTGAAGTAAGTTCACACCAGTCTCTTCTGACAGTTTCAAGTCCCTTAACTTTTATTTTATCGGTCCAACCCTGTGGCCCTGGTTCAAAAAGCCATTGTGCATATCGTTTCTTGGCAACAAGAAGCACACGTTTTGCAACTGCCTCGAATTCAAGTTCCATCGGATCGGGGAGTGAAGCCGTTACTACCGAAGCTACCTTTTTTCCCACAAGTTCAGAATCCTCAAGGCTGAATTCCTCTTCCGTGAATTCCCTACCTTCAGGAGACATGCAATGGACAAATACACTATCAGTATCACCATAAACTACAGAAAGATCAACCAGCCTGTCCTTTGGGGTAATTAAAACCTCGTCTTTGAGGAAAGCCTGACCTTCTCTTAAAACCACAGTTCCAATTTCATCGCATATGATTTTCTCAGTCCGGGATATGTTTTCCCTTCCAATAGCAGTAACCGAACTGGCCATTTCGAGGCTGTAAAGTCTCGCTCTTGCGTATCCAGAATAACCATAAAAACTGTTCAGGAGGATTTTCAAGGCGAGCTGTGTAGCGTCCAACACACGGTATTCATTCTCATCAGTGGTTTTTTTCATCCGCCTCTTAGTCTCACTTCTCTGAGCCATCAGCTTTTCCAGAACTGTAGGCACGATTCCTTTCTGAATATCAGGTTTCACAAAGCGTGCACCTGTGGGAGAAGATATGACATCTTCATCATTGTAGTTCCCATCCTCAACTACGGTAGTATAGCACAGGTTATGTGCCATGATAATAGTTGGATAAAGGGATTTGTAGTCCAGTACAAGGACGTTCTCGTGGAGTCCTTTTTTAGGCTCCAGTACAGCCCCACCCTTGAGACTTTCATTGAGATGACGCCGCTCTGCTGAAGTTTTATCGTCGGGTTTTGAGGGTATAACTCTTTTATGTTTACCAAATTCCGTGAGAAGCAGTTGTTCCACCATATTGGTTTGGCCACCACTGACAACATCCTGTATGATAGTGCCGCTAACCTGTGAAAGTGCAATGTATTTGTCAAGAAGCTTCAATTCGAGAATCAGTTCAAGTGCCAGTTCCGAATCACGTCTCGCATAATCCACAAATTTCCTTAATTTTTCCCCATCATCGTTCCAGTGTTCCTCCATTTCATCTGCAGAAACATCTAGTTTTTCCCTTCCAAGAAGTTCCTGGGATACATTACGTAATGTATAGCGTTTGAGGCTGAATTGCTGTCTTATGATGGGTAATGTATCCACAACCACACGCCCGGGGATGGAAACCATGGTTTGTGTCCCGATCTTGCGGTAGGAAAGGGGTCTTCTGTCTCTGCCTACAGCAGAATCAATATCATGACCACTGTTATTGAGGACCTTTACCCTTTCAGCAATGTAGGGCACATCAAATCCATTGCTATTGTATCCTGTTACTACATCGGGATCATATTTTCTGAATATTTCAAAAAAACGTTTGAGAAGTGTTGCTTCATCGGCACATGCCTCTACGTCATTATCCATCCCATCTACAGGCTTTGCTATGAGAACAATTGTATCTTTCCCCTCAAAAACAGGATTGAAGGACATGCTTATCATGATAATGGGGGATCTGTCAGGAGTGGGCATGTTCCCATCTTCAGGAAGACACTCAATATCAAAAGCAAAATATTTGAGATCAGCGGGTGCTTTGCGTTCAGTTTCTTTCACTTCAAAGAGTTCCAGAATTTCATCACATGCATAACCTGACGGGTTTATTTTCTTACCCTTTCCCTTAAGCCAGCGCATACCGTGAAAATCATTGTCTATAAGGTATCTTGTCCTAAACAGGATATCAGCTTCGTACACAGCCTTGACACCGGCTATTTCAGCAATGTCATCCCTTATCTCAGGAACATTTCCCGGATCGTGAGTGAACACCTTCAGCATTGGTTTCATTGTTTTCTGGTAGCCTATCGGCTCAAATCGCTGTACAACTTCGACTTTTTTTATTTTTCCAGATTTATTGGTTAGATTCAGTTTTTCTCTTATTCGTTCAGAAATAACTTCCAGATCATCATCCGTATTAACATAAAAATAAGGCTCAAACCCGGCAACATGACAGCAGATGCTCTTCCCATCATCAGTCCTTCCGAAAAGCCTGATTACAGGTCCGGAATCCTGGCGGAAATAATCCGCATCTATTAACTGAAAATGTCTGTCTTCTGTTGATGTTTGCGCCATAGAACAACTCACTTTTATCTGAAACAATCAGTCAGTAAAGCCAGCTTTCTTATGTTTTTACTTGTATATATGTCCACTTCTCAAAATTGAAAATGCCAATCCAATTCATCCAAAAATACTTCTACCTAAAAGAGGAAAAATACGTCAACTGCAAATCAATATAAATAAAATTAATAATCCTATATAAAAAATAAGTCTGTTTCATAACTCTTTCTTATACTTTTTCCAGCATAACATGAAACACGTAATATCCAACAATCCCTTTTAAAGCTGCAAGAATAATAACCAATGTAACCTTCTCATCATATTGATTATGATATCTTTTTTGGATTATGTAGCACGGTAATATGAATCATTGCCAGAATTTACCCTGACAATTTTTCCACCGTCAACCAATCCTTTAATTATTGGAAAGAGGTCATCTTCATCAATATCAAGAGATTGTCCGATTTGAGCAAAGGTACAGGGTCTTCTAAGTATGAGGTCGTAGACCTCTTCTATAAGATTTTCGTGCTTTATGGTTGATCTTTTCCTTTTTATGCCTTTTAAGACAAGTCTAACCCGTTTTCTTCCGAATTCTTCATCGAACTTCTGTGCTATCTCCTTGAGCCTGTTTTCTGAAACCGGAACGATAAAATCTTCTGCAGGTGGACGACTTATGGTGAGAATTTCTATTTCATCGGGGTTTATGAACTTGAGAACTTCGATCAGTTTATCAACTTCCTGATCACTGGAATTTGTTGGATATCCGGAATTTGAATCCAGTAACATGACCTCTATTGCAAGCTTTGGACCACCCGATTTCTTGAGTTCTCTTAACCCTTCGATGATATCATGAAGGTTTATTCCTGATGCTGGCCTGTTAATAGCTTTAAACGTTTTTTCGTTTCCTGATACCAGTGTAGCAACCACCAAGTCAGCATTTGCAAGGTTCTCTCTGACATCTTTTCTGCCCATGAGGGAAGAATTGGTGATCACGCAGACAGGAACATTGATGAGCTTCTTTACCTCAGTTATCATGTCACCCAACCCGAGGTTCAATGTCGGTTCACATGTTCCGGAAAAGGTGATGTAATCAATATCATCAATATTGCGATGATAGTGCTCTATACCATCAACAACCTCAGTGCAACTCACTAAGCCTTTGACTTCTTCAGGAGAAGATATTTTTTTATCAACATGTCCAAGCTGGCAGTAAACACAATCAAAATTACAGTTCTTTCTGGAGGAAGATCTGTGGATGACATCAATGCCCAACGAACGTCCCAATCGTCTGGAAAGTATCGGTCCATAGATGATTCTGGATTTTCTTTTTTCCATTAATAGTTCCTTCTTTGATTAAAAAATGGATCAGGAGACATCTCCTGATCTATCTTCATTAAGCATCGATTTCAATTGTCCGATGCGTTTAAATATCCATGTTTTTTCTGCTTCAAGAGCATTCAGCTCTTCTTCAAGAAAGGCTTTTTGATAGTCAGTTGTTTCAGAAGATTGAAAACCCTTGGAGATTGGAACAAAACGGCGTCTTGAAAAGGCTGCCCGCCGTCCCATCATAGGGAAAAATCTGTTTCTTCCACGAGATCCTGTGCCTGCATGCTTGGACAATACAGGCATATCAAATCCTGAGCAATATCCTGCACCTCTTCCTGTCATTGGACCTCTTCCCAGAGGTCCGGTTCCGTCTATTCCCGGCATCATACAACACCTCGCTTTTTATAAATCATTTTCAACTACTATGCAATCAAGCTCTTACCATAGGTGAGCCGCATTTCAAGCATTTCACCTGACTACATGGAACTCCAGGCTGGTGGGGTTGAGTGTTACCACATGATGGGCAACGACAATTCTGGGGGAAGCCACCTCTACCGGCGCCCTGGACATTTTGTCCACCAAAACCACCTCGCCCCCGACCCTGACCATGGCCACCAACCGGTCCACTACCAGTGGGGCCTGTTCCGTCTCTTCCAGGCATACTATAATTACCTCCTTCTATCCGTATTGCTTTTCCATTTACAAGTGCGTCAGAAATTTTTTCCAGCGCTTTACGCAAGGTTCGTTGAAAGGTTGACTGATGAATTTGCATCTTGCAGGCTGCAGCATCCTGTTTCATATTTTCCAGATAACTAAGCCTCAAACATTCCAATTCATCAATGGTTATATTGACTTCCTCGAGATCTTTTAGACCAATACCAGATGGCTTGAAATGCCTTATGTTGTGTTCAAAGTCAACCATTCTTCGTTTTCTTGGACGAACCATTGTTATGCATTATAATGCATAACATAGATAAATATATTCCCAATTCATGATGTATATTAAAAAATTATATAATACAAAGATTATTTGCTGCAATGTCCAATCTATTCCATAAAGATATTGGTTGGTATTGATTAAGACTTGCCCTTGAAACAAATGTTGAGGATTTCTTGAGATATGTAAAGCAGTCTAAAGAAAAGAAATAATAGTAAGTATTATTCTGAAAACAAGATTAAGTGCCATCAATTCTGTTACGATAAGATCGGCTTTTATGGTTTTACCCAGACCTTACATCATTCGCTATCAACATTTTAACCCGTTCACTTTTGTTAAGAGCCATCAGGCACAAGCTGATAGGTTTGTTGGCGCGGATCACCACTGTCAATATTGGCAGCTCTAAACAATTTTCGATTGATATCTGTAGATTTATATACGTCAGAGTCTGTGGCGCACGTTAAGGATGTTATCAGATATAACATAAACGCAGTAAAGATTAAAGAATATTCACTCTTCTTGCCTTACTTTTGAATAGGATTAAGCAATATTAAACAAATTATTTATGCCATTCCAAGAGAAAATCATCATCATTGCTATGATAAAAAAGGAAAAAGTATCTTTCTCAAGACACTTTTTTAACATCTGACACATAATCATAGATTAGCGCTGCTACAAGTGCCCCAATGATAGGTCCGATTAGATATATTGGGAATTGCCACCACAGGTTTTGTCCGCCTAAGAGTAACTCTGCAAGATATGGGCCAAAGGTACGAGCCGGATTCAGTGATGAACCTGTTATGTTACCTACTACCGTAATATCCGCAGCAACCACAAGACCGATTGCAAGACCTGCAAACCCTCCTGGGGCTCTTTTATCCACGGCAGTCCCCATAATGGTAAGCATCAGGAAAAATGTTGCCACAGCTTCACATAATATTGCTTGTCCATAGCTCACGCCGTCGAACATGGCAGTTGCACCAAGACCGGTTCCAATAGCCCTTGAACCAAATATAGCCACAATGGTGAAGGATGCAAGACTTGCACCTATGAGCTGGGCTACGATGTAACTGACCATATCCGATGTTTTCATGCGCTTTGTAGCCCACAGTGCAATACTGACTGCCGGATTTATGTGCGTTCCCGAAATATGTCCGAAAGCATAGATCATTGCCAATACAGCAATTCCAAATGAAATTCCTATTGCAAACCATGCAGCGATATCAATACCTATATTGAAAGTATTACCAGGGATCAATGTTGCCCCCTGAGTCAGCAGGACAGTTGTGACAACTGACCCTGTTCCCAGGAAGACCAGTACATAAGTTCCTATCAATTCTGCGATGGATCTCTTAAACAGATCCTGTTCTGACATAAAACCACCTGCCTGAAAACAAAATGTGTCTCATAGAGACACATCTGTGATCAAACTGCCTCCGTCCAGTTACAGTAATTGCACTTGTAATCGAAGTAATTTGCTGCACAGAACTTGCAAGTACGTGCCGGTGAATGTGGTTCGGTCTTGTGCAGTGCTATAATGTTGGTCAGCATTGTAGCAGTTACGGGTTCACTTGTCAGCAGGCATGGGAAATCAGCCAGACGCATGAGTGCCGAGAAACGAACAGTGATTGCACAGGCAGGATATGCGTAGCGCTGAGGGTTGTTGAGGACCTCGTTCTTCTCTATAGGGCTAAAATCAATTGGTATGCCTTGGACCATTCCACCCATACCTCTTGGCTTGTGATCGATGATACGTTCACCCTTTTCGATGAGATCCATAAAGTCAACGTTGTGAAGTTCAGCTGCTGCACCTCTTGTTGGATTGTTAAGCACAAGGTTGTGGAATCTCTTGACCAACAGGTCATGAACCATCATAGTTGTGAATCCATCCATCCAGAGTATTTTTGTAGTTGCTCCTGCGGCTGCATCTGTTGCAATGGTCAGCGGAGAATATTCATTTTTGAACTTGCCCATAGCATTTTTCATGGTCCCGTCCATGACGTCTGTTACAGCATTGATAACTGCCATGACAACATCATCTTTTGTCATGTTGAACATCGACTGGGATATGTGATGAGCAACATCTCCAACACCATATGCAGGAACTGTGACGATATTCCCGTAAAAAACATCAGCATCCATTGCAGCCCTGATAGTAGGCTTCATTTTTTGCTTATACTGGCTCATGTATTTTTTCACATCAAAAGACGTGTGACCAGCCTCGTCCATTAGTTTAGCCTGTGCATCCATTGGTGTATCATAAACCATCTGGAGCATTTCAATCTCTTCTTTAACAGCTTCATCGGGTGTCTTACCATTCTCAATTGCCATCTGGAACTTGGCACCAATGCCGTATGATGTATTCATTCCCCAGGACTTGGAAGAGAGTATTGCACGCTTGTGTTCTACTGGGATGTCTGTTTGCTGCAGTATCCTGTTAACAACATTGCTGGTGCTTCCGGGAGAAAAGGCAAAGTCTACCACACATGTAGGGCCATAGAAGCCTGCATATCTTCTGATGGATTCTTTACCTATAAGTGCCTCTGACCTGCCAATCATGTCAATGAACTTTTCCACTGACTCCCTGAAGGCCGGGTCTTCCTCATACAATATTTCCAATATAGGAGGAGTCTGGTAATGTTCTACATAAGGATCATCTTCCGGTCTTACAGTATCGGTCAACCCGGAGAGGACTTCATAATGCGTATTTACTGAATTGACATGCAAATCGAATACTTCTTTGCACTGATCACCCATTGGCTGCATTTTGTTGACTGCATCTACATAGGGTTTTGCATCCTCTACCTTAAAAGCAGTGCCTCGCTTCTTATTTATAGTACTTACAACTGCCTTCTGTGCATTCATGGCTTCTGTTGCCATTTTATCATATATTTCTTTCATATTAAATTCCCCCTATTAGAAAGATATTCTCAAAATAATCAAAATGCTCCGCTCATTAAATTTGGCTTTTAAAGATAATACCCCTACATTAACAATTAAAGCCACACGTAATTTTGAATTATTTTGAGATAACTATTAAACGGACTTTGAAATATTTAACTTTTGTGAAATACTCCAAGAGACAGATTTCTAATAATTGATTTCATGTGTCATCGATTAAGAGATGAATCTTGATAGTAGCATGTAGTTTTGCAACTTCACCTAAAATGTGTGAGTGAGAGAGAGCAGTAGTAGTGATAACTCATTAATTTAAATTGTTAAAAAGCACATGCATATCTTGGAACTACTTAGTCCTAAATCATTTTAGTATATTGACATGGAAGACGTACATTTACTTTAAGAAAAAATGGCCTTTTTGCTGAATCTACTCTTCTATTTGAGTAATAAACAACTAAACAAGTAGTAGTATGCCCGGAGCGTGACTCGAACACGCGACCTCCAGATGTCTCAGGAGACATGGGAGCACCCATTCAGAATTACCCTATGAGTCTGGCGCCCCAACCAACTAGGCTATCCGGGCATGTTGCAGGATGTAGGAAGTACATATTCATATTAAAGCATATCGGTTAAAAAAAAGAATGAGGAGAAGCTTCGGTCAGTACCCTGTAGCTTCTGCAAATTCCCTGAGTATGAGTGGATCAGATGTCCCCCCTCTTATATGGAACACATAACTACCGTTATTCCAAATATAGGCATAACGCTCAACTTCTTCTCCCTTATTTGTTACATGCCAGACAATACGGGTTACAAAGTGATCATTGATGGATTCTTCAATAAACCTGTCACCTTTTGACATTGGCGGAAAAGTTGCTTTGTAGCGAGATACCAGATTTTCAGCATCATCTTCAGAAGGGGTTTCAACTGTGGTCACGTAAATATCAAACCCGTCTCCCTTATAAATGCCCTCTGAGGATTCCACGAACTCGGATTCATTGCAGACACCATCGAGAACTTCACCTACAGAAAGCATTCTTGCTCCGAGATATTCAAATCCTGCTGGGATTTCTTTTAATACAACCACATCGGAAACATCCATTTCACCGGTTTTCTCTTCTCTGTCAGTATCAGTACATCCGGATACTGCCAGCATCACAAGTGTGAGCGATAACAATAGTGCAATAATTTTTGATTTCATGGAATCACCTCAAGGAGAAAAGAATATTCAAAACAGTATTTAAAGTTTATCAGAAAAGTAAGTCAAAAAAGAAAAGGCTTAGAAGGGATTATTCCCTTCTAATTAATTTACGTTTAGTTCCTCCTCACGAGGTATGCTACTGCAAGAAGACCTGCAACTGCGAAGATTGCTTCAAATCCAGGAACTGGCCATTCATCAGTTGTCTCGTTACCTTCATCCTCCACAGGTGGCTCTTCAGTTTCATCTGGAGTCTCATCTACTGGAGTTTCAATGGTATCGTTACCTTCTGTTTCGTTGTCAGTTACCTGCTCTTCTTCGTCAGTCTCTTCTTCTTCATCTGGCTGGGTTGTTTCCTCGCCTTCAATAGTCATTTCGACGAATGGATAATACCTGAGATCAGAGTTGTCAGCAGTCTTGAAGTACATTTCTCCTGCGATGTGGATAGTCTCATCCTCATCAAGTGAGATGTCATCAGTGTTGTAGTACTTGAGGTATTCTGTAGAACTGCTTTCGGTTCTTTCAAGTTCTCCACGTTCATC
>NZ_JASGLW010000013.1 GCF_030156785.1 Methanohalophilus sp.
AGATATTTCAGAATAATTGACTGGGAAACAGGCAAATGGAACAATAATAAGAACAAATTTTATCGAAGTTCTGGAAGAGGAACGTTTATCAGAATCCTCTTTAGTATTATCTCTACAACATAAACCTTAAGGGATATATCTGATATCCGCGGATAATTTAAATGTGGAGATGACAGAAAAATGGAAAGATATGCTAAAATCAGGAAGGTGCTGTTACTCGTTTTAGTCCTGAACTTAGCCGTTTCCTTTGCAAAAATCATCTATGGTTCAATAACCAACACCCTAAGCATGCAGTCTGATGGGTATCATTCCCTTTTTGATGGTATTTCGAATATAACCGGTATTTTAGGTATTCATATTGCTTCTAGACCCCCTGACAAAAAACATCCCTATGGTCACCAAAAATATGAGACTCTTGCATCGGTTTTTATTGCTGTACTTTTAATATTCGTGGCGTTTGAAGTGATCATCCAATCAATAGAGAGGTTTACCAGAATAAGCAGCCCTGAAATAACGACACTAAGCTTTGTGGTAATGATACTTACCATTGGCATAAATCTTTCAGTGACAACCTATGAAAAACGAAAAGGTGAAGAACTCAAAAGCGAGGTGTTGGTTGCCGATTCCATGCACACCCGAAGTGATATATACGTTTCCATTTCGGTTATTGCAGGACTTTTGGCAGTTAAATATGGATATCCCATTGTTGACCCATTGATAGCGTTAGTTATTGCTGCATTAATATGCAAAGCTGCTTTTGAAATAATCCGAAGCAGTAGCGGAGTTCTTTGTGATAAAGCACCACTTGACGAGAATTTAATCTGTGATATTGCAAAACAGGTTCCGGGAGTTCTGGACTGCCATAAGATCAGGACAAGAGGAGGTGTTGGGAATTATCACATTGATCTTCACATCTGGGTAGATCCTGAAATGCATGTTGATAAAGCCCACAGCATGTCCCACATGGTAACTGATAAGCTTAAAGAAAATATAGATGGAGTAGATGATGTGGTGGTGCACATCGAACCCTGTGAGCAAAAATAAGTACTATTATTGCAAATCAATAAATATCGGGGTGTGTAACATAGTATCATGGTAGCTAACACTTTTGGCCATTCGTTTAAGATAACCACATGGGGAGAATCACACGGCAAAGCCATCGGCGTCGTGGTGGATGGCGTTCCTGCCGGCCTTGAGATTTCAGCAGGAGATATTCAAAAAGATCTGGATCGCCGTAAACCCGGCCAGAGTGAAGTAAGCACCCCACGTTCCGAAAGTGACAGTGTAGAAATTCTTTCTGGAGTTTTTCAGGGAAAAACCACTGGGACTCCTATATCATTAATTGTTTTTAACCGGGATGCCGATTCAAGCGCATACGAAAAAATACATAATTTCCCCAGACCCGGACATGCTGATTTTACCTATGAAGAAAAATACGGATTCCGTGATTTTCGTGGAGGAGGGAGATCATCTGCCCGTGAAACAATTGGGAGAGTAGCTGCCGGAGCAATTGCTAAAAAGCTCCTCCAAATGAAAGGAATAGAGATCATTTCACATGTTGTAGAACTTGGGGGTATAAAAGCAAATGTCAAAGATATTCGGGCAATGAAAAGTAATATTGAAGAGAACCCAGTGCGCTGTGCAGATCCAAAAGCTGCAAAAGAAATGCTCGAAATGATCAAGGAAGAAAGAGTCAAAGGTGACAGTGTAGGAGGCATTGTTGAAACAGTTGCATTCGGAGTTCCTGCCGGCATCGGAGAGCCTGTTTTTGATAAACTCGATGCGGATATTGCAAAAGCAATGGTTGGAATAGGTGCCGTGAAAGGTGTAGAAATCGGAGCCGGATTTGAAGCCGCCCGCATGAAAGGAAGCCAGATGAATGACTCATTCTGCATTGAAGATGATAGGATTGTAGCATGTACCAATAATGCCGGAGGCATACTTGGAGGTATTTCCAGCGGGATGCCTATTATTTGCCGTTGTGCTGTAAAACCCACTCCATCGATTTCCATACCTCAAAAAACAGTTGACATGGAAAAAATGAAGGAAGAAGAAATCACCATTGCCGGTCGGCACGATCCGACAATACCTCCAAGAATGGTGCCGGTAGCCGAGGCAATGATGGCACTTGTAATAGTCGATCATATGATTAGAAGCGGGCACATCCACCCAAACAAAATAATAGGATAAAAAGAAAGACTGGCAGGATTTCCTGCTCCAATTTATTGATTAAACATCGAGTTGTTCCATTCTTCCAACGGCTTCTTCTATGCGATCTACAGATTGAGTCAGTGCAAACCGGATGTATCCCTCGCCGTAATTGCCAAAACCGACACCTGGTGTTGCAACAATACCAGCATCTTCCAGAAGCAGCCTGGAAAAGTCAATGGAATTGTATTTCTCAGGAACCGGTGCCCAGATGTAGAAAGTTGCTTTGGGTGGCTTTATGTTAATCCCAAGAGCATCCAGTCCTTTAAGTAATGTATCACGCCTTTCCTGATAAATTCTATTCATATCAGCAACACATTGTTGGGAGCTGCTTAAAGCAGTAATTCCGGCTCTCTGGACAGCATCAAATGCCCCTGAATCTATGTTGGATTTTACTTTTCCAAACCCTTTAATAAGATCTGCATTGCCCACTGCAAAAGCAATCCTCCAACCTGTCATGTTATATGTTTTGGAAAGTGAGTAAAGTTCAATACCTACGTCCATTGCACCATCAATTGCCAAAAAACTTGGGGCTTTATAGCCGTCATAAACCATTTCGGAATATGCATTATCATGGACAACAACAATCTTGTTCTCATGTGCAAAGTCAACAACCTCTTTAAAGAATCTGGTAGTTGCTGTTGCCGAGGTAGGGTTGTTGGGGTAATTAATGAACATTAATTTTGTTTTTGCAAGGACATCTGACGGAATAGCATCCAGATCAGGAAGGAAATCATTCTCCTCAAGAAGTGGCATAATGTGAGGAATACCACCTGCAAACTGTGTGCCGATTTTGTAAACCGGGTATGCGGGATCAGGAACCAATGCGACATCTCCCGGATTGACAAATGCAAGAGGAATATGGGCGACTCCTTCCTTTGAACCGATCAGTGTAAGGGCTTCTGTAGCAGGATCAATGTCTATGCCTTTTGTTTCCTTACACCAGTCTGCTGCTGCTGTTCTGAATTCCATGAGGCCTGTATAAGATGGATAGCGATGAGTGGCAGGATCTCTTACAGCTTCACACATAGAATCTACTATATGGGATGGAGTTGGCATGTCCGGGTCTCCAACACCCAGATCGATAACATCCACACCTTTTGCAACCATGTTGGCCTTTGCTTCATCTATCGTTGCGAACAAATATGGGGGTAATGCATTGATCCTGTCTGCGTACATTAAATCACCTGATTAAAGGGCTCCTGTTTGCCTCCTTAATTGCAATACATCTATTTAAAAATCATGGGTAAACGCGGATTCATAGAAATCAACTGCTATACTATTTTTTTTGATACATACCAAAAATAGACAAGATTTATATGAATCTATAAACATATTCAAATTCCTACTCAAATAGAAAATGTTGTGCAAACAAGTGTTTTTCTAATTACGCGAACACAAAAGTAACATGAGTTTGTCCCCATGTTTGCATAGTATGCAAAAAGGAGATTTCAACATGCTTAGCCTCTTAAAAAAGAAAAAATATGCCATTATAGTTGCATTAATCCTATTGGTTGGAACCTGTGGATGCATATCTGAGAATGGAGGGGCTGAATCAGAAAGTGAAAAAATAATTGTAGCAGTAAGTGTTCTTCCACAACAGGAATTTGTAGAAAAAGTTGGTGGAGATAAAGTAAAAACAGTACTTATGATTCCACCAGGAGCAAGCCCTGCAACGTATGAACCAACCCCGAGGCAGCTTCAGGAGATCTCTGATGCAAGCATGTATGCAATTGTGGGATCCAACTTGCCCTTTGAAGAAGTGTGGCTTGACAAATTACTGGATATCAACAAAGACATGGTCATTGTTGATTGTTCTAAAGGAATTCAGCTCAGGGAAATGGATGAGAACCACAATGAAGAAGACAAACATGAAGAAGAGCATACCCATGAAGGAATTGATCCCCATATATGGACAAATCCAATAAATGCACAGATAATGGTCAATAATATCCATGAGGCACTTGTTAAAATTGATCCCGAAAATGAGGAATACTACACGAAAAACCGGGACAGCTACATTGCGGAACTTGAAGAACTTGACAGCCGTATAAGAGCATCACTTGAAGGAAAACAAGGCGCCTACATAATGGTATTTCACCCATCATGGGGATATTTTACAGATGAATACGGTCTGCACATGCTTACTATCGAAATAGAAGGTAAAGAGCCCACTGCAAAAGAACTTAGCAGGATCATTAATTCTGCAAAGGAACATGAAATAAAAGTCATATTCGTCCAATCACAATTCAGCACCCAGTGTGCCGAAGCAATCGCAGAAGAAATCGACGGGGAAGTAGTTCAAATAGATCCACTTGCAAAGGACTATATAGAGAATCTGGATAATGTAACAGAGGTCTTTGCAGCAGTTATCGGCTAAGAGGGTAAACAATTGGAAGAAGTAATAGATATCCGAAATGTCTCTGTATACTATGGCAGTGACAGCATCCCTGCCCTAAAAGAGGTGAATCTCAAGGTATTCAGGGGTGATTTCCTCGGAATCATTGGCCCCAACGGGGGAGGAAAGAGTACATTACTGAAAGTCCTGCTGGGGCTTATAAAACCAGATTCCGGTGATGTAAGAGTTTTTGGTGAAGAGCCTGCAAAAGCAAGAAAATATATCGGATATGTCCCTCAGAAAAGTGCGTATCAACCTGATTTTCCCGTAAGCGTCAGGGAAGTTGTGCTAATGGGAAGACTGGGAAAACATATGCTGCTGAAAAATTATAGCCAAAAAGATCTTGAAGCTGTTGACAACGCACTCCAGAAAGTCAAAATGCTCGATTTCAAAAACCGACAGATTTCCGAACTTTCGGGAGGCCAACAACAGAGGGTTTTCATTGCACGTGCCCTTGTAAGGGAGCCTGAAATCCTTTTGCTGGATGAACCTGTTTCCGGAATTGATGAAATGATGCAAAAGGAGTTCTATGAAATACTTACAGATCTTAAATCAAAAGTCACGATCATAATGGTGTCCCATGATTTAACTGCAATCTCCAATTATGTGGATAAGATTGCGTGCCTAAACCAGACTCTTTTCTTCCATGGTTCAAAGGAAATACCTGAATCTGATCTAAAACAGGCATACTGTTGCCCCGTAGAATTGATTGCACACGGAATACCCCACAGGGTATTGAAAGAACATTGAGGAATCCAATATGCTGGAAATCTTGCAATATCAATTCATGCAAACAGCTATTATTGCAGGACTGCTTGCCAGCATTGCGTGCGGCATAATCGGGGTTTATGTTGTCGTTAAGAGAATCGTATCTATAAGTGGAGGGATTGCCCATGCATCTTTTGGAGGGATCGGGCTTGGATATTATCTAGGACTTAATCCCATATTGAGCGTCCTTCCGTTTAGCATCCTTACTGCAGTAGTGATGGGACTTGTTAGCCGCAGGACAAAAATTGCAGAGGATACTGCAATCGGGATACTCTGGGCTGTAGGAATGGCTTTAGGTATTATGTTTGTGGGACTTACTCCCGGCTATGCACCGGATCTTATGACTTACCTATTTGGTAATATCCTGACAATACCCAGGATGGATCTGTACTTAATGGCAATCCTGGACGTTATGATAATTGTATTCGTGTACCTATTTTACAAGGAATTTGTGGCAATCAGCTTTGACGAGGAATTCTCTGAAGTATCAGATCTCCCCGTGGAAAAACTAAATTTGCTACTGCTTTGTCTCATAGCATTGACAATTGTTGTAATGATTCGTATTGTAGGATTGATTCTTGTCATAGCACTACTGACAATCCCGGCATCAATAAGCCGTAGTTTTTCAGGAAACCTGATAGGAATGATGAAGTTGTCTATTGCTTTTGGAACCGTTTTCACAATTTTGGGCCTGTTTCTTTCTTACCTTCTTGATGTACCTTCCGGATCCACAATCATCCTTGTAATGGCCATAGGTTATCTGTTACATATACCACTTAAGAAAATGATGACTGCTTCATAAAAACAATAAGTATTTAATGGGAGCAGGCAAATACTTTTAACGTAGTTTCTGTAATGATCAGGAGTGGCAGGGTTTATGGATTTATGCAAAAAGATCCTTGATAACATATCTATCGGCGTATGGGCTGTTGATAAGGATAAAAAATTCATTTATTTTAACTCTGGTATGGAGAGGATCACTGGGTTAAAAGAAAAGGAAGTATTGGGAAAAGAGTTGAAAACATTCCTGACTCCTACACAGAGAAGTGTGGGTGATGAAGCCCATTTCAGGGAACTTTTCCGGAAACTACAGCAAACACTGCAACCTGCACCATACAAATCATTGCCAATTATTACAAAAAAGGGAGATCTAAGCTTCCAGAACGGTCGTCTTATCCCACTGCTGGATGAGAATGGCAAATATGACGGAATGGTTTGCACAGTTGAAGAGGTAGTTAAACGTAAAATCGGCCAGAAAACACTCCGAGATCAATTAAAATCAGAGGAAAAACTTCAGGAAATCTACAGGAATAGCCCGGTAGTTGCATTTCTCTGTACAGCAGAGGAAAACTGGCCTCTTGAATTTATTTCTGAAAATGTGTCCCAATTTGGGTATACAGTCAATGATTTCATTTCAGGAAAAATGAATTTCGGAAACTGGATCCACCCCGATGATCTTGAAGCGGTCAAATCTGATGTCACTGAACTTGAAATTGCAGGCAGAACTTATTTTTCAAAGGAATATCGCGTTCTGACTAAATCCGGTGATGTAAGGTGGGTCACAGAGAGATCATACCTGGGAAGAGATGAAATGGGAAATCCATCCTATTTCCAGGGCATACTTATTGATATAACCTCTAGGAAACTGGCAGAAGAAGCAATGCTTGAATCAGAAAAAAACTATCATCTGATTTTTGACAATTCCCCCCTAGGAATATTTAATTTTAATTCTGATGGAATTATTACCCATTGCAATGATAATATAGCTATTATATTTGGAACAACAAAGGAAGAAATAATCGGGTTTAATCTCTTAAAAGGGGCGAAAGATGAGGAAATGCTTAATGCCATTAAGGCAGTTTTCCAGAAAAAACAGGGCCATTATGAAGGAAAATTCTGTTCACCATTCAGTAACAAAATCATTCCGATTAAAGCCGATTACAACCCTAATATCTCCAAATCCGGAACCCTTCTGGGTGGAGTCGGGATTGTTGAAGACATTAGCGATCGTATGAAGGCTGAGGAGGCCCTTCGACTTGACGAATCACGTCTTGAAACACTTGTCAAATTAAACATGATGACAGAAGCATCTCTTCAGGAAATCATTGATTTTGCCCGCGAGGAGGGGGTTCGTCTCACCAGCAGTAATATGGGATACATTGCATTTGTTGATGAAGACGAGATGAAAATGCGAATCGTATCATGGACCGACAATGCAATGAACCGTTGCAAAGTGGAAGATAAAAAGCTTGAATATAAGATTCGAAAAACCGGACTCTGGGGAGAAGCAGTCCGCAAAAGAAAGGTATTTATCAATAATAATTACAAGGATCCTAATCCCCTCAAACGCGGTTATCCAAAAGGGCATGTTGACATTGTAAGACACATGGATGTACCTATTTTTGAAGGAGGCAGAATTGTTGCACTTGCAGGTGTCGCTAACAAGATGGAAAACTATGATAGTTCTGATGTAAGACAGCTGAAATTGCTTATGCAGGGAATGTGGAGGCTTATACAGCGCCGCAAATCCGAAGAAAAAATCAGAAAATCAGAGGATAAATTCAGAACCATATTTTCAAGCACCAATGATGCTATTTTCGTGCATGATTTTGATGGAAACCTGATCGAAGTAAATCGTGCTGCATGTGAGAAACTGGGTTATTCCCGTGAAGAAATGCTCACCATGAATACCATAGATTTAAACACCCGTCTGTCCATGCAAGAAATCCCCAAGCGTATCAAGTATGTAAAAGAAAAAGGACATGCTATCTTCGAAGCAACTTATAAAAATAAAGCTGGAACACCCATTCCTGTAGAAATTAGTGCACAAATTATTGAATATGACGATAAACCCGGTATTCTAGTAGTGGCACGTGATGTTACAGAACGTAAAAAGGCGGAGGAAGAGCTGAAAAGGTACGCTGAAGAGCTTGCCGAAGCTAACGAAGAACTGAAATCTCTGGACAAAATGAAAGATGAATTTCTATCAAATGTCAGCCATGAACTAAAAACACCACTCACATCAATCATAGGATATTCCCAGTTGCTTTCGGATGGGACTTTTGGAAAACTAAACGAGGAACAACTCCATGCCCAGAAAATTGTAAATCGAAATGCTAATCGTTTAAAAAGGCTAGTTGATAGCTTGCTGCAGGATTCAGGCTGGAAAGTTAGAGTACTTCTTTGAACCATTACAAATTGATAAATTAATGGAAACTGTTCTGGAAGATTTGAAGATCCAGGCTGATGAGAAAAAGATCAATCTGAAATTAAACCTCGATGAAAATATACCTGAAATAAATGGTGACTGGGATAAATTGACTGACATGCTGACAAACGTTGTGGATAATGCAATCAAGTTCACCCCCGTAGGAGGAAAAATCACACTCAGTGCCTTTAGGGAGGATAAGAAGATCCACATTGTCGTGAAAGACACGGGAATCGGGATCCCTAAGGACATGATCGGAAAACTGTTCCAGCGGTTTTATCAGATTGATGCATCACGGAAGCGTAAATACGGTGGCACCGGGCTTGGATTATATATTTCAAAAACCATAGTCGAAGCCCATAAAGGCGAAATGTGGATAGAAAGTGAAGGAGAGGGGAAAGGTACGGAAGTTCATTTCAGATTACCCGTTGTTAAAGTTGAGTGAAATCAGATAGCTGAAAATAGCTACTTTTATTTATCAAGACCTTCAATAAAAGGGTCAGTTACTACCTTTATATTTATCCATAAACCTGAGGCATTTTATGAGTGATATCCTGCGACGTGGACGGCTTGAGTTAGTACCTGATAAAGAGATTATGGAATATACCACATCTCTTAAAGCTGACAGATGGATTTTTGATGCAGACATACTTGTGGATTTTGCACACACTGTTATGCTTACAGAACAGGGGATCATAAAGCGGTCCGCCTCCGAATCTATTCTTAAAGGTTTAATGCAGATCAGGGACGAAGGAATTGATCAGCTTGATAATTCATACGAGGATATCCACATTGCCTTGGAAGCACGGCTCATCGAACTTGTTGGTGAAGACATTGGTGGACGGATGCACTCAGGAAGATCACGCAATGATGAAGTTGCCACATGTATCAGGCTGAGATTACGTGAGGAACTGCTGGGAATAATGGAAGATTTGCTGCATTTGCGTGCCGTTTTGCTGGATATTGCAGATAAAAATCGGGACACAATAATGCCAGGTTTTACTCACCTGCAGCATGCACAACCAACCACCATGGGACACCACATGATGGCACACCAACAGGCGTTTGGAAGAGACTTTGAGAGAGTAATGGATTGCTTTGCCCGCGTGAATCGCTCACCGTTGGGAGCTGCTGCGTTTGCCTCAACTGGCTTTGCCATAAACAGGGAAAGAACCCGTGAACTGCTAGGCTTTAATGAAATTATTGAGAACTCAATGGATGCTGTGAGTAGCCGAGATTTTTTGATAGAGACTGCTTCAGTGATTGCATGCATTATGGTTAACCTGACCCGCATTGCAGAAGAACTGGTACTCTGGTCTTCAAAGGAATTTTCATTCATTGAACTTTCAGATCAATATGCATCCACTTCGTCGATTATGCCGCAGAAAAAAAATCCGGATACTGCAGAGCTTTTAAGAGGAAAAAGCGGAGTTGCAACCGGAAACCTCATGGCATTACTTACAATTTGTAAAGGTTTGCCATTAAGCTACAACAGGGATCTTCAGGAAGCAACACCCCTCATCTGGAATAGTATCCAGACATGCAGGACATCCCTGAGAATTACAGCAGGAATGCTTGCATCCATGAAAATCAATGAAAATGTGCTTGCAGAACAATCAACAACCGGATTTACCACTGCTACTGAACTTGCCGACACTCTTGTAAGGGAATGTGATATACCATTTAGAACAGCTCACCAGATAGTCGGTCAACTTGCGAGGATGGAGGGAGTACCCACATTTGCCGATATTGAACGGGTCGGAAAAGATATTCTTGGGGAAAGTCTCATTGAACGCGGACTCAGTGAACAGATGCTGAAGGAAGCTCTTGATCCGATGCTGAATGTTAAGAGACGTAATACAACAGGCGGACCTAATCCAGATGAAATCAGCAATTCAATCATGCGGATAAAAAAACAGCTTTCAGCGGAAGAAGAAAAAGTCACCAATATACGACAAAGCATTGATAGGGCTTTAAATAACCTCATGCAAACTGTGGATAAATACACTGGCAATTAAACTTACAGTTAATTTTTATAATCCCGCAAAACCGGAAAGCGAAGGGCAATGGTAATATGGAACGATCCATCAGTGACATCCAGAAAAAGTTAGAAAATCATGATGCCGTTGTTATGACAGCTCAGGAGATTTGTGAACGTGTTGAAAAAGAAGACATAACAATCCGGGATGTTGATGTTGTAACCACCGCCACCCGGGCCATTATGAGTGGGACATATGCAGTAATGTCTTTTCCTGCAAAAGCACCTTTCCATTTTACAAGAGCGTCAAAAGTCCTTCTCAATGGTGTACCCACCCATGTGGGACCATGCCCAAATGAAAGCCTTGGAATACTTGACCTCATGGTTTTCGGCACAGCTCATTCAAGTATAAGGCGCGGATATGGGGCTGGCCACCTGTTTCGTGATATGGTCGAGCAAAAAACAATTGACGTATCGGTCACCACCAATGACAACAATACGTTCCAGAGCGAGATTACGCTGGATGAGATGCCATACGCCAAACTCCATTCCACAAGAAACGTTTTCAAAAACTACTCCGCTTTTGTAAACTGTTCGGATATCCCTGTCAATACAATATTCCATGCGACTCCTTTCGAACCGGATATGGAAAGTGCTACACTTTCCGGATGTGGACAGATAAACCCTGTGAAAAACGACCCGCTGTTGCAGACAATCGGCATGGGTACACGGGTTATTATAAACGGTGGGGAAGGTTTTGTCATCGGGTGCGGTACACGCAGCAGTCCTGAAAAACCAAACCTTACAGGAATTGCTGACATGCATAATATGGATCCGCAGCTTATGGGGGGATTTTTAACATCTGCAGGCCCGGAATGTATTGTATCCTGGGCGGTTCCTATCCCTGTATTAAATCAATCAATCCTTGATGCCATAATCACACCGGACCGAGAAATACCAATGCCGGTGATGGATGTTGACAAAAGAGTTGCCATATCTGCCAGCAACTATGCAGACGCATGGGAAAATGTTGACCTTTCAGTGAAATTTGAGCCATCTTCATGCCTGCGCTGCAAAGTATGTAAGCCTATTGAAAACTGCCCCATGGACGCCATATACCACAAAAACGAAAAACTGCTACTTGACAGGAATTTATGCTTTAATTGCGGACTCTGCGCTACAAACTGCCCCGGGAATGTGTTCAGTGCAGAGCTTGGAGCAGTCCGGGTGGAAAAAGAGGGAAAAATGCGGGAAGTTCCTATTGTGCTCAGACAGTCCGACCGTAAGAGAGCGCTCAGCATGGCGGAAAAACTAAAGAAAGATATTATTGATGGTTCGTTTAAACTGACCGGGACGCTCGGGAGGATTCAGCCATAAATCTGCTCAGTATTGCTTCCGGAATCATCTGAATTACCGGAACATCCTCATTCCCGGGCTGTGCCTTGGCCACGATGATACCACTATCCTTTTCTCCTAAGATCGTATGCAGCCTTTGAAGACTATCCACTTCAAAGACATCCCTGTTTCCAGCACCTTGTGCAACCTCCTCAAGGTTCACATGATTTAAGGTAGCCGTCGGTTGGTTACCTGTAGAACCATAAGCCCCGTTATCAACAATTACAAGCAGGTAATTCTGCGGCGCCTGAGAAGCAATCGTTGCAAGGGTGCCCATATTCATAAGAATTGAGCCATCACCATCAATTGTTATGACATTGCGCTCAGGTCTGGATAATGCCAGCCCAAGACCGATGGAAGATGCGAGGCCCATGGAACCCAGCATGTAGAAATTATTAGGCATATCGGAGACACTATACAATTCCTTGCACGGAATGCCTATGTTGGCAATCAGCAAGGCATCCGAATCCCGTGCCTTGTCCGCAACTTCACGAATGACATCAATTCGTTTCATGGTTGGCTCCAGAAAGGTATAGGCAACAAAATTGCCACCGGTCTTTTTTCCTCGACCGCCCGTATCCACGCGATACGTACTGCCTTTGTAGCATCTGCCTTTGATGATGGAAGATAATATGAAATGCCAAGAGTATCCAGCAGTGGCGCTGTCATCTCCCCCATTGGCACCTGTGCACAGATTGTTTCGTCCCCTATCCCGCGATGACTTATGATCATAAGCAGAGGAATACCGTAGAGCAGGTTCAATGAAGAAAGAGCATTGATAGAATTACCAAGCCCTGAATTCTGCATCAGTATTGCTGCTTTTTTTCCACCCATGTAAGCACCTGCACACACCCCTACCCCTTCCTCCTCCCGGGTCACAGGTATGTGAATAACGGATGATTCCCTGTCCACCATCGGGATCAGGTCCTTCAGGTTGACACAGGGGACACTTACGATAAAATCAATACCCACATCCATAAGGCCATTGAATACCGCCTCAGTTGGCGTAATGTCTTTCATATCTGAGATTGTATCACCACACTTTAAGGTCAATACCTTCGATCCGTACTTTTTTTCCTTCAACACCTACAACCACGCCAGAATGAACTTTTTGCATCATACAATACTCAGGAATAAATTTCACAGTCTGTCCTACTTTCGGAATCCCGCCTTTTGAAACAATACCCTCAAAGGCAAGAATCATCGCAAGCCCCACGTCCTTGAACCGGAAATCTTCCTGACCCAGCCGATGCAACGGCCCTACAAGATGAATTGTGTATATCCCGGGAGAAACATCAATGACTCTGGCAAAATGCGTAATAGGACACGCCAGTGGCCTGTAGCGCAGGAAATCACCAGTCTCAATCGTAACCAAGCCATTAAAGGGATGTATCTCTTCCCTGCAGGAACCCTCGTTTTTAAGCGGGGCAAGTATAAAATCCGCATTCAGGCCATCTATGACTCCTGTGATTTCTGCCTGCTCACTGCAACCGGAATCATTGCCTTGCAGAAGAGTTATCAATTGATCCAGATGTTCCTTAAACTGACTCCTTAACAGAAAGGGACATTTTCTGAGAGTATCGGGGTTTTTGATATTAGCAGCAAAATCGGCACAGCGCCTGAAACCACAGCTTCCGCAATTATAACCGGGCAGGTGCTTTGTTATCTCATCCAGTTTCATTCCCCCCTGTACTCCGTAAAACCATCCATCTGCCTGAGGACACCCATGTGATGTTTGCGGGCAATGCGGGTTTCCCCGGTGCATAGAGAGCATATTGCAAGAGGGGGAGTGTGGCGCAGGACAATGTTATCACAAACATTCATACCTGCCTCGATAAGTTCGGCAATCTCAGATGCGCCTTTTCCGGTGAGACCATTGGCTTCCACAACCATACAATCAGGATTCACGTCAAGTACTCGTTCCCTGAAAACCTCTCTTTCGGCCTGGGATACAATATCACCTTTTGTCATGACAACTATATCGGCAGTAGTAAGCAAAGGACCCACCTTCAGAGGTGTGTTCGGCCCTGTAGTAACATCGATAACACAAATTGCAAGGCATTTATCAGGATATGGGGCACAACGCAGGCAAAGCCCTGCAGTTTCATTCAGGAGCACATCAGCACCTTCAGCTTCGGCCCATTTTAGCATCTCCTCGGTATTGTAAATTGTAAAATGATCAGGGCACATGTCTCTGGCAAGCCCCACACGTACCGGGATGTTTAGCCTGTCGAATCGCTGATCATCATCTGTCCAGAGGCAGTCAACCTTCACAACTGCAGGTTTATTACCATCCCTTACAAGCACCTTAATGACATGGAGCAAAACAGACGTTTTTCCGGAACCCTGAGTTCCTGCAAGTACTACCAGTTTCATGCCATATCCTCCACAATATCACCTCTACGAATAGTTTCCCTTAGAGACATAAGCCAATTATCAACCTCAACGATTTTGTTACAGACATGCTGCTCATTGGCACTGGTGGTAATTATGTTTGTCATAGCGCCATTACGAATAACTATCCTGCGGGCCGCCATAAGAGCCAGCATTGGATCATGGGTTACAACTATGACTATCTTACCCTCACCTGCCAGTAATTCAAGCGCTTCCTGTTTCTTAATACCCGCATTCTCTATCTCGTCTATGAGAACTACCGGGGAATCGCTTATCACTGCAATATCTGCAGTCATGAGTGACCTAGACTGTCCGCCACTGAGAACCGTAAGAGGACAATGGGGAGCTATTGGTTCTCCGGTAAGAGTGTTTGCAAGCTCTATCACCTTCTCCGAAAGACATTCAGCCTTTCCCCTGCTGCGTGCATGCATTTGCAGAAAATCCTCAACATTCATATCAGCCAGAAAATGCATGTTCTGGGACAACTGTGATACAAGCTTCTTTCTGGGATCAACACGAGTGCATGCATCAGGTTTTACTCCATCGATAAGAATAGTCCTCCCTGTTGCAGTGTCTCCCTGTGCAAGCTGCTCAATATCAGCGATGAGCGTGCTTTTGCCTGAGCCGGTGGGACCTACGATACCCAGTATCTCCCCCGGGCTTACCTCCACGGATCGTATTGGCTCCGGGACACCATCCTTATCCACACCACCAAGAATTGTAAGAATAGGTTTTTTGTTCATAGTCTCGTACCAAATACTTCTGTTGCAGCCTCAACAATTCTGTCTTCAGCACATGGATCATCTGCTGACACTGCTATGGATGCAAGCAACTGCCTTGGCTGATAATCCTGCATCAGGCGCTTTTGCCCGCCACCGGTAATATTCAACACGATACTGTCATCGGGTTTGATGTTGCCCTGCTCCACTGCCTGCATCAGCGAAGCTACTGCCACGGCTGCAGCAGGATTTATGTCAATTCCTTCTGTTTTTTCGAATAGTGCCTGTGCACCGGACGCCTCTTCATTGGAAACTGCATACATTGTACCATTTGTGGCTTCAAGGGCATCCCTGACACCGCCTGTGATGGCATAAGGAGGTTTCCTGTTAAAGAGGACATCAGCATACATTCCTTCCGGACATGTGGCTGAAACTTCGCCCACGTCATTCCAGAGAGAATAAAGAGGAGCACAAGGAAGACTCTGTCCCAGATGCAAACGCGGGAGCTTTGAGCCGAATCTGCCATCTCCAATAAGACGAAGTGACGCTTCCCATGCTGAAATCCCACCGGTGCCACTTCCCACAGCCTGAAAATAGTGATCAAATAACTGTCCTGATGTCAGAACCGCATCCAGCATCACTGTGCCCATGCCATCCCTTCTGGCAACGTTTTTTGCCCCGCCTTCATTGACAAAACCATCCCTTGCGGCAATATTTCCTGCCAGTGCAATGGCATCAGAATAATCACCTTCCACTGTGGCAAGACATATGGATGAACTGTCAGCCCTAATGGTCCAAAGCCGGTGCAGGCTGGCTTCCGGAATCACAAGAAGCAAGGGCTGTCCTGTGATGCTGCATACATTTGCAAACGCCCTTGCGGTATTACCTGCCGATGCCACTACCATGACACGGGTTTCTTTGAGTTCCTTCAAACGCTGCATGGTGGGGAAAGCCTCCAGATCTTTGAAAGTACAGGTCATCAGCTCCGCTCCTTTTTCAGGCCAGTAGCCATTAAAAGCTATCCACAGAGAATCAAGCCCCAGTTCAGATGCAAAGGCTTCACTTCTGTACGTTACGGTTTTTCCTGAACCCTGTTCTATAATACCATTAACCGGCAGCCAATCATAAAACTTCCAGATACCCGGCAGATCCAATGGCATCAGCTGCTTTGCCGAGTATTCAGTGCGGAGAAGGGATGTATCATTGTTTTTGCAATTCATGGAATATGGATCATGAATCTGCATGCATTGCAAACATCTGACAGCATACTTATTCATATATCAGGCTGGGAAAAAGCGTTGATAAAAGTTTCCCCATTTTGATGAAAATTATCCGTATTGTGATAAAAAGCGATGATCAATAATACATTTAGACAAGTTGTGGATGAAATATATTAGTGAAGATATTAAAAGGAAGAAGTATTCGAAAAAGTGTTGAAAATATTTGCCCCACACAGAAAAGAGCAGGGGATAAGCATATATCAGAGAACTTTTCCGAGGGATGCAGGAGAAAACATGACTCTCATATCCCGTATCATTGCCAAAAACTACGAAGGATATCCTGATCCGCAACCAACTACTTCATTGTATTACCTGCGGTATTGAAAATAAGGCCCTGTAGAAAACCTATGTTTCAGATATGAACCACAGAGTTCACAGAGAACACAGAGAAGAAGAAAATCCTCTGTGAACTCTGTGTTCTCTGTGGTTCCATTTGCATTCTAAAGAGGATTTCTACAGAGCCGAAAATAGCTACTTTTATGTACCAAGACCTGCAATGAAAGGGCAGTTAACACCTGTTAGATTATCCTTTGAGCCTGTGAAGAAAGCAACCGCAGATAAACAGGCAGACAATTATGCATCACAATTACACAAAGGGGAAAACATGGATTACGAATTGGGAGACATAATCAGAGTCACAAGAAATGGCAATGAATATGAGGGTGTGGTCATGCCTTCAGTGACCGACCATATTGTGCTGAAGATGAAAAACGGCTATAATGTGGGAATCGAGCTGGAAGGCGCAGAAATTGCAATTATTGAAAGAAAAAGTGATGCAAAACCTACCCCACATAAAGAAAAAACACCGATCAATAAGAAACTCCCAAACATTACAATTCTTTCCACAGGGGGTACGATTGCAAGTAAGGTGGATTATCGCACAGGTGCTGTGACAGCTCAGTTTTCTGCCGATGACATTGTTAAAGCAATTCCCGAACTAGAGGATATTGCTAACATTCGTGGCAGGGTAATTACAAACATTCTGTCTGAAAACATGAAATCGGAAACCTGGGTTGATCTTGCGCATGCTGTCGCAGAGGAAATCGAAAAAGGAGCCGACGGCATTGTTATTGCCCATGGAACCGATACAATGATGTATTCGGCAGCTGCCCTTTCCTTCATGTTGCGCACCCCGGTTCCTGTTGTCTTTGTAGGATCCCAGAGAAGTGCGGATCGCCCCAGCAGCGATAATGTTATGAATGCCATATGCGCTGCAACCGTAGCAACCAGTGACATTGCTGAAGTGTGTGTCGTGATGCATAACAGTAGTTCCGATGACATGTGCGCTATCCATTATGGCACACGCGTGCGGAAAATGCATACCTCCCGCAGGGATGCTTTCAAATCCATCAATTCCGAACCTATCGGCTACGTTGATTACTCTGACCGCAGGATTTCCACAAATCTGGAATACACAAAACGCGGTGAAAAAAAGCTCGAACTTATTAACACAATACAGCCAAAATGCGCCTTAATCAAATTCATCCCCGGAGCAGATCCAGCGGTTCTTTCCTACTATATTGATACAGGATACAAAGGAATTGTAATCGAAGGAACTGGTCTTGGACATGTCTCCACAAACTGGATTCCGGAAATTGAACGTGCCACAACCGCAGGAATCCCGGTAATTGTAACGTCTCAGTGCCTCAACGGACGCATCTGCAACAGGGTTTATGATACCGGAAGAGATATGACCAAAGCAGGCGCCATTGAAGCTGAGGATATGCTGCCGGAAGTAGCACTTGTCAAACTTATGTGGGTTCTTGGGCAGACAAATGATATGAATCGGATCAGGAAACTCATGCAGAATCCGGTTAGCAACGAGATTGCATACTGCAGTCTCAAATAACGTTTTTAATAAAGCCAAAAAAAAGATGTCAGGCAGTTAGTACTGCCCAAGATATTTAAGATTAGAACCTTACGTCAAAGACTGCGACCAACTGTTGGCTATTTACATCAATGAATTTGACGTTTGCAGTTTCCCCAGTTTCGACAACATTGCCATCCGCGTCTGTTGTTGCATTTGTATAAGTTCCAAGTCATATTGTACTACTATTATTATAATTATAGAGATAAAGTGTTTCACCCGTTTCAAATGCTTTAAGATCTGAAGTATCCAATGCTGAAAGATTCACATTATCTCCATTGAGAATTACTTTTGTATTTGCATCACTTAAAGTGACAACTTCGCCACCCTGATGCTCAATCTTAATGACATTGTGATCATTTAATTCAGCAGAGCTTCCTTTAATACTCGCCTGTGGAGCAGTTTCAGGTGATCCCATTCCAAGCACGAATGCAGCGATAACGGCGGCAAGGATTACAGTGATAGCAACCATCAGGATTACACCGATGACTGGTGACAGTGCATCGTCTTTCTTAAATACTTCTGGCAATTTCATTATTTACACTCCTTTTAGTGGGTTATTTATATACACTCATTATTATCCTTATTCGTTTATATTCTTTTTCTTATTCTGTACCACTTTCTCAAGTTTGCGGGTCCACATTTCATCATTCATAGTTGTATATTCACACTCGAGATAATGGTGTACAGCAACACTGAGAGCCTCCTTGGTTGAAGGTTCATTGGTTTTCTTCTTTAGAGCCTCCAATTGCTCTTCTGTTAATACAGTCTGTGCATGTACAATTTTCATTCTGAAAGCTCCATATTATATCATGTGAGTGTTACACTATCTTTATATGATCTTATGATGGGTCTTGATATATATTGCTATCCCATACACAAAAGCAAAAATAGGTAAGAAGCAAGCAACTATAAAAAGAAAAATAAATGATCAGGTTATAATTTTTCCAAGCTGATCGGTATCAATAGCACGTTTTATTTCCATAGCAACCCTCCGCCCTGTACTCATTGGTTTTCTCCAGAGGGTATTACCATAGGGGTGCCCCACAGACATATGCACATTCGTACCACCGCCTACACGGGGAGCTACATCATAAATATAGAAATTAAGATCTTTATCAATACAGGTTTGCAGGCAGAAAGGACCGATAATTCCCGGCTCATAATGTTTCTGTGAAGCCTTCACGTAAATCTCGGCAAGTTCAAACACTTTCTCCAGAAGAGATTCCCTCAAGGTAGCCGAATTATGCCCGCACACAGTATATTCGGGAGTGAGTTGGTGTTCTGCAAGGGTCATTTGCTGAGGTGCCGGAAGTCTTACATGACCATCAAGACTTGTTTCAAATCTCCAGTCAATTCCGAGCAATTCCACTTTTTCCATTTCCTCCTCTATCGGAGAATAGAACAGATCAAAGTTGAAAACCGGACCTATAATATACCTTTCAATCCGAGCTTCTGAAAGTGCCTCTGGAGTAATTACACCCTGCCTGATAAGAGACTCGGATTTTTCCAAATATTCATTATATGTACCTGCAGTGAAGAATCCACGTTCGAGTTTTTTCACTGCATGAGGGAGTTTTACCATGCAGAGTGCATCAATGTCCTGTGGGTCGTTGATCTTTTCTGGAAATGGGAGACCTGCCTTTTCAAGCAGCCAGTAATAATCCTGATCAATACCTCGTTCTTCACTGCGCAGCATATTTCGGCTGCCAACAAGAGGTACTGCAAAATTATCTTCAATTTCATCAATGCTGCAATATGAAGTGAATGAACGATTCGGAATAAAAAGGGTATTATTATCAACAAGTTTCTGCTGATTTTCTTTTAATAATACTTCATCGAAATTGTCATAGCAGACGTAATCATCAACTATTCCACGCACAACATTACCCTCTGTATCCCTCATGGAACGGAAATACTTTGTGTAGGTTTTTTCACGTCCACTCCTGCAGACTGCATACGTCCTGAACCCTTCTTCCACGGCACCATCAAATACATCAAGTCCTGAGTGAGATGCAATCGCCCCAATGCGAATATCATCATAGTTATAATTTTCAGCAATTTCGATTATCTCTTTCCTGTCTATCATCTGGAAATCCTCATAATTACTTTCAGGATAACTAATATGAGAGCTAAATAAAAGACTTTTGTGGCTAACTTAAACTGAAACAATAAAAAGTGGTGTTATAAGCGTCTCCACCACTGCAGCAATAAGAAGCATTGGAACCACAAACCTGAAGAATATTGAAAGCCCGCGTGTAAGTTCTTCCTTCACATTTGACGGTCGCCCGCGCACAACATCAAATGAAGCAATGCCCACCCGCATACCAATAGCAACCGAGAGAAATATCATGGGCAATTCAATAATCCCATGTGGCAGGATTGCAGCCAGAATAAAAATAAGACCTTTGTCAGAGAAAACATAGGATACAACACCCACTAAGAATCCATTGTATGCGAGGAAAAGAAATGGAATTATTCCCAGTAATACGCCAAGCAATATTGCAAAGAGACTTTTAATTGAATTATTCAAAAAAATAAGCAGCATTATCTGCAGTGGCGTTAGTCCCTCCATTAGCTCCACAATGGATTCCAATTCCTGAAGAGATAAATCTGCCATTTCCGGATTCATTGATGTAAACACATATCCTGCCACGGCACTGATGAAAAACACCACTATGGATAAAAGAAGTAACTGTTTTATCTCATTAACATATGTCCGTATCTCCATAATATCTAAATCCGAAAGTAACCCATACATCTTAAATCCCCAGAGTCATCCGTAATGTATTCCTACATGCAGGAGACAATCCCAATATAATAATTACCATTTTCACAAACGTTGTTAAAGATGTTGATCCATCTTCTTTAAACTGTGTATCCAGTATATAAATCACCGGAAGGAAAATTGTAAGTTTAAGCGGGATCATGACCAATGCCGTCCCGGTAAGATCTATAAGGTATGCCGGAACAACATGTTTTTCGTAGTAACCCAAAAAATCAACGCCTACGAAAGTGGATGATGCATCCAGCAAATGAACCCACAGTATGGTTAAATTAACCCTGTCTGTTATAATTGAAAACCCTGCTCTTGCAGAAATATAGAAGATAAGGAAAGCTAAACCACTTCCCAAAAGGACGATTGCAAGGAATACAGCCGGCATCCGGACATCTTCGAAATACAACAAAGTAATTAGATTGCAAAGAAACCAGAAAAATCCAAAGCCTGAAAACAAGCGATGCCAGTTATTTATTTTCCCAATATCATACAACTTTTTTGAGAGGACAAGACATGACAGTGTTACAATAAAAACTACAACATAAATGTTTGGAGTTATGAAAAGATAGCTAAGGGGGGCAGAGAAAACACCCGCATCTTCAAGAACTCTTAAAGAAGATCCGGCAAGAACAAAGGGGATTACCGAATAGATGAAGTGCTCGTCTATTTCCACATCCATTCTTTTCATTAATCTGACAACCCCAAAAACACATATACCGAGAATCAAACCCCATGTAATGGTGTTTACCGGATTGTATCCACTATCATAAATTACAGGGTCAATATAGTACCGGCTTATGAACTGCATTAGCTGCTCTGCAAATTTACCCATCCTGCTCCTCCCTAGAAAATGCTTTCCGGATTATTAGATAGTGAATACTGGACATCTTCACATCGAAGAGTACACCGTTTATAGCATAGGTAACTCTAATATAAGTGTTTTCATAACTCTTTTTAATAGAAAACAGGGTATGTTTAAGTGATGGAAATCGTGAAGGACAACAAATGGATGCAACTCCCAAGGGATATACTTGTAGGTAGTGGAGTTATTAACAAAGTTGATGAGGTTTGCCAGGACCTGTTGCTTGGAGATCATGGACTTATTATAACAGGAAAAAAAACCGCTGCAATTGCAGGAAAACCTGTACAGGAGATGCTCGAAGACAGCGGAAAAAACATCGATATATTCATTGCAAAAAGAGCTTCAATGGAGGAAATCGAAAGAGCAATGGAAGTTGTTAATCAGGATCACATAGGATTCCTGATGGGTGTTGGCAGCGGAAGTTCGATCGATGTCGCCAAGCTTGCAGCCACAAATCTCGACGTTCCTTTTCTGAGCATCCCAACTGCTGCATCACATGATGGTATAGTCTCATCAAGAGCATCAATAATTAAGGACGGAGATAGTGTATCCATACAGGCCAATGCCCCAATGGCAGTAATTGCAGACACCGAGATTATTGCAAAAGCACCATATCGCCTGCTTGCAGCAGGATGTGGGGACATCATTTCCAATTGCACTGCCGTGCTGGACTGGGAACTGGCACATCGGCTCCAAAATGTAGCATTTAGTGAATATGCAGCAGCTCTTTCCAGAATGACTGCAAACATCCTTATTGATTCTGCTGATTCGATAAAACCCAAGCTTGAAAGCTCCGTAAGGATGGTAGTAAAAGCACTTGTTTCCAGTGGTGTTGCAATGAGTATTGCCGGATCATCTCGCCCCGCATCCGGATCTGAACACATGTTCAGCCATGCCCTCAACAAGATTGCACCAAATCCGGCACTTCATGGGGAGCAATGCGGAGTTGGAACAATTCTTATGATGTATTTGCATGGTGGAGACTGGAAGAAAATTAAGCACGCCCTTGAAACCATTAATGCACCCACTACCGCAAAAGCTCTCGGCATTGAAGATAAATATATATTAGAAGCGCTTGTTCAATGTCATAAAATCAGGCCGGAACGATATACTATCCTTGGAACAGGCATTACAAGGGATGCTGCGGAAATTGTTGCAAAAACAACCGGAGTAATTTCATAATTATATGTACAGTTACTAAATTCAGGTGATAATAATGGATGACGACACCAAAATCACACTTATCGGAACCCAGCTTGCCCGGGAGGGACTGGAGTTTATTTTTGAGAAAGGAGCACCCGAATGTGAGAAATGTAAGTTTAAAAGTACTTGCCTTGATCTTGAGAGGGGGAGAAAGTACAGAATTACTGGGATTCGATCTGATAAGGTGCAGGAATGTTTTGTTCATGAAGAGGGAGCATATGTAGTGGAAGTTGAAATGGCTCCCATTGTAGCAATAATCGAATCAAGAAATGCAGTAGAAGGTGCAACAATCAGGTATAAAGCACCAAATTGCGAAACAGAAGATCCGGCAATTTATGAATTGTGTCATCCTGCCGGACTGAAAGAAGGGGACAAATGTATAATTAGTAAACTATTTGGACCTGTAGAAATCGATGACGAGGAAAACCTGAAAAAGGTTGAACTGAAATTAGCATAATTGTTATTAACGGGGTTTAAGAAGATGCCGACAACCCAACATAAGCAGATTACACATGAATTTTATACTGAAGAACGCTGGGCAAACTGGTTAAAGCAGGTAGAGGAAAGTGACTTCAAGCTCAGCGAAAATGAAGAAGAAAGCAAGGGCGGAGAAATTTTTGTCAACATGCAGGATGATGTGATACTTGCCTGCCTGAAAGTCATTGCAAAATACCAGAATGGCGAATATGACGCAGAAGAGACCGATGATATTCTTGCAAGTATTCAGGATATTGTACTCAAGTCACCTGAAAATATATCAGAAGATGCACAAATTATGATCGAGTCCCTTCAGAATTCATTTGTTGCGGCATTTGCATCATTTGAGAAATACCTCTATGGTAACTTTGATATTAACGCCAATATCGAGGATTTAATCAATGAAGCTGTTAAAGCCGAAGAAGCAGAGGATATTGAAGGAGCACTTGATCTGATAGCCCAGATCGGAGCACTTATACTTAGTGAAAAGGAACTTCCCGCTGAAAAAGTGGAAGAAATACCTTACGGGTTTGTAGCGGAATTCATGGATGGTATTGATTCCATTGAGGCTGCTATGGTTGGTGCTGACAGCTATAAGGAAGACGACGGCGATTATGAAATTTAATCCTTAATACTCGCTATTTTCATTTTATTTTTCTACCACAGTCAATCCGAATTCTTTTTATGTTATTACGTTGCTCATATGGAGTAACACAATCCACTACTGAAAGTAAGAACCTTACTTTAAATACATTCAATGTACAAAAATGGTGATTTGAATATGAGTGAAAAAATTGGAATCCTGGCAATCGGACACGGCAGCAGACTTCCATACAACAAGGAAGTAGTTACATCAATTGCAGACACAATTGCAGAAAAGCACCCCGAATATGTAGTAATTCCGGGGTTCATGGAAAACTGCGGGCCTTCAGTGGAAGAAGCTTTACAGAGCTTTGAGGGAACAGGTGTTACACGCATTGCGGCAGTACCCGTTTTCCTTGCATCTGGTGTGCATATAACAGAAGACATCCCTAAAATCCTTGGGCTTGACCCAGAAACAAAGGAAGGAAAGATAACCATTGATGGAAATGAAGTTCCAATTGTTTATGGCAAACCCCTCGGAAACCATCCGCTTCTTGCAGACCTTGTTTTTGAAAGGGCAAAGGAAGTCCTCTGATCATTGGTAAACATGAATACCGGCCAGCAAAAATATGCAGTTCTTGACATGACCCATGGAGGGATTTTCATTGCAGAGAAACTTGCAGATCTGGGCCATACTGTCAAAGCTGTAGACGTTTATGGAACTCTTAAAAAGGAAGTTATTGCTGGCCTCCGGACTTTCGGGATTGAAATTGAAAACAAAACCCTTTTTTCTGAAAAAGATATTGTTATAGCCCCTGTTCATCTGGACCCTGAAAATCCTGTATATCGGTCAGCACTGGCGTCTGGGGCTCAAATTATAACTCACCACCATGCAGTGGGAATTATTCTGAACAAAAACGGGAATTTGAAAGGAAGACAGGTTTTTGAGATAACAGGATCAAAAGGAAAAACCAGCACCGCTTTTTTGCTGGCAGCCATCCTTTCAAAGGATATGTCTGTTGTCCTGCACACTTCCGGTGGTCTTTATCACCTGAGTCCCACAAGAAAAAAACTAATCCGCAAAGGACTGAGCATAGCACCTGCAAGTATTCTTGAAGCTATCAGATCTGTTGAGGAACAAGAACTTTCCATTGATGCATTTATTTTTGAGGACTCACTTGGAGGAACCGGGATTGCAGATATCGGCATAATAACAACTCTGGAACCGGAGTACGGAATTGCAAACAATAAACGAAATTCGAGTGATGCAAAATTGCAGATGGTTAAAAATGCAAAGCATAATTCAAAGATTGTAATTAATTGCGCTGATCTCGGGAAAGCGAAAAATTGCAATTCCAATGGTGAAATATGTACATTTAGCAGCAATGGGGAATGCAATGCAGATGTTGTAGTAACAGTCTCGCCAGATTCATTGGTTCTGAAAAAAGGGTCTAAAAATATCGAAATAGCCCTGAATGGGGATTATGATCCCAGATCTTATTCAATGGCTTTTGCAGCTTCTGCCTGTGCTGCTCTGAAAGCCGGAATTGGCATAGATACAATTGCAGAAGCTTTCTCCGAATTTTCCGGGGTTGAGGGAAGGATGAAAATTACGTCGTTGCAGGGAAGAAAGCTTATCGACAATTCCAGTTCTGGATTAAAAATTGATGATGCAGAAGCAGCCCTGAAAAAGGGATTTGATCCTGACAAAAAACTGACGTTGATAATTGGTGAACACGCTGCACAGGTTTGCGAGGGATTACCTCCGGAAGACGTTGAAAAGCTAGTGGTAAAATACAGTGACAGAATTGATCACCTCGTTCTAGTCGGAAAGCGAATGGAAAGTGTTGGCAGAGATAAAGCCATATATTGCAGCAGCCTTGATGAAGGCATAACAACTGCACTTACATTAACATCGGAAAACGACATAATCATTTCATGCGTGAAATGCTTCAGATAACAGGAGAATTTACATGGAAGATATCACTATTATGCACCCGCGCCCGAGTTCAATCGTGGCTGCACTTTATACTCTCAGGGATCTAAACGTTGATGTGGCCATCCTTCACGGACCCGCAGGCTGTTCATTCAAACACGCTCGCCTTCTAGAAGAAGACGGGATTCGTGTTGTAACCACAGCGCTTGATGAAAGTGGGTTTGTCTTTGGAGGACATGATAAATTGGTGAACATGCTCCACAAGGTTGATGAAATGTTTCACCCAAAACTTATCGGTGTTGTCGGGACATGTGCAAGTATGATAATCGGGGAAGAACTGCATGAGCCAGTAATGGAGGCAAATCTTGATGTTCCGGTTATTGAAGTGGAAGTGCATGCAGGATATAACGATAATACAAAGGGAGTGCTTTTTGCCCTTGAATCAGCTCTTGACGTGGGAATAATTGACAGGCATGAATTTGACAGGCAGAAACACTTGCTTGAGGAAGCAACAAATGTTGAAAAGCGTCATGGTGCTGCCAGCAGGGAATACCTTGAACCGTCACGTGGCGACATGAAGTACAATGTTGCAAAACGAGTCGTTGAATTATTAAATAAAGGGAAAAAAGGCCTTTGCATAATGAATGCAAAGAAAGAAACCGGCTACATGTTTGCAGATATCACTGCAGCTGTCAATGAGGCGGCAGCAAAAATGGGCAAATCAGAAAACCTTGTCAATATGGCAAATATCGACCCTCAATTGGGGCTTCCAAGAGTCCGCGAGCATGCCGCTAACATAAAAGAAGATTTTGAGCAACGCGGGATTCCGATTCACGAAGTAACCGGTGGCCTGGATGAGTATGCAATTGCCGGCGAGCACATCAAAAAACTCATCAACGAGAAATACAGGGATTTCAATTTTGCGATAATCACCGGAGTGCCCCACGCAATCCCAATGGATGCCCTTGGAGGAATGGAAATTATTTCTGTGACAAATGGACCCAGACAGGTTTTACCATTAAAGGAAATGGGACATCAACACGTAATGGTCGAGATTGATCTTCACCCGAAAACATTGGGTGTGCGTGAAATTGTCGAATCCGAATTTGGCGCTACATTAAGAGGAGTAGCAGAAGATCTGATTAAGGTGGATAAATGACGATACAGAAAAGAATCGCTATATACGGCAAGGGAGGAATTGGTAAATCAAGCACTGCCTCCAACGTGGCTGCTGCCTGTGCGGATGAAGGCTACAAAGTAATGATAATAGGATGCGACCCGAAAAGTGATTCGTCCATTACTCTTCTTGGAGGGAAACGTATTCCCACAATCCTTGATCTACTCAGGGATGGTGTAGACATCAAGGAAGAAGATATTGTTTTTGAAGGCTACAACGGAGTCCTGTGCGTGGAAGTAGGTGGACCAGAACCAGGTATCGGCTGTGCAGGGAGGGGAATTATTGTTGCTATCCAGAAGCTCAAGCAGTTGTGTAAATCCATGAATGATATGGATCTTATTATCTATGATGTTCCCGGAGATATCGTATGTGGTGGGTTTGTAGCACCCATCAGGAAAGGATTGGTAAACGAAGCATATGTCCTTACTTCAGGGGAATATATGCCCCTCTATGCAGCAAATAATATCTGCAAGGGGCTGGCACGCATCAATACAAACCTCAACGGTGTAATCTGCAATTCCCGCAGTGTCAGCCGTGAGGAAGAGATCGTGAGAAAATTTGCCGAAGAAATCGGCAGCGAGATGATTGCATTTATTCCCAAGGAACAAATTGTGCAGGACTGTGAACGTGACGGATATTCGGTTCTTGAAAAAGCGCCTGAAACAGATATTGCGAAAGTCTACCGCAAGCTTGCAAGAACAATTATGACACGTAGCGAATCCTTGATACCGGGTTCACTGAATGATGAAAGATTGAGGGAACTCACACGGTAAGGTTTCACAAATGCAGCTGGAAAACAGTTCTGTGGTGACAATTCCACGCATCTTGATCTCAGCAGACAGGTCATCCTCCGGAAAAACCACTATCGTTTCCGGACTGCTTGCAGCACTGACATCAAAAGAATATAAAGTCCAGCCATTCAAAGTGGCACTGGATTACATTGACCCAAGCTACCATTCCGAAATTACGGGCAGACGTGCCCGTAATGTTGACGGCTACCTTATGGATGAGAATACTATTCTTGATGTATTTACCCATGCGTGTGAAGTGGACGGAAAGGCAGATCTGGCGGTCATTGAAGGTGTGAGGGGACTTTATGAGGGGCTGGAAAGCAAAAGCGACATTGGAAGCACCGCCCAGATTGCCAAAATCCTGAAATGTCCCGTCATACTTGTAATCGATGTGAGAAGCATCACACGTTCTGCAGCTGCTATTGTAAACGGTTATCTTTCATTTGATCCTGAGATCAACATTGTGGGTGTCATACTGAACAATGTTGGCAATAAAAAGCATGAGCAAAAAACCAGCGAGGCCATTGAATATTACACAGGTCTTCCGGTTCTGGGAATAATCAAGCGGGACAAATCAATACAGATATCCATGCGCCATCTCGGTCTTGTACCTGCAATTGAAGGACGCAGGAGAGTGGATGACTTCGACAGTCGGATTGAAGCGATTAAGAATCATGTCAGTGCCGGAGTTGACCTTAATAAAATCCTTGAAATTGCAAACCATGCTCCGGAACTGCCAAAACCAAAGCAGACGATATTCACACATGCGAAAAACAAGAAAGAAAAAGTGACTATCGGAGTTGCCCTTGACGAAGCATTCAATTTTTATTATCACAACAATCTCGAATTGTTGGAACTTGCAGGTGCAAATCTGGTTTTTTTCAGCCCGCTTCATGATAAAAGCTTACCTGAGCTAGACGGGTTGTACATCGGAGGAGGATATCCCGAACTCTTTGCCAAGGAACTTGAAGCAAATGATTCCATAAGAAAAGCAATCCTCGAAGCGTCAAAATTGGGATTACCGATATACGGCGAATGCGGAGGGCTCATGTACCTCACCGAAAAACTCACCACTGGTGTCAAAGGAGAAGGTGCATACAATATGGCAGAGATGCCTGAATCTACATACAAGATGGTAGGTGCCTTACCTGGTCACACAATCATGGGTCTTACAAGGGTTGTAAGTTACAATAATGGAACACTGGATTGTGATACGGTAATCGGAAAAAAAGGAAATTCGTTTATTGGTCATGAATTCCATCATTCGGAAATCCGAGACATCCCTGATGATGCCAAATTTGCCATTAAGATCACACGCGGAACCGGGATCCGTGAAGGATGGGATGGTCTCATGGTGAATAAAACCCTTGGTTGTTATGCCCATCTTGAAGCTGCTTCCTACCGGGACTTTGCGATCTCTTTTGTAGATGCTGCCTTTGAATACAGGCAAAGTTGCGGCAAATAATAAGTAAGGGAAACAATGTTAAAGCCTTAAAACGTCAATAGACATTAATCCTTGATTGAAGGTGCAGGCTCTTGATTGGCAGAATAGAAAAGAATCGTGTTGTTGCAGGCAATAATGCAATTGAAGAGTTCTACAAAAAGGGATTCCACGGAAGACCAAAAAACAATAAACTTGAGTTAACGCTAATCGAGGCTGCATATCTGCTTTATCGGAAGAAGCTGACAATCAGTGAATCCGGAAAAGAACTTACATTCCGGGATTTTTTCAAAAAGGCAGCTACCATCGAGTCTGCTTTTGAACTGAAGTATATCGTTTACAAGGATCTCAAGGAACGTGGATATTATGTACAGCCTTCTGCAGTGGATTTCAGAGTTTACCCCCGGGGCAGCAATCCGGGAAGCGGACCCGCAAAGATCCTTGTTTATGTTCAATCCGAAAGGGTGCCACTAAAAGTAAAAGAACTCCTACAGTGTTTAAAAACTGCAGAAAACATGCGTAAGCAGCTTGTTCTGACAGTAGTGGACGAGGAAAGTGACATTACGTATTATGAAGTGAAAAGCAGCAAACTTCGTGGAGGAATGGAAAAGCCTCATCCCAAACTAACTGCGGATGCAACATTCCTTGAAGATCGTATTGTAGTATGGAACCAAGCCGCTTCCGATACTCTCTTTAACAACGGTTTTTACGGCAAACCCCTTGATCAGGAAAGATTGCAGCTTTCACTGGTTGAAGGTGGCTATCTGTTGAGTGAAGGCGTCTTAAAAGTACATTCCATGGAATCCGACGAAATTCTTGGAATTGACGATTTTGTTGAAAAAGCATCCAGTATTGAGAAGGATTTCAGCCTGAAATTCGCCGCATATTCCGATCTGAGAAGTCTGGGTTTTGTTCCTAAAACCGGCTTTAAGTTTGGCACACATTTCAGGGTCTACAGGGAAGTGAAATCACTTGAGAAATTGCCCCATTCAGAGTTTCTCATACATGCAATCCCGAATAATTATGAGTTCTCACTGCCCGTAATGTCAAGAGCAATCAGGCTTTCAAACAGTGTCCACAAGAAAATGATATTTGCCGTTGAGAAAGCGGAGCAGATTAACTATATCGAGATTGGCCGGAAAAAAATGTAAAGCCAACAACATAAATAGGGAAGTCAGATATTATTTTCGCCTCTTTCGCTCATTATTTCATCACTAATAATCTTTCCGTCTTCAAGGGTTATAACCCTGTCAACATAGTTAACGTGCCATGGTTCATGTGTCACCATAACAATTGTCTGACCATATTTATCATTCAATTCCTTGAATACTTCCAGCACTTGTTGGGAGTTTCTGGTATCCAGATTTGCACAGGGCTCATCAGCAAACATGATGTCGGGTTTCTTTGCTATGGCCCGTGCTATGGCGACTCGTTGTTTTTCACCGCCGGAAAGTTCATCCGGAACCCTGTCGGGTTTATCTTTCAGGCCAACTTTGTCCAGCGCTTCAAGCGCTACCATATAGGCTTCTTTTTTGGATTTACCTTCCATCATGGAAAGCACATAGACATTTTCCGCTGCGCTCATCTCATTAATAAGTGCATAATCCTGAAAAACATAACCTACCTGCGTTAACCTGTAATAACTTCGTTCTGCTTCCGGCAGGTTTGAAACCTGCAATCCCCTAATGGTATATTTCCCTTCGGTTGCATCGTCCAGCAATGCCAGGATCCTTAGCAGTGTAGTCTTGCCACTACCGGATGCTCCCATTATCGCTACGAACTCTCCTTTCTTTATTTCGAACGAAACACCATTGAGAGCCTTGACCGCAGTTTCACCTGAGCCATAATATCTTTTCAGGTCTTTAACAACAATCATTTATCTTCCCCATATGGCTTTGAGTATGCTCTCTTTTGATACACTCCATGCAGGGAGTGTTCCGGCTATCACTGATAGTATCAGCATGGTAATTATGCTCCGGATCAGCAGCACAGGATCTATCACAGGCCTTATTATCATAGTCTCATAGAATACCACAGGATTCGCCTGGAAATAAATCATAAGTGAGAAGTATAAGATCAATCCCGCAACTATCCCTGAGCAAACATAAAACAGACTAAGGAAGGCATAAGAAAATACTATCGATCTCGGGGTAATGCCTATTGCCTTTAAAATCCCAATCTCCTTTTTCCTGTTAAGTATGTTGATATAGATTATGATCAGTATCAATGCAGCACCCACGATCAAACTCACAAACTCAGACATGACATTTATGGCACCCATGCTTTGTAGTGCCTGCCGTATAAGCGTCTCTGATTTATCCGCCCATGTGAATATTTGTTCATTCACCCCGGCATCCCTTATCTTGTCCTTAATCTGATCTTCACTCCCCGGCTGGTCAACTCTTACAACCACACTGGTAGCTTTACTCCCTTCCAGACCATATACTTCTTCAATTTCTTTGTAGTGGACCAGTGCATTAAGATCAACAAGTTCAAAATTGCCTTCCATAATGCCCTTGACCTTATAGGTCCTTTTCACACCATTACTATATGTTACGTCAACAAGCGATCCGACTCTGGCTTCACCAAGGTCATCATATATATCTCCTAAAGTTGTACTTGTGCCTGCGATTATGGAACCAAGGATTATCTCATCCCTAGAAAGATCTCCCAGGAAATCCCCCTCAATTATACTATAAGGATATTGTGAGATCTCATACTCTTCCGTGGGAATCATCCCGGTTATAGTCACCCCTACAACTTTTTGTTTGTGCTCAATGGATGCACCCACATCCAGTCTCTTTGTTGCAGCTCTTACCCCTTCCACAGCCCGGGTCTTTTGCAAGACACTATCAGCATCATTAATGTAGGTATTATCCCCAGAGGGTTCAATTACAATATCCCCGAATGGGTAATCCTGCATAATCCCGGTAAACAGGACAGTCATTCCCCCAATCATTGACGGAAGGAACACTAAGTTCATAAAAATGAGCGAGAGAACAAAAATGATAAATGCGAGTGTTTTTTTGTTTCCTCTTTTTATGCTGCTTGCTGCAATGAGAGCTCCCACCCTCATATCATCGATCATATCGACGAGACCTCTTATTCTTCTTTGTTCTTAGCAGAGTTATTGCTACCTTCCATTAGCTGCTTGATTATCTCATCTTTTGACTTTTTTGTCCTGTAATTATAGTAGACCAATCCTCCGATAACTATCAGGACAAGCAGGACTATCACAGCAGTTCCTGCCCCACTCTCACTTTCCAAGACAATAACGTTGATGCTCGTTTCGACCTGCTCTTCACCAAAATCACCAATATATGAAATGGTAACAGGGATTTCATATTCCCCTGCTTCATCAGCTATGAAGGTCAGGACAGCAGGACCATCTTCATCTGGATCAAGGGTTCCGATAAAGGCTTCTTTTACTCCTTTGAATGGATGATCTGCATATACTCTGATCGAATTTATTGTCCTGTCACCGGAGTTCTCGATTCTCATGGTCAGTTCGACAGTATCGCCAACAGTGGGGATCACAGGATCGACCTTAACAGATGCAAGGTTCAGGCTTCCTTTTTTATCAAGCACTGTTATCGTGATGTTATATTCATCGCTTGCCTGCCGAAATCATCTTCATACTCAATAATGACAGGAATGCTGAATTCACCTGCCTTGTCTGCCTTGAACTTAAACAATGCTTTCTGGCTGCCATTTATGTCAAGGGTTCCGATTGTAGATTTCTTAATCCCTTCAAAATTATGGTTCAGACTAACAGATACAGATTTTGCAATTGCTTCGCCATAGTTCTCAATAACCAGCGTTAGGTCTACAGTATTCCCTTCATAGATATATTCAGGATTTGTCGTGACGGAAGATATCCTTGGTTCAGCGTCCTCGCCTCTCACCCTAACTTCAACTTCATAATACTTTGTGGTTTCAAGGCCTTTATTTGGATAGTTAAGTTTCATCTTGATAATATGAGGACCGGGCTTGGCATCAGGAGTTGTTCTCATGTGATATACCAGATGCCTTTCACTTGTAGAATAAGAAAATTCATCAATTGTGGTTACGAGATCTTCAGTGACGACGATATCTGAAGGAATGCTAATTATTTCAAATGTAATGTCTTCAGGGGCTTTGGATCCACAGCTCTCAAGATCTATAGCGAGGATGAATTCTTCATCAATATCTACATAACTGGGACTTAATTCCTTTATCTCTGCTTTTACGCATATCTCCCCATCTGTAAAGCCAGCTGCAGCCACTCCCACAAAAACAATATAAAGAACAAAAAAGACCAGATAGAAAGGTCTTAAATTCAGATTCATTTATTTCTCCCCTCAGTCCTGATATTTTCACTATATTCAATTAATTTTTTGAATATTAATTACAATGCAAAACCATTTGCTGGCAATAATCCACGATGACATTAAAGCATCTCTTCAGGTCCCTCAGACCACTATTCTTGACCATCCAATTATTATAGGGGGTTTTCAAGCGCAGGAACTATCATGCTCTTGATATACAGGGTCCTGAAATTTTTTATATCTTCCATTTCAATACCAATTTTCATAATTTTTCAGTAAGTAGTTACTGGAAATATTAGATATCGGTACTATATAAATGTCTTGACTATGAAGCATTGACAAGAATAAAGCCGGCAGAATCAACTGTTTTTTTGATAATAGGATAAAAAACATCGGCCATTTATCTTTATGTTACAGTTGGATGGAAAGCATGGATTTTGAGCAAAAATGGATGATTGCCAGACTTTGCAAAAAGTATTTATAGAACCATATACAGTTAGTTTTCTCAATATAATGATTATCCATCAGGAGGTTCAAACCTATGGCAGGACAATATGGTAGTCAGCCGATTTTTATCATAAACCCAAACACAGAACACAGGCAGGGAAAAGATGCTCTTTCCATGAATATCGCTGCTTCCAAAGCAGTTGCTAATATTGTGAAAACAACTCTTGGTCCGAAAGGAATGGACAAGATGCTTGTCAACGAAATTGGCGATATTGTGGTTACAAATGATGGAGCCATGATCCTGAAAGGAATGGACATCGAACACCCCACTGCTAAAATGATTGTGGAAGTTGCAAAAACACAGGAAGATATAGCAGGAGACGGAACTACCAGTGCTGTTGTCATTGCAGGTGCATTGCTTGAGAAAGCCGAGGAACTGATTGAGGGAGGGGTACATCCAACAATTCTTATAAAGGGATTCAACCTTGCCACGGAAAAAGCAGTTGAAATCCTCAATGATTTTGCAGTTGACGTTAGCGAAAACCGCAAAATGCTGGAAACCGTTGCAAAAACAGCTATTTCCGGAAAAAGTAGTGAAACTGACAGGGATTTAATTGCAAAGCTCTGTGTTGACGCAGCCCTTGAAATTGCCAAAGATGGTAAGATGAATATCGACGATGATATCATTTTGAGGCAGGATCCAAGCGAAACAGTATCAGATACTGAAATAGTTGAAGGTATTATTTTGTTTAAGTCCCGCCTTCACCCTTCAATGCCAAAGCTGGTTAAAAACGCAAAAATTGCTTTACTAGATGCACCTCTTGAAGTCAGGAAAACCACAAACAAATCCAAGATCCAGATTGAAACGCCCGAGGAACTGGAAGCATATCTGGCACAAGAAGATGCTGATGTCAAAGCTGTTGTTGACAAGATTATCGAGAGTGGTGCAACTGCTGTCTTCACTACCAAGAATATTGATGATCACGCTGTCCATTATCTTCAGAAAGCTGGAATTTTTGCAATCAGAAGAGTTAATGACGATGATATGAAAAACCTTTCATATGCAACCGGTGCAAGAATAGTCAAGAAACCTCACGAAATCGAGGCATTAGACCTTGGAGATGCCGGAAGGGTCGAGCAGGAAGGTGACACCGATCCCGCAACCATCTTTGTGAGTGAATGCCCAAATGCTAAGGTGATCACCATACGGATCAGGGGTGGCACTGAGCATGTTACCGATAATCTGGAAAGAACACTTGATGATGCCCTCAGAGTTGTTAAAGCCGTTTACGAGGACAAAAAGATAGTTGCAGGTGGCGGAGCTTCAGAACTCGAAGTCGCACAGAAACTGAGGGAATACGCATCTTCAATCGGTGGAAGAGAACAACTTGCTATTGCTGCATTTGCGGATGCTATTGAGGCTGTTCCTAGGGCAATTGCCGATAATGCAGGTTTTGAGGGGATGGACATAATCCTGAAACTTCACGCTGCACACCTTGAGGATGCAAACGCCGGTTTTGATGTCTATAGTGGTGATGTCAAAAACATGGTAGAAGCAGGTATTCTCGATCCTCTCAGGGTCAAGACACAGGCAATTCTTTCAGCATCTGAAGTTGCAACAATGGTTCTCAAAGTCGATGACATGATGCGTGCCCAAAAGAAAGATATGATGGACGTTGCACCTGAACACAACATTCACAATTACAACAGGCCTTTCTGAAGACATGTTTAATTATTTTAAGGAATCTTCATGCGAATGCATGAAGACTTCTTTTTTACTTTTTTAATTAAATTTCTGAATTTGATAATTCTATGGAGATATTAAATTAGCCCATAAACCGTTCTAATTTCATTAGTTTGCAATTTTTGCATAATCCTATATAATCAGCACCTATCAGCACATTTATATACATAAAAACATGTTTCCTCCATGTTACTTTCACAAATATTATTAATCAGATCCGCCTCAAGACCAATATTTTATGATTTAATAGAAAATTTTATTTAAGATACATTTTCGCTTTTTACAGAAAAATAAGATTTTTATGCAATTCTATGCAAGGAAGGAAATATAATAATGAATTTTCTTAATAATAGTAAAATTGTTGTGAAATTCTTGGATTTATCTGCAATGTCTACCTTGCAAGAATGAAAAGCTAAAAAGAAATTCCCTGCATCCTGCCAACATTTATAAGCTAATATATCACTTTCTAAAGCACAATGGAAGACGCAAATCCCTCAATACTGGAAGAAAACAAAAAAATAGTTATGAAGGTTGCAACTGCAGGCTGGAAACCGGAAATTGTTTCTGAATACTGTTCAGAGGATTACCTTATCCATTTTGGAACCTCAGATCTTGATCGTGATCAGCTAATGGAGTTTATGGGATCAATTCATTATGCACTACCTGATCTGAGGTATGAGGTTAAGGACATTATTGCAGAGGGAGATAAAGTTGTTACCAGATGGCTGGCTGTGGGCACTCACAGAAGAGCTTTTCAGGGAGTTATGCCCTCTCAACAGCCAGTCAGGTTTAGTGGAATTACCATAAGTCGCATTAAAGATGGGAAAATTGTAGAAGACTGGGAAGAAGTTGACCAGCTGAATTTCAGCCAGCAGTTTGGTGCATTCCCACAGGAATCAATGTAATATAGCAATATAGCCACTTGTCTCATCTGTAGAGACCAGTGAATTTAATACAAAAAGTTACACCTAAACATTAATATTAATCCAGCGGAGAGGTATCTTGATCAATACAACAACTGCATTGGTAGGCTTTTTTATTTACTGGATAATCGTAGGCATGCTTGGAAAACGTGGAGTGCTTGCTAAATACAACATCTCTACTTATGGACCTGTTCTCATGATCAGAACACTCCGGGGACAGGGGCTCCTCAACTGGCTTGCAAGACCTCGCAGTTTCTGGAGAGCATTTGCTGATATTGGTATTGTTCTGATGTTCGTTGGCATGCTTGCCATGTTGCTTGTGGTCATTGTCTCTGATATTGCCATGATCTCTTCCCTTACAGCAGATTCCATGCCTGAACCAGGGAAATTTAATGAAGCAAGGAATATTTTCCTGATACCCGGAATCAATGAATTCATACCTCTCACATGGGGAATTATTGCACTTGTTGTAACCCTCGTGGTACATGAACTTGCACATGCAGTTCTCTGCCGAGTTGAAGACATCCGCGTAAAATCCATGGGACTACTGGTTGCAATAGTACCAATTGGCGGATTTGCCGAACCGGATGAAAATGAACTTTTTGGAGAAGAAGAAAAAGATGAGACGGGAAATGTGCTTGGCAGAGCAAACCCGAAAGCCACACGAAAGCAACGTGCTCGGATCCTTGCCGCCGGAGTAATGTCCAATTTCATTGTGGCTTTAATTGCTTTCACACTCCTTTTTGGTCCTATTCTGGGAGCAATTGCACCAGTTGGAAACGCAATGGTAATGAATGTGCAAAATGGATCCTCCGCAGCAGATGCCGGAATTGAAGAGGGAATGATAATTACAGGAATTGATGATGTCCAGATTGCCAACGTCAGCGAACTCATTACTTACACGGATACACTGACAAACGGCTCTGTAGTAACGGTTTATGCATCAAAAGATAGAATTATTGAACCATATGATGTGACAGTACTTCGAGTGAGTGATGAAATCAGAACAGGCATTCTAATAACTGATATAGTGGATGATTCACCTGCCGAAGAAGCGGGTCTAGAAGCCGGAATGGTTATTCTGGAAATTGACGGAAATCCAACTGAAACTTCAGAAGATTTTATTTCATATATGAACAGCACAACTGCAGGACAGGAAATTGAATTGCTGGTAAAAACCACAAGCAGTAAGAAACCTAAATCCTATACGATCACACTAGCCAAACACCCTGATACTGGAATTGAAAAAGGTTTTCTCGGGATATATTATGCTCAGGATGGCATCCACCAAACACCTCTTGGGATAACCGTTGTTGAATACCCTGCAAAAGAATATCTTGAACTTCTCAAAAGCATTCCTTCAATGCTTCTCGGCATCAGTGGCTGGCTAATCCTCTTTGGACTACCAATAGTAGGTTTTGCAGGAGAAGGTTTCCCCGGATTTAGCGGAACATTGTTACAGCTTTATCAACCAACTGGGTGGGCTGAACCTCTTGGCGTAGGAATATTCTGGATTGCAAACACCTTACTCTGGGTCGGCTGGCTGAATTTTTATGTCGGTCTCTTCAACTGTTTGCCTGCAGTCCCACTGGACGGGGGACATGTTTTCCGTGATTATCTTCAGAAAATTATTGCTGGAATTGTCAAGGATAATGAAAACGCTAAAAAGCTTTCGTCCTCGGTGGCAGCCGGATTTACAATTCTAATTATCATGTCTTTTATTTTTATGATATTTGGTCCATACCTTGTGCACGGCTTCTAAAGAGAGGGAATATGAATGGAATCTTCATCCATTTTACAAAAACCGCTGGCAAAACATATTATTACTGTAATCTCACTAATCATAATAGATATACTCTTGTTCCTTTATTTTGCTTCCAGCGAAGGACAAACAGAATATGTAAACATCATTGATGCAACTTATTGGGTGATCAGTACTGTTACAACAGTAGGATATGGGGATATCGTTCTCACTTCCAAAGCTGGAAAAATTTTCACTATGGTGGTCCAGCTTTCAGGGGTAACCATGGTTTTTGGAATACTGATTTCTTTCGTAGTCACACCCTGGTTTGAAAAGACACTTCGTACACAATTACCCATCAGAGCCCCACCTAATCTGGCTGATCATATTATCATATGTGGATACAATCGCCGTGTTGAGACTCTTATTGAAGAACTTGCGGAACAAAATATTGAATTCCTCATAATAGAAGAAGATGAGCAACTCGTAGAAGAACTGATAAAAAGAAAATTACCTTGCATATTGGGTTCTGCAACAAATGAAGAAACCCTGAAGAACGCAAACATCGAGAAAGCACGGTTTTTGATTGCAAATAGGACGGATGAGGAAAACGCAAATATTGTCCTGACTGCAACAAACCTTGCTCAACTATATGTAATTGCAGTAGCCGAAGAGATTTCCAATGTAAAATATCTCAAATATGCTGGTGCTAAGAGGGTCGTTTCTCCGAAACTTGTTCTTGGGAGATACCTGGGAAAAAAGGCTCTAGATCGATGTTCAAAAAACCTGACGGATGCTATAAATTTCTTTGAGGATTATAGCATAGTAGAAATTCCCATATATCCTAAAAGTGAATTAATTGGCAAAACTCTTGCGAATTCCAGGATCCAGGAAGAATCCGGTGCATGCATTGTTGGCATGCGGAAAAACGGCATCCTGAATTTTGATATAAAACCATCCGATATCATTCGTGAAAATTCTGTTCTTCTTGCAACCGGTACATTGGAACAGCTGTCCGAACTTAAGAGAATGGCACGTGGAGGGGGGGTAACATGCAAACTGACCATATAATCGTCCTTGGATATGGAGATGTCGGAAAAAACATTGTCGAAATTTTAAAAGATGAAAATGTGGACTTTGTTGTAGTAGATAAGTCTAAACAAGCTCTAGAAAAGGCTCCCTTTAAGCATATTATTGGAAATGCTACTGAAGAAGACATCCTTAGAGAAGCAGGAATTGAAAATGCATCAAATGTCATTATTACGTTAAACAATGATACCAGTGTGATCTTTGCAACTCTGATTACAAGGGGATTAAACAATCGTACAAATATCTTCGCCCGTGCAAATTCTGTTGATTCTATTGAGAAGATTTACAAAGCTGGAGCAGATTATGTTGCATCCCTTTCAATTGTTGCTGGACAAATGCTTGCAAAAATTACGGCTACCTGCAGCCACATCGATTGTGAAGAACTCAAGGAAGAATTAGTCTTGTATGAAGGAATTGAAATAGAAAAATACCAGATTCCAAAAAAATCTGCTCTTGCAATGAAAAGCCCAAAAGAATTAGACCTGATACATCAAATGGGATGCCGGATAATTGGAATACAATCAGGGGAAGAAGTTATTATTAAAGACTTTGAGTCACGAAAATTGCTTCCTGGAGACATTATTGCTGTCGCTGGAACACGGAAAAACATAAGTATCTTCAAACAGCGCTACTTGCATTTTGGTAATGACTAAAAGGAAACTATCATGCCACTTCTCGAATTATTAGAATTTATTCCTATTATTTTCTGCCTTTCTGCTCTTTTTGCTCTATTGGGTCTTGGAGGTGCAGTCATCTATGTCCCTTTGTTTTATCTGATGGGTATGGATCTGCTTGTTGCAATTCCCCTGGCGCTTTTGCTTAATCTAATAACAGCCGGCTCTGCATCAATCACTTACATCCAAAAAAAAGCTACCGATTTTCACACAGCCTTTCCAATCATAATCATGGCGGTAGTTGGAGCACCTGTTGGTGCTTATTTCTCCGGGATACTGCCTGAAAAAACACTCATCCTACTGTTCAGTATCACCCTTGTTGTCACCGGCTTAATCTTAATCCAATCAAAAGAAAAGAAAATGAATGTCCATTCAATTCCCCTTAAAAAAAAGATTTTTTTTGGTTCCATTCTTGGCTTTTTTATCGGAGTGATTACCGGTCTCTTGGGTTTGGGCGGAGGAAGTTTTATAGTTCCAATATTGCTGATGCTTGGATACAGCACAAAAGAAGCTCCTGCAACTTCAATGCTGGTTGTTACATTTTCTTCCCTTTCAGGATTTCTGGCACATATTACTGACATCAATATTGAGCTCCCATTTCTTGCAGCACTTTGCATTACAGTACTTGCAGGGAGCCAGATAGGCTCCCGCCTGATGTATACCAGCAAACTGGGACTGGACTGGAGACTCAAGATACATTTCAGGCATATTTTTGGAGTTTTGCTATTGTTTATTGCCCTTTTACTTCAATACCGGACTTGGTGACGTAAAAACTACTTAAAACAGCATAGAAAGGTTTAATACTGACATCATTATAGTTAATTCCACTGGGCCTGTAGGGTAGCGGATATCCTCATGGGCTTCGGAGAACTGTGAAAGTTAAGTTTCGGAGACACCCATTGACCCGTGTTCGAATCGCGGCAGGCCCGCTTCTATTATTATGGAGTAATGTCCAGTTCAAAACCTACTGTAGTATGTCCCAAACCAAAGTTGATAAGTACTTCAGGATGGAATTCACCCATTACACCAACACATATATCATCAACGAAAATATCGGCAGCCCTTCCCCGAATAAATGCCGGATCATCTGATTTTGCAGTCCTATATTCCACGCATCTCTCCCTCATAACAGCATCCACCAGTTCTCTGACTTCTTCAAAGTTTGCCTGTGAGTGAATAGATACTGCTGCAAGATGAATACGATTCCTGCAATCAGTTACTACTTCGCCTACTTCGAAAAGACGCTGAGGAAGCTCATGGTGCTGATTTAATGATAAAATTTCCATGAGATTCGGCAATATAGTAGGACGAACAAGTGTCTGGTCCTCGCTAATCGGTTTCAAGACTTTTGTAATTCCTTCCTGTTCCGGACGTCTCATCCATTCAAATTGTACTTTCTCGCTTGTGAGTGTAAATGGCATAACTTCCATGTACCCCAGACCAACCATGATCTCACGCATTCTTGTCCCGAGAATGGAAAGCGGATGTGCTGCCCCAACTGTCGCGATTTGGGGAGTCACTGGCTCGATATTATCATAACCGATTCCAATTGCAATGTCCTCTATAAGATCGTAGCTGTGAAGGATATCAGCTCTGAAAGAAGGAACCTGAATCTCAATATTGCCATTTCCCATATCTTTTGCACCAAAGCGCATTTTCTCAAGACATGAAATGATCTGATCCACCGTCATTTCTTTACCAATAAGAGATTCGACTTCTTCTTTGGTAAGCTGGCGGACACTGGGAGAAATATCAGGAGTAATTTGTGTGCTCCCGTCTGGATAGATTACTTTAACCGTTTCAATTCGACCGCCTCTTTCAGCGAGAGCAGAAACCACTATATTAAGAGCAATATAGACTTCCTTGCTAAGACCAGTTACATCAATGAAAAGGTCTGTTGTACTTTCTTCTACCATTGTAAGAGTACCGTTAATGATTGGTGGGAAAGAGAGTACATTGTCATTGGCGTCTTTGATGAGCGGGTAGTATTCAAAGCCTTCAAGCAAGCTTGCAAAGCGAACTCCCTTGGGATGCTTTTCAAGGATTTCACGCATGCTCATGGGTTCTGTAAAGCCAAGCGGTACAAATTCAAATTCCGGATCTGCTGCTATATATCGAAATGGTGGAGTAATATTGGAAAGATCATGGACTCCGATAGAAACTTTCTTGCGATCCCTTCCAAGTCCCCAGTGAAGGGATTCCTGAAGATCCATGAGAGATTTAATTGAAGAAGATGTGAACTTGATTCCGCGTATGATTGCACAACCCAACACCGGACGTATATCCGCAATTTTTTCATCCAGATATATCTCAACACCTGACTCGGTAGTGGTGTATTCAGGAAGACCTGATTCAATCTCCATAAAACCACGCATTGCTCTGGCTACGCCTTCAACACTGTAAAGATCGGGGCGATCGGGAAAAAACTCAATGTCAATGGATGATTCTTCTTTTCTTTCAATATCTGCACCGATCATTGGGATACGATCTATAATTGTATCCCTGTCAATGCCGGTAAGCTCTTCAAGGTCGTTGTAATCCAGTGTTATTATAGGCATAGGAATCCCTCGGCCAATTTATAGTGTGGGTGTATTCTACATGCTGGTCTATGATTTAAACATTTTTCATGCTGGAAAATATAAAAAGCAATACATGGAAAATTAAGACTTAGATTTCATTGAGCGCTCATCTATACTTGACATGTCATGCTGGCTTTTGCTTTTTTCATCGCAAATTGGAGGTATTTACATGTTAGTCGTGATTTCATGCACCTATTTATTGCACTTTATGTTAATATACTCACATTTATCAAAATGTGTAGTTGGCATCCAAAAAAAGACAATATTTCAGCCATTTCGCCGAAGAAGAGCTAAACCATTGAAATTTATAGAAAAACATTATATCACTAATTACAGTTATTATTTTGCACATACATCTAGATCATTAGATAAATCACAAGGAAGCTCTGGGGATACAAAATGCATACTGACGATGAACGGGAGAATAAAAATACTTATTCCAATGATACGCAAAGGTATAAACGAAAAATGGCTTCCCAAACAGACAAAGAAAAATCATTTGGACCAAAAATATTCATTCCAAAAAAATCAGAGCAAAACGTTATTAAAAGCCGTCCCCTTAATCCCACAATAATTGTCAAAGAAGACGATACAAAGGATGCAAAGTTCCTTGCTTCAAAAATCGAGAACATCGACATTCACAATGAAGAATCAGAGATTCCAGAGTCCAAAGGTCCGGGAAAAGAAGAAAACGATCTTATCAAAGAATATGAAATTGGAGAATCTGAACAACCTCTAAAAAGCCAGGACAACACAGAAGTAAAAAGTTCATCAACTCCAAAGGAGAAGGAAACAGAATTTGAAGGTACAGAAAAAGAAAATACTGATCTTATCAAAGAATCTGAAATTGGAGAATCTGAACAACTTCTAAAAAGTCAGGACAATACAGAAGTAAAAGATGCATCTGCTCCAAAGACGGAGGATAAATTCACAAGAAAATTAGACATCGTTTGCAAGATCAGAAAATTATTTGAAAATGAGAGTGAACCAATAGAAGCTTATGATCCGGAAAAACACGGAGATATGGCTGTTTTCAATGGTATTGAGAATTATGTAGAACAGGAAAGATATTGGCTCAAAGAACCATATTGTTTTACTGTGATCTTGTATAACCCGGAAATAAACGACCATCTTTACTATGTAGTTGAGCCGGAACTTACCGAATTTGAAGAAGTATTCCTGACAGAAATAAAAGATCGTCTCAGGAATGTTTTACTTTTTGAAGAAATTTCCGAAGAAAGTGATAAGGAAGAAATACTTGAAATACAAGTCAGAAAGATTGTTCGGGACTATGACATTGAAGTAACCCCTATAATGCTTGCAAAGATTCTGTATTATATTAAGAGAGATTTTGTAAGATTTGGAAAAATTGATGGCCTCATGCATGATGGTGGAATCGAAGACATCTCAGGAAACGGACACAATAAACCAATTTTCCTGTTTCATCGTAAATATCAAAATATTGCCACTAACATAATTTTTAAGGAAGAGGAACTCGATTCTTTTATAATCCAACTTGCCCAGAAAAGCGGTAAGCATATTTCAATCGCAGAACCCATGGTTGATGCGACAATGCCGGATGGTTCAAGGATCCAGATGACACTGGGAACCAGTGTGACAACTCACGGTAGTACATTTACCATCCGTAAATTCAATGAAAAACCAATTAGTCCTGTTGATCTGATAAATTGGGGAACCTTTTCGTCTGAACAAATGGCTTATCTTTGGCTTTGTATCGAAAACAACAAGAGCCTGATATTTGCTGGAGGTACCGCGTCCGGTAAAACGTCTTCACTCAATGCAGTATCCCTTTTCATTCCGACAAAAGCTAAGATAGTCACTCTGGAGGATACAAGGGAATTAAAACTACCGCATATCAATTGGATCCCGGGAGTTACACGGGATTCATTCACTGCTGACGATAGAGGAGCCATCGACATGTATGATTTACTAAAGGCAGCTCTTAGACAGCGTCCCGAATACCTGCTTGTAGGTGAAGTAAGAGGTCATGAAGCACTTACCCTTTTTCAGGCAATGTCAACAGGGCATACCACCTTTTCAACCATGCACGCGGATTCGGTTGCATCAGCCATCCACAGGCTGGAAAACCCACCAATCAGTGTTCCTCGTAACATGATCCAGGCACTTGACATCATGAGCATTCAGGCACAGACATATTCGAAGGGAAAAAGGGTAAGAAGGAATATTAAACTTGTAGAGATTATTGATATCGATCCTAATACAAGGAACATCAGGACAAGCGATATCTACACATGGGATTCTACAAGAGACGTTTTCAGAAAAACAGGTGAATCAAAAGCTCTTGAAGAGATCAAAATGCGTAGAGGATGGAACAATGACAGGATTTCTCAGGAACTCGATAATCGAAGAAGGATCATGGAATATATGATCGAGAATAAAATCTTCGATTTTAAAACAATTTCATCCATAATCAATGAATATCAATCAATCCCTGACAAGTTGATGGCAAAATTGGGTTTGGATTATTAATAGGTCAGGCGGGGTAAAAGTGACAGAATTTGAAGAAAAAACAAATGATCTTTCAAACCCGGGAAGCGAACCTGAAAACAATATACCCGAGTTGGATGAACAAATCGATCTGGCCGAAACTCCTGATAAAGTCAAAAGCTCCAAACCAAAGAAAAAACAAAGTAAATTCAACCTTAATAAACTAAAAAGAAAAATAACTAATAAAACAAAAAAAGATAAAACAGCATCCTACGAAAAAAATGTTTTTCATATCATTCAGAAGATAGCATTTACTCTGTTTGGAGATCGCATACGTAATCGAAGAGAGAAATATGTCAATCTTGAACTACAACTCAAGCAGGCACGAATTCCTACATCTTACGATATGTATATCTCCACTGCTATTTTTTGTTCATTGATTGCTTCCATTATTGGAATGTTCATAGGGGTTACACTGGCATACGTGATTCTTGTTGTATTCGGACTACCCGAACAACTCACAAATATCAGGATTAATGAATCCTTCGCCTGGCTGCTGCTATTTAGAGATTTTTTTATTGCAGGAATCCTGATTGTGGGCTCCATCCTCTTTTTTGGAGTAATTACATATGCACTTTTTTTACTATACCCTTCATTTCAGGCAGGTGAACGCAAAGGTAAAATTGATCAGCAACTACCTTATGCGGTTACGTTCATGTATGCACTGAGCAAAGGTGGAATGAATATAATCGAAGTTTTCCACTCTCTAGCAAACTCTGAGAAAACTTATGGAGAAGTGTCAAAGGAAATAGACACGATTATCAGAGAAATGGACTTTTTCGGACACGATCTTCGTTCTGCTATTTCAAAAGTCTCTGAAACAACACCTTCTGAGAGAATGCAGGATTTGCTTTACAACCTCCTTACAATAATAGATAGTGGGGGAGATGTTGTAAAATATTTTCAGGACAAATCGGAACAATACCTGCAAAAGGCAATAATAGACCAAAAAGGTTTCCTGGAAACACTGGCATTGCTGGCAGAATCATATGTTACCGCTTTTGTTGCAGGGCCCCTTTTTATCATAATCCTTGGAGTCATGATGGCAGTAATGGGATCCGGATCAGAGACCATGGTATATGCCATCATTTACGCAGTTCTCCCGATTGGTACCCTCATGTTTGTGGTGATGATCAGTATCATTACACCCGGCGAAATGGGAGATCCACAAATCCTTAAGACCCGAGTAGTACTTGAACATGATATTCCTGAAATACCGGACCACCTGAAACCGGTTTATGATGAGCAGGGGAATCCTATCGATGAAACAAACGAAAAGATTGCTGAAAGGGAAAAATATGAAAGGTTCATCAAATCAAAGGAGTTTTTGAAATTAAAGTTATATGTTAGTAACCCACTAAAGCCATTCATTAAAAAACCCGAGTATTCCCTTGCCCTTTTCGGCCCACTTGGACTAATTGTAATGATAGTACCATTCTTGCTGAATATCAATAATCTGAATACAAGTACTGAAATAATCGATTTTGTAGACGATTATGTTTTTTTTGGTATTTTAACAGCTATTGTACCACTTGCATTATTCTTTGAAATAAAGTCCAGAAGACTTAAGAAACTGGAGCGTAGTATCCCGGACTTACTCAAAAGACTCGCAAGTACAAATGAAACCGGAATGACACTTCAGGAATCAATTAAACTGATTGCAAAAAATGAGACTGATGAAATAAGCAAAGAAGTAAAGAAAGTATGGAAAGACATAACATGGGGACTACATATCAATGACGGATTGATACGTTTTGCAAACCGTCTCCGTACACCGATTGTAGCAAGATCTTTTACTCTTATTACCAAAGCTAACGAATCAAGTGGTGATATCGGGGAAGTGCTCAGGGTGGCTGCAAGGGATGCAGCCACCGATCAGGATATGAAAAGAGAGCGATCAATGAATATGATGATTTATATTGTAATCATTTACATATCATTCCTCGTGTTTGTGGGAGTTATCTATATAATATCCAGCACATTTCTCTCTGAAATGGCACGTGCCGGAGAGCAGGTATCTGCTTCTGGAGCCAGTGGGGGATTCATTACAAATTTTAATCTTGAGGATTATACACGCCTATTTAAGCATGCAGCCCTAATACAGGGACTCAGTTCAGGCCTTATGGCGGGTGCGATGGGTGAAGGAAGAATACTTGCAGGACTGAAACACTCAATAATAATGATGACCATTGCATATGTTATATTTACCATGTTCATCTGATGAGGCAAAATGAGAATTGCAGGAATTGACGAAGCCGGCAAAGGACCCGTAATTGGTCCAATGTGCATTGGAGGGGTTCTCACAGAAGAAGACAAACTCCACTCAATTAATAACCTTGGAGTTGCAGATTCCAAGAAATTAAGTCCATCACGCAGGGAAGATCTTGCCCTCAAAATTGAAAAATATGCATTAAAGATTTTTGTTCTTGAAATCAGCCCATCCCAGATCGACGAATTGCGAAGGATAATGACCATGAATGAAATTATGGTTGTAGGTTTTTCAAAGGTTCTTGAGAATCTCCAGCCGGATACCGCTTATGTAGATGCTGCTGATGTAAAGGCGGAACGCTTCGGGAAGAAGCTTACTGAGAATTATACTCAAAATGTAAGTAAACCTATCACTATTGTTTCAGAGCATAAAGCCGATGACAAGTATCCTATTGTTTCTGCTGCTTCTATCATTGCAAAAGTTACACGTGACAGACGTGTTGCAGAACTCAGGAAAAAGATTGGAATTGATTTTGGAAGTGGTTACCCATCTGACAAAAAAACAAAAGATTTTCTTGAAAACTGGGTTCAAGAATATGGAAGCCTACCCGATTTTGTCCGTCATTCATGGAAGACTGCAAAGAAGTGCCTAAAAAATAAGTAATTAAACCTGTTTCATAAATCCTTTATACTTTTCTCCAGCAGAACATGAAACATTTAATATCCAGCAAATCCTTGAAAACTATATCTTTATATCTGCTTGCTAATCTTCTAAATCACATATTCAACCATGTAAATCTTCTCCTACCAGTAATTGTATTGAAAAAGGTT